>NZ_JBHVXJ010000011.1:0-216100 GCF_042881845.1 Streptomyces sp. NPDC058257
TTTGGCACGCTGTTGAGTTCTCAAGGAACGGACGCTTCCTTTGTACTCACCCTCTCGGGCTTTCCTCCGGGCGCTTCCCTTCGGTGTTTCATTTTGTTCTTGCTGTTCTTGCGTTTCCGACTCTATCAGACTCTTTCGTGTCCGATTTCCCTCGGTGCCTTTCAGGTTTCCGCTCCGGCCTTTCGGCTTTCGCGTTTCCCTTTCCGGCGGTTCCGACTTTATCAGAGATTCTGAGTCGGAATTCCCCGCCCCGTTTGGGTTGCTCCGGGCACGTGAGTGCGGGGTGCTTCCCGTTCAGGCGGAGACGTAAACGTACTGGAGCGGGGCTCCCCGATGCAAATCGAGGCGCCCCGCTCCGGAACTGACGCAGTGTCGGGTCAGACCTCGACGACCACGGGAAGGATCATCGGGCGCCGACGGTAGTTGTCAGAGACCCACTTGCCCAGCGTGCGGCGGATGAGTTGCTGCAGCTGGTGGGGCTCCACGACGCCGTCCTGGGCCGACTTCTCCAGGACCTCCTGGACCCTCGGCATGACGGCGGAGAAGGCCGAGTCCTCGATACCGGAGCCGCGGGCCTGGATGTGCGGGCCCCCGGTGATCTTGCCGGTGCTGGAGTCCACCACCACGAAGACCGAGATGATGCCCTCGTCTCCGAGGATCCTGCGGTCCTTGAGTGAGGTCTCCGTGACGTCGCCGACCGAGAGGCCGTCCACGTACACGTATCCCGCCTGGACCTTGCCGACGATCTTCGCCTTGCCCTCGACGAGGTCGACGACGACGCCGTCCTCGGCGATCACGATGCGGTCGTGCGGGACGCCGGTGAGGGCGCCGAGCTCTGCGTTGGCACGCAGGTGGCGCCATTCGCCGTGCACCGGCATCAGGTTCTTGGGCTTGCAGATGTTGTAGAAGTACAGGAGCTCGCCGGCCGACGCGTGGCCGGAGACGTGCACCTTGGCGTTGCCCTTGTGGACGACGTTCGCGCCCCAGCGGGTCAGGCCGTTGATCACGCGGTAGACCGCGTTCTCGTTGCCGGGGATCAGCGACGACGCCAGGATCACCGTGTCGCCCTGGACGATGCGGATCTGGTGGTCGCGGTTGGCCATCCGGGAGAGGGCGGCCATCGGCTCGCCCTGCGAGCCCGTGCAGACGAGCACGACCTGGCTGTCGGGCAGGTCGTCGAGCGTCTTGACGTCGACCACCAGGCCCGGCGGGACCTTCAGATAACCGAGGTCCCTCGCGATGCCCATGTTGCGGACCATCGAGCGGCCCACGAAGGCGACCCTGCGGCCGTACTCGTGCGCCGCGTCCAGGATCTGCTGGATGCGGTGGACGTGGCTGGCGAAGCTCGCGACGATGATCCGCTTCTGGGCGCCGGCGAAGACGCCCCGGATCACGTTCGAGATGTCGCGCTCCGGCGGGACGAAGCCCGGGACCTCGGCGTTCGTCGAGTCGGAGAGAAGGAGGTCGATGCCCTCCTCGCTCAGCCGCGCGAACGCGTGCAGGTCGGTGAGGCGGCCGTCCATCGGCAGCTGGTCCATCTTGAAGTCGCCGGTGGCGACGACCATGCCCGCGGGGGTGCGGACGGCGACGGCCAGGGCGTCCGGGATGGAGTGGTTGACCGCGATGAATTCACAGTCGAACGGGCCAAGACGCTCGCGGTCGCCCTCGACGACCTCGAGCGTGTAGGGACGGATGCGGTGCTCCTGGAGCTTCGCCTCGATGAGCGCGAGGGTCAGCTTGGAGCCGATCAGCGGGATGTCCGGCTTCTCGCGAAGGAGATACGGGACACCGCCGATGTGGTCCTCGTGGCCGTGCGTGAGCACGATGCCGTCGATGTCGTCGAGGCGGTCCCTGATGGACGTGAAGTCCGGCAGGATCAGGTCGATTCCGGGCTGCTCCTCCTCGGGGAAGAGCACTCCGCAGTCGACGATCAGCAGGCGACCGTTGTACTCGAAGACGGTCATGTTGCGGCCGATCTCACCGAGGCCGCCGAGCGGGGTGACCCGCAGGCCGCCCTTCGGGAGCTTCGGCGGGGCGCCGAGTTCAGGATGCGGATGACTCAAAAGACTCTCCTCACCACACGCGCCACGTACCTCCAGGGCACGTGGCGCGCATGACGTTCGTGCAGTAGCAGTTGTTTGGTGTGGGTGCAGGACCGTGTCAGTCGGTGTCCCGCGGTGTTTCGCGTATTCAGTTGTGAAGTCTGTGGTTAGAGCTGTACCCCGCCGGCGGCCAGATCGATCTTGAGCTGGGCCGTCTCGTCGGGCGACAGTTCGACCAGGGGCAGCCGCAGCGGGCCCGCGGGGCGGCCCTGCAAGGTGAGCGCCGCCTTGGTGGTGATCACACCCTGCGTGCGGAACATGCCCGTGAAGACCGGGAGCAGCTTCTGGTGGATCTCGGTGGCCTTCTGCACGTCACCCGTGGAGTACGCGTCAAGCATCGCGCGCAGTTCCGGGGTGACCACATGGCTCACGACGGAGACGAAGCCGCAGGCGCCGACGGAGAGCAGCGGGAGGTTCAGCATGTCGTCGCCGGAGTACCAGGCGAGGCCGGAGCGGGCGATGGCCCAGCTGGCGCGGCCGAGATCGCCCTTGGCGTCCTTGTTGGCGACGATCCGCGGGTGATGGGCGAGGCGGACGATCGTCTCGGTGTTGATCGGTACGCCACTGCGGCCGGGAATGTCGTAGAGCATGACCGGCAGCTCGGTGCTGTCGGCGATCGCGGTGAAATGCCTGAGCAGGCCCTCTTGCGGCGGCTTGTTGTAGTACGGCGTGACCGTAAGGAGGCCGTGGGCGCCTGCACGAGCCGCGTCACGGGCGAGCTCGATGCTGTGGCGGGTGTCGTTCGTGCCGACGCCCGCGACGACATGGGCCCGGTCTCCGACCGCTTCCACCACTGCTCGTACGAGCTCGGCTTTCTCCGCGTTACTGGTGGTCGGGGACTCACCAGTGGTGCCGTTGATGACGAGGCCGTCGTTGCCTGCGTCCACCAAGTGGGCGGCGAGCCGCTGCGCGCCGTCGAGGTCAAGTGCGCCATCCGCCGTAAAGGGCGTGACCATGGCGGTGAGGACCCTCCCGAAGGGGGTCTGCGGAGTGGAGGTCGGAGCCATGGGTAACACGCTACTCGCTGCTCAACGCGTGGTCCCCCCTCGGGGGATGTGTGCGGACCTGACAAGTGAGGAGCCCGGCACTGCCTGCTCGGGGGTTCAAGCAGTGCCGGGTCCGTTTGATCAGGCTAGATGAACTTCCCGAAATGCCGCAATACGGACACCTCGCTCAGCCCACCCGTACATCAGTGCCTTAGGGAGCCACGCGAGCGCCTTACGGAGCCACACGACCATTGCCGTTGAAGGCCGCGTGCGTGAGGGGCATGAGCTTGGCCCAGTGCTCCTCCATCCTCTCGCCGACCATCTCGATCTCCCGCTGCGGGAAGGACGGGACCTTGGCGAGCTCGTGCTGCGTACGCAGGCCGAGGAAGTGCATCAGCGAACGGGCGTTGCACGTCGCGTACATCGACGAGAAGAGGCCGACCGGCAGGACCGCGCGGGCGACCTCGCGGGCGACGCCGGCGGCGAGCATCTCCTGGTAGGCCTCGTACGCCTTCACGTACGAGTCCTCCATGACGCGGGTCGTGAGCTCCTGCTGGGCCTGGGTGCCCTCCACGAAGACGTACTTCCCGGGGCGGCCTTCCTGGACCAGCTTGCGGGACTCGTCGGGGACGTAGAACGTCGGCTCGAGCTCCCTGTAGCGACCGGATTCCTCGTTGTACGACCAGCCGACGCGGTGCCGCATGAACTCGCGGAAGACGAAGATCGGGGCGCTGATGAAGAACGTCATCGAGTTGTGCTCGAAGGGGCTGCCGTGGCGGTCCCGCATCAGGTAGTTGATCAGGCCCTTCGAGCGCTCCGGGTCCTTCTGGAGCTCCTCCAGGGACTGCTCACCGGCAGTGGAGACACGGGCGGCCCACAGGACGTCGGAGTCGGTCGCGGCATGCTTCACCAGCTCGACGGTGACCTCGCTGCGGAAGCTGGGCTTGAGGTCTTCGGTGGGGGTCTCGCTCACTGGCGGGGGTCCTTCCATGTGCATCACTCGGGCGGCGCCCACTCTATGGCCCGGCACTGACAATCGGCCGTTCGGTGTCTCGCCACGACAATCTTCAGCGAATTTGGCGAAACCGGGCACCATTTGGGTCTTTCGAGCGTCTGTATAGACAACAGAGATACGTTCGAGTCGCGTGAGGAGAAGCGCACCCCATGTTCCGTCGGCGCGAGCCCGTTCCGTTCGCCTTCATCGCCGAAGCCGACCAGTTCCGCAGCAATGTCACTCCCCCACCCCGAGAGCGCCCGTCGACCTCTCAGGTCGTGGGCCGCACCCTGATCGGCCTGGTCGTGGTCGCCGGACTCGCGGGTTCCCTGCTGGTCGGCATGCCCGCCGTGTCGCCCGAGCAGTCACCCGCACAGACCCAGCAGTCCGAAGCCTCGAACGGTCGATGACGACCCCAGAGGGCCCCTGACTCTCCCCCACTGCCCCAAAGGCGTGGGAGGTACCCCCTTGGCCCCCCAAGGGTGGTCGGCCGGAGCCGGGCTCGGTAGCCTCACCGGGCACAGCCCGTGCGTGGATTGAGTGAGGATTCAGTCGTGCCCCTGCCCTTCCTGACGGCGGACCGCGCCTTTGACGAGACGGCGGACGACGCCGCGCTGCCGTTCGACGACCGTGACCACTGGCGGCGGCCCTACCGGCCGGGCCCATGGCGGGTGGGAGCGGCCGCGCTGCTTCTGCTGCTCGCCGCGTTCGTCCTCGTCGCCGCCGTGATCATCGCGTTCGCGGACTCACTGGCGGGTGCCGCGATCTGCGCGGGACTCGCGGTGGCCGTCATCGTGAGCGCGCTGCGGCTGCTGCGGATGGGCACCTGGGTGAGCGCACACGGGTTGCGTCGGGTGGCCTTCCTGACGACGCAGACCGTGCCGTGGGCGCAGGTCGTGACGGTGCGCACGACGCAGCAGCCCGTGCGGTGGCTCGGGCTGCCCCGCACCGTGCAGGGGCAGGCGCTCATCCTCGTACAGCGCGATCAGCGGGCCGGGGGCCGGCCTCCGTTGCTCACCGACCGCAATGCCGACTTCCTGGCCCGGCACGCGGCCTTCAACCGGGCGGCCGACTCCATCGAGGTGTGGGCCGACGAGTACCGGCCCACCGCCTGAGTCAGGCGTTCACCGGCCGACCGGCATGCAGCGCGATCGCGCGCTGCATCGCCTGTCGCGCGCGCGGGGTGTCCCGGGCGTCGTGATAGGCGACGGCGAGGCGGAACCAGCAGCGCCAGTCGTCCGGTGAGTCCTCGGTCTCGGCCTTGCGCCGCGCGAAGACCTCGTCGGCCGAGTCGCGGTCGATGCGGCCGCCGGGCGTGCGCTTCAACTCGTCGACGGGCAGGCCGCCTTCGGCTTCAAGTTCCGCGGCGAGGCGGTTGGCGCGCTGGACGAACTGGGTGTTCTTCCAGAGGAACCAGACGCCGATGAACGGCAGGATGAGCACCGCCACACCGAACGTGATGGTCAGGGCGGTGCCGTGCTGTATCAGGAGCACGCCGCGGCTGCCGACCAGGACGAAGTAGACGACCAGGACGGCAGCCGTGACGGCGTAAGTGATCTTTGCTCGCATGAGGGTCAGTTCAGCTCGGTTCGGCCCGCGTCAGTTCAGGTCCAGGAAGTGTTCCAGGCCGAAGGTCAGGCCCGGAGTGCTCACCACACGCCGTACGCCGAGCAGGATGCCCGGCATGAAGCTGCTGTGGTGCAGCGAGTCGTGCCGGACGGTGAGGGTCTCGCCCTCACTGCCGAGCAGCACCTCCTGGTGGGCCAGGAGGCCGCGCAGGCGCACGGAGTGCACCGGCACGCCGTCGACGTCCGCGCCGCGGGCGCCGTCGAGCGCCGTCGAGGTGGCGTCGGGCTGCGGGGCGCTGCCCGCCTCCCTGCGGGCCTCGGCGATGAGCTGGGCGGTGCGGGTGGCGGTGCCGCTGGGGGCGTCGGCCTTGTTCGGGTGGTGCAGCTCGACGACCTCGACGGACTCGAAGTACGGCGCCGCGAGCTGCGCGAACTTCATGGTGAGCACAGCGCCGATGGAGAAGTTCGGGGCGATCAGGACGCCCGTCTTCGGCGATGCGGCCAGCGAGGCCTCCAGCTGCGCGACGCGCTCGTCCGTCCAGCCCGTCGTACCGACCACGGCGTGGATGCCGTGCCGCACGCAGAAGTCCAGGTTGCCCAGCACCGCGTCGGGGTTGGTCAGTTCGACCACGACCTGGGCGCCGGTCTCCACCAGCGTGTCCAGCGAGTCGTCCCGGCCGAGGGCGGCGACCAGTTCGAGGTCGTCGGCGGCTTCGACGGCTCGGACGGCCTCGGAGCCGATCCGGCCCTTGGCTCCGACGACCGCCACGCGCAGCTTGCTCATGTGCCTGATTCCTTAAGGGGTTTAAGGGGGTTAGGAGACCACGTCGTGCAGACGGGCGGCCTGCTTGTCCTTGAGCGGGCCGATGGCCGAGAGCGACGGACGGTGGCCGAGGACATCGCGGGCGACCTCACGGACGTCGTCCGGGGTGACCGCCGCGATCCTGGCCAGCATGTCGTCGACCGACATCTGCTCACCCCAGCACAGTTCGCTCTTGCCGATACGGTTCATCAGCGCGCCGGTGTCCTCGAGGCCGAGGACGGTGGAGCCCGCGAGCTGGCCGATCGCACGGCCGATCTCGTCGTCGCTCAGGCCGTTCTGCGCGACCTGGTCGAGTTCGTCGCGGCAGATCTTCAGTACGTCGTGCACCTGGCTCGGACGGCAGCCCGCGTACACACCGAAGAGGCCGGTGTCGGCGAAGCCCGACGTGTACGAGTACACGCTGTAGGCAAGGCCGCGCTTCTCCCTGACCTCCTGGAAGAGGCGGGACGACATGCCGCCGCCGAGGGCGGTGTTCAGGACGCCCATGGCCCAGCGGCGCTCGTCCGTGCGGGCCAGGCCCGGCATGCCGAGGATGACGTGGGCCTGCTCGGTCTTGCGGTTGATGACCTCGACGCGGCCCGCCGTGCGCAGGGCGCGCGAGCCCTGGCGCGGGATGACCGGCGTCGCGTCGGTGCGGTGCAGGGCGCCCGCCTTCTCGAAGGCGGCACGGACCTGACGTACGACCTTGTTGTGGTCGACGTTGCCCGCGGCCGCGACGACCAGATGGGTCGGGTCGTAGTGCTTCTTGTAGAAGCGGCGGATCCGGTCCGCGTTGAGGGCGTTGACCGTCTCCTCGGTGCCCAGGACGGGGCGGCCGAGAGGCGTGTCGCCGAGCATCGTGTGCGCGAACAGGTCGTGCACGCAGTCGCCCGGGTCGTCCTCGGTCATCGCGATCTCTTCGAGGATGACGCCGCGCTCGGCGTCGACGTCCTCCTGGAGGATCAGGGAGCCCGTCAGCATGTCGCAGACGACGTCGATGGCGAGCGGCAGGTCGGTGTCGAGCACGCGTGCGTAGTAGCACGTGTACTCCTTGGCCGTGAAGGCGTTCATCTCGCCGCCGACCGCGTCGAGCGCGGCCGAGATGTCGAGGGCGCTGCGCTTCTTGGTGCCCTTGAAGAGCAGGTGCTCCAAGTAGTGCGTGGCGCCGTTCAGGGCCGGCGTCTCGTCGCGGGATCCGACGTTCGCCCAGATCCCGAAGGTCGCCGAGCGTACGGAGGGCAGGGTCTCGGTGACGACGCGCAGGCCGCCCGGCAGTGTCGTACGGCGGACCGTGCCGATGCCGTCCTTGCCCTTGAGGAGGGTTTGGGTACGGGCGACGGCCCGCCCCTCCGAAGAGGGGCGGGCCGTCGTCGTGGTGCTACTCGACGTCACTTGTCGGTGTCGTCCTTCGTCTCGTCGCCCTCTTCGCCCTCGACCACGGGGATGAGGGAGAGCTTGCCGCGGGAGTCGATCTCGGCGATCTCGACCTGGACCTTCTGGCCCACGCCGACGACGTCCTCGACGTTCTCCACGCGCTTGCCGCCGGCGAGCTTACGGATCTGCGAGATGTGCAGCAGACCGTCCTTGCCCGGCATCAGGGACACGAACGCACCGAAGGTGGTGGTCTTGACGACCGTACCCAGGTAGCGCTCGCCGACCTCCGGCATGGTCGGGTTGGCGATGCCGTTGATCGTGGCGCGGGCGGCCTCGGCCTGCGAGCCCTGCGCGGCACCGATGTAGATGGTGCCGTCGTCCTCGATCGTGATGTCGGCGCCGGTGTCCTCCTGGATCTGGTTGATCATCTTGCCCTTCGGGCCGATGACCTCACCGATCTTGTCCACCGGGATCTTGACGGTGATGATGCGCGGCGCGTTCGGGGACATCTCGTCCGGAACGTCGATCGCCTCGTTCATCACGTCGAGGATGTGCAGACGCGCGTCACGGGCCTGCTTCAGCGCGGCGGCCAGGACCGAGGCGGGGATGCCGTCGAGCTTGGTGTCGAGCTGAAGCGCGGTCACGAACTGCTTCGTACCGGCGACCTTGAAGTCCATGTCACCGAACGCGTCCTCCGCACCGAGGATGTCGGTGAGGGCGACGTAGTGCGTCTGGCCGTCGATCTCCTGGGAGATCAGGCCCATGGCGATACCCGCGACGGCGGCCTTCAGCGGCACACCGGCGTTGAGCAGCGACATCGTGGAGGCACAGACCGAGCCCATGGACGTCGAGCCGTTCGAACCGAGGGCCTCGGAGACCTGACGGATCGCGTACGGGAAGTCCTCGCGCGAGGGGAGAACCGGCACGATCGCGCGCTCGGCGAGCGCGCCGTGGCCGATCTCGCGGCGCTTGGGCGAACCGACGCGGCCGGTCTCGCCGACCGAGTACGGCGGGAAGTTGTAGTTGTGCATGTAGCGCTTGCGCGTCACCGGCGAGAGGGTGTCGAGCTGCTGCTCCATGCGGAGCATGTTGAGGGTGGTGACGCCCAGGATCTGGGTCTCGCCACGCTCGAACAGCGCCGAACCGTGCACGCGCGGGATGGCCTCGACCTCGGCGGCGAGCGTACGGATGTCCGTGACGCCGCGGCCGTCGATGCGGACCTTGTCCTTGATGACGCGCTCACGGACCAGGTTCTTGGTCAGCGCGCGGTAGGCACCGGAGATCTCCTTCTCGCGGCCCTCGAACTGCGGGAGCAGCTTCTCGGAGGCGATCTCCTTGACGCGGTCGAGCTCGGCCTCGCGCTCCTGCTTGCCGGCGATCGTCAGGGCCTGCGAGAGCTCCGACTTCACGGCGGCCGTGAGGGCCTCCAGGACGTCGTCCTGGTAGTCCAGGAAGACCGGGAACTCGCCGGTGGGCTTGGCGGCCTTGGCGGCGAGGTCCGACTGGGCCTTGCAGAGCGCCTTGATGAAGGGCTTCGCGGCCTCGAGACCGGCGGCGACGACCTCCTCCGTGGGGGCCTCCGCGCCGTCCTTGACGAGCTGGATGGTCTTCTCGGTGGCCTCGGCCTCGACCATCATGATCGCGACGTCGCCGTCCTCGAGGACGCGACCGGCGACGACCATGTCGAAGACGGCGTCCTCAAGCTCGGTGTGCGTCGGGAAGGCGACCCACTGACCCTTGATGAGCGCCACACGCGTGCCGCCGATCGGGCCCGAGAAGGGCAGGCCGGCCAGCTGCGTGGAGCAGGAGGCGGCGTTGATCGCGACCACGTCGTACAGGTGGTCGGGGTTGAGCGCCATGATCGTCTCGACGATCTGGATCTCGTTGCGCAGGCCCTTCTTGAAGGAAGGACGCAGCGGGCGGTCGATCAGGCGGCAGGTCAGGATCGCGTCCTCGGAGGGGCGACCCTCACGACGGAAGAACGAACCGGGGATCTTGCCGGCGGCGTACTGCCGCTCCTCGACGTCCACCGTGAGGGGGAAGAAGTCGAGCTGGTCCTTGGGCCGCTTGGAAGCGGTGGTGGCCGACAGCACCATGGTGTCATCGTCCAGGTACGCGACGGCGGAGCCTGCGGCCTGCTTGGCCAGGCGGCCCGTCTCGAAGCGGATGGTGCGGGTGCCGAAAGTGCCGTTGTCGATAACAGCCTCGGCGTAGTGGGTCTCGTTCTCCACTAGCGTTTTCTCCGTTACTTGTCGTCTTTCGTCCCCTGGCCCGTGTGGCACGGGGACGGTGGCGGAGAAGCGCTCCTACTGGTGCGGGCCGGTCTTCGATCGAAGCACCCGGGTGGTACACGTTCGCCCGATGGCCGAGTCCCCTCGACGCTCGAGCTCTCCCTGTACTCCGGGGGCCACTACCGAGGACCGGCGGCGGCTTTCCTTGAGGTGCGCTTCTCCTCGTTCAGTTGACGTCGTCCCGTCGCCATGTGCGACGCCGTTACGTCGTTGGACCGTGCAGTCCGATTCTGCCCAGTCCGATACAGGTGTGCGTATGACGTTGTGCGACCAGACTACAAAGCGCCGGTGACACTTCGCACGTACAGCATGCGTACATCACGCACGGCACGCTTGCATACAGCAAAGGGAGCGGCCCCCTCTTGCGTGGGAACCGCCCCCTTCACGATGTCTTACTTAGCGCCCGCCGCACCGCGACGGATGCCCAGACGGTCCACCAGCGCACGGAAGCGCTTGATGTCCTTGCGGGCAAGGTACTGCAGCAGACGGCGACGCTGACCGACCAGGATCAGCAGACCACGACGGGAGTGGTGGTCGTGCTTGTGGGTCTTGAGGTGCTCGGTCAGGTCCGAGATACGGCGCGAGAGCATGGCGACCTGGACCTCGGGGGAGCCGGTGTCGCCCTCCTTCTGGCCGAACTCGGTCATGATCTGCTTCTTCGTAGCGGCGTCGAGCGACACGCTTACTCCTCGTAGTCTTTTCGTGGCCACCGAGTGCCCCTGGTCTAAATCTCAGGGGAGCTTCCGTAACTCGGGAGGCGAGGTCCGCTGGGCGCTGCCTCCAGGTCCTCGTCAGAGGGGGTCCGGGGGCGCGTACACATACGGCCGCTACACAGGATACCAGTCGGCGCGAGAGCGGCTGACAGGGCTCCTGTCCAGTCCCGCGCGCAACGGTTCCATTCCGTCCTGGACCCCTTCGATCCCCACTCAGGACCCTTCGCCCCCCCAGTGTGCCGTAGGCCGTCCCCTCCCCGGGGCCCCTTTCCTCCCGGTGCCACTCCTCGGGGGCGAAGAAGATCCGGCCGTGCTCGAACGCGGTGAGCTCGAAGCCCTTGAGCGTGCCGCCGACTCCCCTGACGAAGTTCCTGTCCGCGGCGGTGTCCGGGATCTCGTCCGGTGCCCGCCTGGCAGCCGTCGGGTTCTTCGCCTCTTGCGCACGGTCGCCGGACACCGCCCAGAGGATGCCACCGCCCGCGCCCAGGACGATGACCGCCAACACCGTGGCCAACACCGAACTGCCGGGACCTGGCAGTGATCGCAGGATCGCGCACGTCCCGGACCCGCCAAGTAGGCTGAGCAAACGGTTGGTTCGCTCATGTGGAAGGGGCCGTCGCACCATGGCCGAGGCACAGGACGAGGACATCAAGGCCCGCAAGGAGCGCGAGAAGAACGAGCTCTACGCCCTTGATATCTCCGGGGTCGAGTGGCACAGCGCGCCCGGTACCGAGGAGGCCGAGGAGCGGGTCGAGATCGCTTACCTGCCGCAGGGCGCTGTCGCGATGCGGTCGTCGCTCGACCCCGAGACCGTGCTGCGCTACACCGAGGCGGAGTGGACCGCTTTCGTACTCGGGGCGCGGGACGGGGAGTTCGATCTGGAGCCGTCGCCTCATGCCGGAGGGGCACCTGCGGGGGGAGCCGGTTCGGGTGGAGCCGGTGAGGCTGGAGTTACGGGGTGACTGGCTGACCCGGGTGTCGTCCCGTAGGTGATCTACGGCGGTCACTCGTGCGGGTCGCTTGCCGAAAGAGGGGAGAGGCGGTCCACCGCTCCTCCCCTCTTTCGGTTTGTCGAAAAACAGGCCCTCGGCATGCGTTCGGCGCGCATGGCGAGTGATCACTTGAGCGTGGCGGGTGGGTACTTCGCCGGAAGGACGGGCATGCTCCGGCTCTCCAATTTGCGACCCCTTGTCGCTTGTTGGGGTGGTTTGCCTCTGCTGTTTCCAGGGTGCGGTGAGCTTCGGGGTGGGGAGTGACACAAAGGACAGCATTCGTGGGGCGGACTGCCCTGCCGTGCTGGTGGTTTTGGTGATTAGGCTGGGACAGGGCGCAACGCCAGAACCCGCGAGTGGGTGGTGCGCGTCCCCAACGGGGAGAGCCAAGGCGGATCGGACGACAGGAACGGTCGCCCCCCACCACGGCACGAGGGTGCTCGACCACACCAGGAGGCATTGTGAACAGCGATCGGGACGAGATCCGCGGGGGCTGGGACACACCCGTCGATGATCAGTCCGACGCGGAGTCCGCTGCCGAGACGACGGGCGAGTTCACCATCGACTACGCCCCGCCCGCCTGGTACACGCAGAACGCGTCCGGCAGTGCGGGGGAGACTCCTTCGGCGCCGCCCGCCTCCTCGACGGCCTCCTCGCCTGCCACTCCACCTGTCCCTCCGCCCGCGGCTGCCGATGAGCCGGTCGCTCCTGCCGTTGCTCCTGAGCCTGAGGCTCCGCCGGTCGGGCGGCCCGTCGCTGTGCCGAAGCTGCCCGTGGGGAGCGGGTTCCAGCCGCAGACGGACTGGGCTGCGCCGGTCGCTCCCGCACCCACGTCCACGCCCGCTCCAGCCTCGTCACCTGAAGCTTCCCCCTCCCCGGCTCCGGCCGCCCCTGAGGGCGGTTCACCTTCGGGCGGTGCTGCCGACTGGAGCGGTGCTGTTGCTGGTGTCGCCTCCTCCGTGCATGTGACCGGTGTCGTTCCGAAGCCTGAGGTCGCGCCTGAGCCTGAGGCTGAGGTCGCTCCGGAGCCGGAGCCGGAGCCGGAGGTCGAGCCGGAGCCTGTGCCCTCGCCTCCCGCTTCGGTCGCGCCCATCGCCGAGCCCGTTGCCGACAGCAGTGGCGATCTTGAGAGTGGCGCCACCATGAGGTTCTCCGCTGTCGCCCTGAAGCGGGAGATCGAGGAGCGGGCCGCCGCAAAAGCTCCGCGGGACGATGCCGAAACCGCGGAAACAGCAGACGCGGATGCCTCGGACGAGGTTGACGACTCGGTCTCCGAGCCGTCTGTTGGCGCGAAGAGCGATCTTTCCTCTGGCGACGGCGGCGAGAGCGACGCCTACGGCGTTTCTGCTGCCGACGACGAGAGCTTCGACTCTGTCGATGAGATCTCGGGCCTTGTCGGTGCGGACTCCGGCGATCCCGGTGATGTCGACAGCGCCGATGCCGCCGACGCCGTTGACGAGATCGGTGATGTCTCCCCTCAGGACGCTGTGCCTGATGCGCCCGCCGATGACGTGCAGGACTCCGTTCCGCCCTCCTGGACTCCGCCGCCCGCGCCGCACGGTGGGCTTCCGCCACTGCCGCCCGCCTTCCAGCCCGCCGCGCCCACGTCGGCGCCGCAGTGGCCCGTGCCTGTCCAGGCCTCGACGCCGCCGGGCGCGGAGCCGACGCCCGCTGCCGAACCCGTACAGCCGCCTGTGCCGCAGCGGGCCGAGTCGGCGCCTGAGCCCGCGCCCGCACCTGCACCTATGCCTGCGCCCGTTCAGCCGCCTGCTCCTCAGATCACGCCTCCGGCGTGGCCCTCGCCCACCGGTCCGGTGGCTCCGTCACCGGTCGCGCCCGCGCCCTCACCTACTGCTGACGCTCCGATGCCGCCGAGTGGGTACGGATTCCCACAGCAAGGTGCGCCTGCTCCGCAAGCGCCTGCTCCGTCCGCCGGGTATGGGTTCCCGCAGGCCGGACCTCCTGCGCCTGGCCCCTCGGCCCCTCCGCCGCAGGGTAGTTACGGGTTCCCGCAGCAGGGTGCCGCCCCGGTACCGCCGACCGGGTACGGCTTCCCGCAGCAAGGCGCTCCCGTTCCGGCCGACCCCAACTCCCCTGCCCCGCAGGGTAGTTACGGGTTCCCTCAGCCGCCTGCGCCCCAGGCCCAGCAGCCTCTTCCGGCCCAGCAGCAGCCCCAAGCTCAACCGCAGCCCCAGCCGCCTGCCCCCGTACAGCCGCAGCAACAACAGCCTCAGCAGCCGTTCCCGGCTCAGCACCAGCCCCAAGCTCAGCCCCAGCCGCAGGCGCAGCCCCCGGCTCAGCCTCAGCCGCCCATCGACCCCCGCACCGGTGCCGCCTGGCCGCAGGCCGTGCAGCACGACCAGCGGGAGCGGACCAACCCCGGGGCGCCCCTCGGGTACACCGCCGCCGTCGAGCTGTCCTCCGACCGGCTGCTGCGCAACAACAAGCCGAAGGCCAAGAGCAGCCGGCCCGCTGCCGGCGGGTCCCGGTTCAAGCTCGGCGGCAAGAAGGAAGAGGCCGAGCGGCAGCGGAAGTTGGAGCTGATCCGGACTCCGGTTCTGTCCTGCTACCGCATCGCCGTCATCAGCCTCAAGGGCGGCGTCGGCAAGACGACCACGACCACCGCCCTCGGCTCCACGCTCGCCACCGAGCGACAGGACAAGATCCTCGCCATCGACGCCAACCCCGACGCGGGCACCCTCGGCCGCCGGGTGCGGCGCGAGACCGGGGCCACCATCCGTGACCTCGTCCAGGCGATCCCGTACCTCAACTCGTACATGGACATCCGCCGCTTCACCTCACAGGCCGCGTCCGGGCTCGAGATCATCGCCAACGACGTCGATCCGGCCGTGTCGACCACGTTCAACGACGAGGACTACCGGCGCGCGATCGACGTACTCGGCAAGCAGTACCCGATCATCCTGACCGACTCGGGTACGGGGTTGCTCTACAGCGCCATGCGGGGCGTTCTCGATCTCGCCGATCAGCTGATCATCATTTCCACGCCGTCCGTGGATGGCGCCAGCAGCGCGTCCACGACCTTGGACTGGCTGTCGGCCCATGGGTACGCCGATCTCGTCTCGCGGTCGCTCACCGTCATCTCGGGAGTGCGCGAGACCGGCAAGATGATCAAGGTCGATGACATCGTGTCCCACTTCGAGACGCGGTGCCGGGGCGTTGTCGTCATCCCGTTCGACGAGCATCTCGCCGCCGGTGCCGAGGTTGATCTCGACATGATGCGGCCGAAGGTGCGGGAGGCGTACTTCAACCTCTCCGCGTTGGTTGCCGAGGACTTCGTGCGGGCTCAGCAGCAGCAGGGGCTCTGGACGTCCGACGGCAATCCGCCTCCGGTCGTGGCGCCGCCCCTGCCGGGGCAGGGGGGCTATCCCGGGCAGCAGGCCCCTGGACAGCAGGCTCCCGCCCCTGGGCAGCAGCCGTACGGTGGGCAAGCGCCACAGCCCGGGCAGGCGCCACAGCCCGGACAGGGTCCGCAGCACGGGCAAGCGCCCTATCCGGGGCAGGCACCGCACCCGGGACAGGCACCGTATCCGGGGCAAGCCCCCCAGCAGGCTTACGCTCCTCAGCAGCCGCAGCCTCAGCCGCAGCCCGGCGGGCAGCCCTACCCCCAGCAGCCGGGGGCTCCGCAGGGGTGGCAGAATGCCGCACCTCCGCAGGCACCTGCGGCTCCGGGGCCGGGTCAGCCGTACCAGGCGCCTCACGGTCAGCCGCAGCAGCCGCAGCCGCAGCCGCAGCCGGGGCAGATGCCTCCCGGTCAGCCCCAGGGTGGGCAGGCGCCGCCGCCCGTTCAGCCTGCGCAGCCGTTCCAGCCCGGGGCCCCCTATCAGCCGCAGCCCCCCGCGCCGGAAGCGCCCGAAGCACCCGAAGCGCCGCAGCAGTAGCCCCCGCCTGTCCCAACTGGGCCCGCACCAACTCCTGGTGCGGGCCCAGTCACGTTCCCCGGCCCCTCGCAGCCTCCGCCGGCGAACAGACTTTCCCACCCACCCGTCCACCCGTTTGTCCCACAGCGTCGACCAAGCGACGTGGAGCACCGGGGCGGGCCCCGCCCCAGAACTCCCCCACCTGCCCCTCCCCTCACCGTCACCCCCCGACCAGCCACGCTTCACAGGTCTTGACCAATGCGGATGAATTACGGGTCAACTCGTTATTTCCGCAGGCCACATGGGGTTCACCTGCCGTTGACTGGCACAGACTGGCGCTGGTAGACACACACATCAACCAGCCGGCGTTACTTGATCAACTAGCCATCTCTGCGCGAGCGATGACGCGAGGTCACCGACCCATGGATACACAAGATCAGCACGGCAGAACACGGACAGGGACACGGGCAGGGACACGGGCAGGGACACAGGCTCACCGCCCCACCCACGTGCACCCCGGAACGCCACCACGCCTCCGTCTCCTCCTGGCAGGCGGAGCCGCCGCCCTCGCTCTGACCGCGGGGCTCGCCTCGCCCCTCAACCCGGCTCCGGACCAGGCCGAGGCCAAGGCGGACGGCAAGCAGACCCTCACTGTCGCGGTGGCCCAGAGCGTCGACTCCCTCAGCCCCTTCCTCGCCCAGCGGCTGCTCAGCACCAGCATCCTCCGCCTCACGAACGAGTACCTGACGAACTACGACGCCAAGGACAACCACGCGGTCCCGGGCTTCGCCACCAAGTGGAAGCCCTCCGCGGACAAGCTGACCTGGACGTACACCATCCGGGACGACTCCAAGTGGTCGGACGGCAAGAAGGCGACGGCCGAGGACGCGGCCTGGACGTTCAACAAGCTGATGTCCAAGCAAGGCACCGCCACCGCCAACTCCGGCTTCGTCGCCAACTTCAAGAAGGTGACCGCTCCCAGTCCCACCGAGCTGGTCGTCGAGCTGAAGAAGCCGCAGGCCACCATGGCCGCCCTCGACGTGCCGATCGTCCCGAAGCACGTCTGGGAGAAGGTCGGGGACATCTCCAAGTTCAACAACGACAAGACCTTCCCCATCGTCGGCAACGGCCCCTTCGTCCTCACGGACTACAAGACCGACCAGTACGTGAAGCTGAAGGCCAACAAGAACTTCTGGCGCGGCGCGCCCAAGTTCGACGAGCTGGTCTTCAAGACGTACAAGGACCAGGACGCGGCCGTCGCGGCGCTCAAGAAGGGCGAGGTCTCCTTCGTGGCCGGCCAGCCCGCCCTCACTCCGGCGCAGGCATCCGAGCTCAAGGGCACCGAGAACGTCAAGGTGAACGACGGGCCCGGTCGGCGCTTCTTCGCGCTCGCCACCAACCCCGGAGCCCAGACCCGCGACCACAAGAAGTTCGGTGACGGCAACCCGGCCCTCCTGGACAAGAAGGTCCGTCAGGCGCTCTTCCTCTCCGTGGACCGTGCGGCGCTGGTCGACAAGGTCTTCCAGGGGCAGGCCGTCGAGGGTGAGGGGTATATTCCGCCGCGCTTCTCCGAGTACGCCTGGAAGCCCTCCGCCGACCAGAAGCTGTCGTACGACCCCAAGAAGGCGGCCCAACTCCTCGACGAGGCGGGCTACAAGAAGAACAGCGACGGCAAGCGCGTCGGCAAGAACGGCAAGCCGCTCGACTTCCGCATCCTGTGTCACGCCACCGACCCGAACGACAAGGCCGTGGGCAAGTACCTCAAGGAGTGGTGGGGGGATCTCGGGATCGGGCTCAAGGTCAACTGCCTCGATGACGTGTCCGTGCCCTGGTACGCGGGTGAGTACGATCTCGCCTTCGACGGCTGGTCGGTCAACCCCGACCCCGACTTCGTCCTCGGCATCCACGCCTGCAACGCGCTCCCGGTGAAGGCCAAGGAGAGCGCCGCGACGGACAACTTCATCTGCGACAAGAAGTACGACGAGCTCTACAACAAGCAGCTGGCCGAGTACGACCCGGCCAAGCGCGCGAAGACCGTCAAGGAGATGCAGTCCTGGCTCTACGACTCCGGGTACATGAACATCCTTGCGTACCCGAACGCCGTCGAGGCCTACCGCACCGACCAGATCAAGTCCATCACCACCATGCCGACGGCCGCGGGCAACATCTACGGCCAGGACGGTTACTGGTCCTGGTGGTCAGCGGTGCCCGCGGATGGGAAGAGTTCCTCCAAGGATGGAAGCTCGACCGGTGTCATCATCGGTATCGCCGCCGCCGCGGTGGTGCTCGTCGGCGGTGGAGTCCTGTTCGCCCTGCGCCGCCGTTCGACCGCAGAGGACCGCGAGTAACGCATGACCGCTGACAGCAATCCCGCACTGCTCGACACCGAGGGCGCCGCGGCGACCGACGATCCGGTATCCGCCGGACCGTCGGCCCGCGGCCCCCGGGCCCGGAACACCCGCGCCTATCTCCTGTACGTGGCGGGCAAGCTGGGCGGCGCCGCCGTCTCGCTGTTCGCCGTCCTCGTCACCAGCTTCTTCCTGTTCCGTCTCATTCCGGGCGACCCGGTGAAGCAGATGACGGGCGGAAAGCGCGTATCGGCCGAACAGCTGGACGCGATGCGCAAGGAGTTCGGCCTCGACCAACCGGTCATGACGCAGTTCTTCGACTACTGCGGCAAAGCGCTGACCGGCGACTTCGGCACCTCGTACCAGTTCCACACGCCGGTGATGGACAAGATCACCGACGCGCTGCCCGCGACGCTCCTGCTCACCGGCACCGCGTTCGTGCTCTACACCCTCATCGGCATCTGGCTCGGCACCCGCACGGCCTGGCGCAACGGACAGCTCGGGGACCGCGTCCACACGGGCCTGGCGCTCACCCTCTACTCCGTGCCGTCCTTCTGGCTCGGGCTCCTGCTCATCATCACCTTCTCGGTCGGGGTCGGTCCCATCCCCGGGCTCTTCCCGACCGGCGGACTCGAATCGGGGGGTGAGACGGGCGTCGCGTACGTCATCGACGTCGCGCACCACATGGTGCTCCCCGTCATCACCCTGGTGGCGGTCGGATACGCGCAGACACTCCTCGTCATGCGCTCGTCCCTCCTCGACGAGATGGGCAGCGACTATCTGACGACCGCGCGCGCCAAGGGGCTGCGGGACGACCTCGTACGTCGCCGCCATGCCGTCCCCAACGCGATGCTGCCCACCGTCACGCTGATGTTCGTGAACCTCGGCACGGTGGTGGCGGGCGCGATCCTCGTCGAGACCGTCTTCTCCTGGCCCGGGCTCGGCGGGCTCTTCTACGCCGCGCTCAGCGTGCCGGACCTGCCCCTCGTCCAAGGCCTGTTCTTCATCTTCTCCGCCGCGGTGATCCTGATGAACACCCTGGCCGACGTGATCTATCCGTTGCTCGATCCCCGGGTGGGCCGATGACGACCGAATCCGCACCGACCACCCCGCCGACCACTCCGCCGACGGCCCCGCTGAAGAGCGCGCGGTCCCTCGCCCGGGCCCGCAGACGGCACTCGGCCGCCCGTTTCTGGCGCGAGTACCGCACCCACAAGGCCGGGCTCTTCGGGCTTGTCGCACTCGTCCTGATCGCGCTCGTCGCCGTCTTCGCACCGCTCCTTGTCGGCTCGGACGCGCAGAACGTGACCGACGCGCCGGGCAAGCCCATGGAGTCGCCGAGCGGCGAATTCCCCCTGGGCACCGATCAGTTCGGGCGTGATCTGCTCGGGCTCCTGGTGTACGGCGCGCGGATGTCGTTGACCGTCGGGCTGCTCGCCGCCGTGCTCTCGGTGACCATCGGCACCCTCGTGGGGATCACCGCAGGGCACTTCAAGGGCTGGTACTCCACCGTCATCATGCGCGTCACCGACTGGTTCCTCGTGATGCCGACGCTGGTGCTCGCCATCGCGCTCGCCGCGGTGATGTCCGGATCGATCTGGACGATCATCCTGGCGATCGGCGTGACGACCTGGCCGACGACCGCGCGACTGGTCCGCGCCCAGACCCTGGCGGTGGAGTCGCGCCCGTACATCGAGCGCGCACAGGCGCTCGGCGGCGGCCACGGCCACATCATGACCCGGCACGTCCTGCCCAACGTCATGCCGCTCGTCCTCGCGCAGACCACCCTCGTCATCTCCAACGCCATCCTCACCGAGGCGACGCTCGCCTTCCTGGGCCTCGGCGACCCCACGGGCGTCTCCTGGGGCGGACTGCTCCAGGACGCGCGCGAGGCGGGCGCGGTCAGTGCGGGCGACTGGTGGTACCTCGCTCCGCCCGGACTCGCCATCGCCGTGGTGGCACTCGCGTTCACACTGTGCGGGCGCGCCGTGGAGTCCGTGCTCAACCCCAGGCTGGGGGTCTCCCGTTGAGCAGCTCGACCGAAGAGACAAAGACGGAGACCAGGGTGACGGAACAGCGCCTCCTCGACGTAAGAAATCTCGAAGTGACGTACGCGTCAGGGGCAGCCGCCGTGCGCGGCGTGAACCTCTCGGTCGACGCGGGCCAGAAGCTCGGCGTCGCGGGCGAGTCCGGCTGCGGCAAGTCGACGCTCGCGCTTGCGCTGCTGCGGCTGCTGCCCGCTGGTACGAAGGTGACCGGCGAGGTCCTGCTCGACGGCGAGGACGTCCTCGCCATGAAGTGGGGCCAGGTCCGGGCGGTCCGCTGGGCGGGCGCGTCGATCGTCTTCCAGGGCGCGATGCACTCGCTCAACGCCGTGCACCGCATCGGGGACCAGATCACCGAGCCGATCCTGCTGCACAAGAAGGCGACACCGGCGGGCGCGCGGAAGAAGGCCGGGGAACTGCTCGAACAGGTGGGTCTTCCCGCCGCTCGTGCGGAGGCGTATCCGCACGAGCTTTCGGGCGGTCAGCGCCAGCGGGTGATGATCGCGATGGCGCTCGCCTGCGATCCGCGCCTGATCATCGCCGACGAGCCGACGACCGCCCTGGACGTGATGATCCAGGCGCAGATCCTGCGTCTGATCGAGCAGCTGGTGGCCGAGCAGGACCTGGGCCTGATCATGATCAGCCATGACCTCGCGGTGCTCTCCGACACCTGCGACCGGCTCGCGGTGATGTACGCGGGCCGCGTCGTGGAGGAGGGCCCGGCCTCCGAGGTCTACGAGAACGCCCGGCACCCGTACGGAAAAGCCCTGTCCGCCGCCTTCCCGCGCATCGGCGACACGGCGTCCCGCTTCGCGCCGCGCGGCCTGCCCGGCGACCCGCCCGACCCCTCCGCGCTCCCCACGGGCTGCACCTTCCACCCGCGCTGCGAGGTCGCCCTGGACTCCTGCACCACGGAGGACCAGGCGCTGCGGGACGCGGGTCCGCGGCACCGCGCGGCATGCGTGCACGCGGGCGCGCAGCTTCCGGCGCAGCCGACATCGGCACCGACGACGGCGGAGCGGACGTCGTGAGCAGCGCGAGCCCCGACAGATCACGCACCGAGGAGCAGCGACGCATGACCACCGATGATTCACCGCTGTCGGCTGATTCACCGCTGTCGGCTGATCCCCCGCCTGCTGCCGATCCCCTGCTCTCGGCGGGCGATCTGCACATCACGTTCCCCGGCCGCCGTGGCGCGCCGCCCGCGCGGGCCGTGGACGGCGTCGACCTCGACATCAAGCCGGGCGAGATCGTGGCCCTGGTCGGCGAGTCGGGCTGCGGCAAGACGACCCTGGCCCGCTCCCTGCTCGGCCTGGTGTCGCCCACGTCCGGCAAGGTGACGTTCGGCGGCAAGCCGCTCGACTACTCGGGCCGCGCCCTGAAGGCGTACCGCAAACGCGTCCAGCTGGTCCTTCAGGACCCCAGCGGGTCGCTGAATCCGCGGCACACGGTGTACGAGGCTGTCGCGGAGGGCCTGCGCATCCACGGGTACGGGGGCGACGAGCGGGCGGCGGTCGCGGACGCCCTGTCACGGGCTGGTCTGCGTCCGCCCGACCGGTTCTTCCTGCGCTATCCGCACGAGCTGTCGGGCGGTCAGCGCCAGCGCGTCGTCATCGCGGGCGCGCTCGTCCTGGAGCCCGAACTGATCGTCGCGGACGAGCCGGTGGCCTCGCTCGACGCGTCCGTACGCGGCGAGATCCTCGCGCTGCTGCTCAGGCTCCGCGACGAACTGGGCCTGTCCGCACTCGTGGTGACGCACGATCTGGGACTCGCCTGGAACATCGCCGACCGTGTCGCGGTGATGTACCTGGGCCGGATCGTCGAGACGGGGACGGTGGAGGAGGTTCTGACGTCGCCTCAGCATCCGTACACACAGGCGCTGTTGTCGGTGCTTCCGGAGGCTCCCGGCTCCCCGGTGATCCTCACGGGTGAGCCGCCGGACCCGTCCCGCATCCCCGGCGGCTGCCGGTTCCACGCGCGCTGCCAGGTGCTCGCCTCGGGTGAGGCGGAAAGCGCCGGGGTGGCGGACCGCTGCCGGAGCGAGGACCTGCCGGTGTTGTCCGGCGGGGACGAGACGCAGGTTGCCTGTCACTGGGCAACGGCGCGTCTCAGCCCGTCCGGCGTCTGAGGACGGGCCCTCAGGGCGAGAGGGGGTACGGGGGTGCGGGGGGCCGAGCCCCCGCACCTCGCCGCTACTCGGCGGCTTCGATCAGCTCCCGCGACCGCTTCACGTCGTCCGCGATGGCGACAAGGAGCGAGTCGATCGAATCGAACTTCGCCTGGCCGCGCACGTAGGCCAGGAAGTCGACGGCGACGTGCAGGCCGTACAGGTCGAGCCCGACGCGGTCGATCGCGTACGCCTCGACCGTTCGTTCCGTCCCGTCGAACTGCGGGTTCGTCCCGACGGAGATCGCCGCGGGCATCGCCTCGCCCTGCGCGTGCAGCCATCCGGCGTAGACGCCGTCGGCGGGGATGGCGGTGTGCGGCAGTGTCTCCACGTTGGCGGTGGGGAAGCCCAGTTCACGCCCGCGCTGCGCGCCTCGTACGACGACGCCCTCGACGCGGTGCGGGCGGCCGAGGATCTCCGCCGCGCCCTGGACATCGCCCTCGGCGACCAGGCGCCGGGTGAGCGTGGAGGAGAAGGGCTCGCCGCCCCCGGCCTCGCCGCTCACGAACAGGTCGATGACGTCGACTTCGTAGTCGTACGTCGCTCCGAGCTCGGTCAGGAAGGCGACGTTGCCCGCGGCCTTGTGGCCGAAGCGGAAGTTGGGGCCCTCGACGACCAGGCGCGCGTGCAACTTGTCGACCAGGACCTTCACGACGAAGTCGGCGGGCGACAGCTTCGAGAACTCCGTGGTGAACGGCAGGATGAGCAGCGCGTCCACGCCGAGATCGGCCATGAGCTCGGCGCGCCGGTGGTGCGGGGCGAGCAGCGGCGGGTGGCTGCCGGGGCGCACGACCTCGGAGGGGTGCGGGTCGAAGGTGACGACCACGGCGGGCACACCGAGCTCACGGGCGCGTGCCACCGCACGGCCGATGATCAGCTGGTGCCCGCGGTGTACGCCGTCGTAGGAACCGATGGTGACGACGCTGCGCCCCCAGTCCTGGGGGATGTCCTCCAAGCCACGCCAGCGCTGCACTGTCTTTGCTCCTCGCCGAACCTGTATACGTCTGGGTACGTCCCATTGCCGATTGCGCAGGTCTAAGACTGCCATGCCCGCGCGATCGGGATCGCATCGGAGGGGGTGGCGGGGGTCACGCGGGTACGCGTACTCCGGCGAGGTTCTCGATCATGCGGCGGGCGCTGGGACCGACGAGGGCGGACCACTCCTGCGGGGCCGCGCAGATCCATCTGGTGACCAGGGCGGAGAAGCCCTGCACGGAGCGGGCCAGCTCGACCAGACGCCGGTCGAAGCAGGTCGCGCCCTCCGGGGTGCGGACGAGCAGCACGCCGGTGCGGTGCACGAGATCGCGGACCCGTTCCTTGTCGTCGCCGGCCACCACGGCACAGAGCACGGCGTCCAGGACTTCGGGCTCCCGCTCCTGGGCCAGCAGCACGTCGAGGAGCTCCGTGCGCAGGGCGCGCGAGGCATCGGTGCCCTGCGCGGCGACGGGTGCGGCGAGCGCGGCGCGCACCGGGGCGGGGCGGTGCAGCAGAAGGTCCGTGACCAGTGGGAAGAGGACGGCGCGGACGCCGGGCCCCTGCTCGAACCGCAGGTCGAGGTGGGCGGCCACGTGCCCCGCCAGGTCGGGGCGCAGTTCGAGCGCGTCATGTACGAGATCGGCCACGCGCCGGGCGAGCGCGGGTGCCGTCACGTCGGCGAGGTCGCGCAGTACGTCCCCCGGCGTCGGGCCGGGGCCGTGCAGCCGGGTCCGGAAAGCGGCGAACACCTGCTCCGGGTGGGTGTCCAGGGCGGCGACGAGCGCGCTCGCGGGCAGCTGGGGGTCGCCGGCGATGAAGCGCTTCAGGGCGGGCGTCAGGTGGCGTTCGCGAGTCTGCGGGTCGCGTACGAGGAAGGCGAGGGCGGCGCCGTGCAGGGTGTCGTCGGCTGTGCGGGCGAGCAGGGAGAGGGCCGCGTTCCGCAGAAGTACGCGGTCGGCGTCCGTGCCCGCGTGCGGGGCGGCGCGCAGGCCGTAGGCGACGGCGGCGACATGGCGGGCGGGCCGCTCGTCGTGGATCCAGCGGTCGACGGCCCGGCAGATGGCCGAAGGCTCCTCCTCCGCGAGGGCGGCGAGCAGTTCGTCGGCGCGGGGGTGTGCGCAGTCGGCCAGGATCTCGATGAGGTCGTCGATGGCGCGGTGGCGGTGGGTGTGGAGGAGGGCCTGGGCGGCCGACGCGACGGTGGCGTGCGGGGTGGCTCGGAGGGGGCGCTCGTCGGTGAACCATCGGGTGAGGTGGGGTTGCACCGCGGCGGGGGCGGTGGCGAGCAGCTCGGCGACGGCGTCCAGGCTGCGGCCCTGCGGAGTGTCGGGCGGTGCGTCGTGGATCACGACCTCCCGCAGCAGGTCGAACCGGTCGCTCTCGGGGAGGGGCAGGCCAAGCCAGAACCTGGCGGGGTGCCTGCTGCCCTGCTGGGCGAGTACTTCGAGCACGGCGCGATAGGGCCGCGCGTCGGGCACGCGCAAGAGGGTCTCCCTCAACAGATGGGTGGCCCACCACTGGGCGTCCCCCCGCGCGTCGGCAGCCGGCGGTGCGGGCGGGTCCGCGTCCCCCTGCGATTCGGCAGCCAGCGTCGCGACTGAACTGTCCGCATCCGCAGCCGCATCCGCAGCCGCGTCCGCAGCCGGAACGGCACCCGGCGATGCGGGCGCGCGGCCCGCGCCCTCCGCCCAACCGGCACCCGACGGCGCAGACACCCGACCCACATCCCCCGCCCAACCGGCACCCGACGGCGCAGACACCCGACCCACATCCCCCGCCGAACCGACACCCGGCGGTGAAGGCTCCGTGCCCACGCCCCCCATCGAACCCGCACCCGACGCCGCAGGCACATCACCGACACCCCCCGCCGAACCAGCACCCGCCGATGCGGACACCCTGCCCACATCCCCCGCCCAACCGGCACCCGGCGGAACGGGCACGTCGCCCACGCCCCCCATCGAACCGGCACCCGACGCCACAGACGCACCGCCCCCGCCCACGCCCACGCCCACGCCCCTCACCGAACCGGCACCGGGCGGCGCAGGCACGTCACCGATGCCCCCCGCCGAGGCAGCACCCGACGCCGTCGGCACGTCGCCGACACCCTCAGCCGAACCAGCACCCGACGGCAGGGATTGCGCCCGCCCTTCCCCGAGTTCTCCGCCCCGCTCGCGCAGGGGCGGCCCTGCTCGCTCTGCGGAACGCCTGGCCACGGCCGTGGCGTCCTGTCCGTCACGCGTCTGGGCCCCGACGCCCGCAACGATGGCGCCCTCGCTGACGGGTGCCGGATCATCCGGCGGTGAGCAAAGCCCCCCGAACTTCGCCAAGTTCCGCAAGCGAGCCCCGAGTTCAGCAGCACCCCGTTGGCGGCCCAGGAACAGCAAGGCCTGGATCACCGGGCCGATCCGATGCCGGGGTACCGGCAGTGAATCCCCCGTCTCCGGCGCCGCGGGTCCGTGCCGGTACACCAGCGACCACAGCGCCCCGTCCACGTCCAGATGCGTTCCCTGGATCCAGTCCGCGAGCTCCTCGTGCGCGAAGCGGTATCCGTCCCCGGCAGGGACGAGCAGCCCCTCCGTGAGGACCGCGGAGGCCCATCCCGTCCCCCACGGGAACACCGCTTCGAACGACTCCCGGTCGAGCTCCCCCTGCCCCGGCCCCAGGGAGCGCCGCGCAGCCTCGTGCACCTGTCCGGACACCTTCGCCGCAAGGCGCCGCACAGCCGCTCCCCGCAGCCCGTTCGCCGCAGCGAGCCGCACCGCCACACGCAGGCACAGCACGTCCACGTACGCCTCGAAGATCTCCTCCCGGTCCGGGCGCCCCGGCGGCGGCTCCTCCGGCAGGGCCGCCCGCACCTCGGCGAGCAGCCGCAGGGCGAGGGGGTGGCGCGCATCGGGTTCGGCGAGCGCCCCGTCCGGGATGTCGTACCTCTCCCGGGCGATCCGTGCCTGCCTCTCGGGCAGATCGCCCAGCCGCACGCACCCCGCCGAAAGCGACGCGGGAAAGTGCGCCCCGGCCACCTCCCAGTACTCCGCCCGACAGGCCACCACGAGCCGCGTACCCGTCTCCCGCAGCCACTGAGACGTCCCCCCGCTCCACTCCGCGAGGCGGTGGGCGAGAGCCGGCGGCATTTCCTCGGGCCCGTCCAACAGCAGGAGCAGCGCCCGCCCCTCGTCCCGCACGAGCCGCGCGACCCGCCCCGCGGAGATGTCCCCGAGCCCGTCGTCCGCGTCGGCGAGCGACTCCCTCGATGCCGACGCCGACGCCGATACCGATGCCGACGCCGATGCCGATGCCTCCAGGATTCGCCCCGCCCGCTCGAGCGCCCGCTCCACCGCGTCGCCCACGCACGTGTCCGTGCCCTGAAGATCGGCGCCGCGCAGCCACAGCGTGGGAGCCGGTTCGGCGCCTCGCGCGCGGCCCGCGGCGAGGGCGGTGAGTTCCGTCGTCCGGCCGGTGCCGGGGGCGCCCACCAGGCCGAGCAGCTGCGCGGGCCCGGCGGTGAACTGGGCCAACTGCCGTGTGATGTCCGGGCGTTCGACCGGTTCGAGGAGCGCGGGGCGCGGCCCGTCGGAGCCCACCGACGTCGCCGCGAGGTGCAGCGCCCCCGCCAGGTTCAGATCGCACCCGTACGCGGGAACGGTCGCCGCGTTGTGCGCGAGGAGCTCGGCGAGCGGCCCGCCCGGATCGGCGGCGGCCGCCTCCCTCAACCGCAGGGCGAACCCCGCCGCACTGTGCTCGCCGTGCAGCGCGGTCCCCAGGACGGCGAGCACGGCCCCGGACGAGACGTCGACGACCGGGCTGCCCGCCGCTCCACCGCCGAGCCGCAGCGCGTCCGCGCCGTCCGTGCCGATCGCCAGCTCCATGGCGGCGTCGATCAGATGGAAGCGGTCCGTCGCCGTGTACGTCACCGGCGCCGGACCCAGGACCCGTGCCTGACGCAGGCCGCGCGCGACGAGGTGCACGTACGTCCCGACGGGGACGGCGTCGCGGACTGTGACCGGCAGCGGCCGCAGGCCGAGCCCGTCCGTGCGGACGAGGGCCAGATCGGCCTCGGGGAGAGCCACCACGGAATCGGCGGTGACCACACAGACGCGCTCCCCCGCCGCGTGCAGCACGACTCGCGCGAGGCCGTCGACCGCTTCATGGCTGGTGATCACCGTGCCGAGGTCGTCGGCGGCGAAGCCCATCCCCCGTGGGCGCCCGGCCAGATCGCAGATCCGCACCAGGGCCCCGTCCAGCGCCGTCGGGCCACCCTGTCCCGCCATGCCCGAACCTCCCGCGACGCGCCCCGTACTCCTGACGGTAGGTCGGCGGTGATCAGCGGGACAGAACGCGTAGCGAACGCGCCCCCTTCCGCTCCCTCATTTCACTCCGAGCGCCTGCCCGAAGGGGTGAATCGGCGGGGCGTAGTGGATACATCTTGAGGTGGGGGGGGCGGGGGTCAGCCGTGGAGCGGCGTGCGGCCACGCACACAACCGCCGCCGGTCCACAGCTGAATCCCCCGTACGGACAACGCACAGCCACTCAAGGCACAGCTGCACAAGGCGCGGCTCAGGCGAAGACGGCCAGGCTCTTGGCCTTGCCCTTCAGCTCCTCGGCCAGGACCAGGAACCGTCCCTGCGGATCGAAGACCGCGACGGGGCCGGCCCCCGCGTACTCCCCCGGCATCTCGATCCGTACGCCGTTGAGCAGCAGCCCCGCCCGCTTCTCGTCCACGTCCCAGCGCGGGAACGCGGCGGCCGCGGCGTCCGCCACCGGCATCACCGTCAGCTCCTCCTGGAGCTGGTCGATCGTCTTCGCCGTGTCCAGCTTGTACGGCCCGACCCGCGTGCGCCGCAGCGCCGTCAGATGGCCGCCGACCCCGAGATCCGCGCCGAGGTCACGGGCGAGGGCGCGGATGTACGTCCCCGACGAGCAGACCACCGACACGACCAGGTCGAGTACGGGGGTGCCGTCATCGGCGACGGCGTCCCTGACGTCGTACACGGTGAAGCCGGAGATCTTCACCGGCCGGGCGGGGATCTCGAAGTCCTCGCCCTGGCGCGCTCGCGCGTACGACCGCTTGCCGTCGATCTTGATGGCGCTGACCTTCGACGGCACCTGCATGATGTCGCCGGAGAGCTTGGCGATGCCCGCGTCGATGGCGTCCCGCTTGATCCCGGAGGCCCCCGGGATACCAGCCGACGAGATGAACTCTCCCTCGGCGTCGTCCGTGACCGTGTCCTGGCCGAGCCGGATCGTGCCGAGGTACTCCTTCTCCGTCAGCGCGAGATGCCCGAGGAGTTTGGTCGCCCGCTCGACCCCGAGGACGAGAACACCCGTCGCCATGGGGTCGAGGGTGCCCGCGTGGCCCACGCGGCGTGTCTTGGCGATCCCGCGCATCTTGGCGACCACGTCATGCGAAGTGAAGCCGGACGGCTTGTCGACGATGACAAGTCCGTCCGGCGTCTTGTTGCTGGTGCTGCTCATGCGCGGGCGTCGCCGTCCGTTTCCTCGTCGGAGTCGTCCTCAGGCTTGCGGTACGGGTCGGCCCCGCCGGCGAACTCGGCGCCCGCGGACACCTCGCGCACCTTCTCGTCCGAGAGCCTGGCCCTGTCGAGGAGGTCCTCGATGGCCTTGGCGTTGTCCGGCAGCGCGTCCGCCACGAAGGCGAGGCTCGGGGTGAACTTCACACCCGCGGCCGCGCCGACCGCCGAACGGAGGACGCCCTTGGCGCTCTCCAGGCCGGCGGCGGCAGCCGCGCGGTCCTCGTCGTCCCCGTAGACCGTGTAGAAGACGGTCGCCTCCCGCAGATCACCCGTGACCCGGGTGTCCGTGATGGTCACATGCGTACCGAGCCGCGGGTCCTTGATCCCGCGCTGCAGCTTCTTGGCAACCACCTCTCGGATGAGGTCCGCCAGCCTTTTCGCCCGCGCGTTGTCGGCCACTGCTCCGTCTCCTTCTTCGCCTTGCTGTGCAATCAGTCTTCGTCGCCGTGGAGCCTGCGTCGAACGGAGAGCAGCTCCACCTCGGGACGGGCGGCGACCATGCGCTCGCACCGGTCCAGTACGTCGGTGAGGTGCCCCGTCTCCCCGGAGACCAGCGCGAGGCCGATCTCGGCCCTGCGATGGAGGTCCTGGTTCCCGGTCTCCGCCGCGCTCACTCCGTGCTTACGGATGAGTTCGGCGACGATCGGGCGGACGACGGAGCGTTTCTCCTTCAGCGAGTGAATGTCGCCGAGGAGCAGATCGAAGGACAGAGTCCCCACATACATGTGTGTCCGGATGTCCCGCCGGT
This sequence comes from Streptomyces sp. NPDC058257, assembly GCF_042881845.1. NCBI lineage: Bacteria > Bacillati > Actinomycetota > Actinomycetes > Kitasatosporales > Streptomycetaceae > Streptomyces > Streptomyces sp. NPDC058257. The sequence continues at coordinate 29,515 of NZ_JBHVXJ010000011.1, forward strand.
TCGGGTTCGTGCCCCGCCAACCACTTGGCAGGGACACAAGAACCGTACACGCAACGACCGGGGCCGATCGACGGGATTTACTCCCCTCGACCGGCCCCGACCAGAGCTGCGGTGATCAGCCTCGCGGCTTCTCGCGCATCTCGTACGTCGCGATGACGTCATCGATCTTGATGTCGTTGAAGTTGCCGAGGTTGATACCGCCCTCGAACCCTTCGCGGAGCTCCGTGACGTCGTCCTTGAAGCGGCGCAGACCGGAGATGTTGAGGCTCTCCGCGATGACCTTGCCGTCGCGGATGAGGCGCGCCTTGGTGTTGCGCTTGACCTCGCCGGAGCGGACAAGAACACCGGCGATGTTGCCCAGCTTGGACGAGCGGAAGACCTCGCGGATCTCCGCCGTGCCGAGCTCGACCTCTTCGTACTCCGGCTTGAGCATGCCCTTGAGGGCCGCTTCGATCTCTTCGATCGCCTGGTAGATGACCGAGTAGTACCGGACGTCCACACCTTCGCGCTCGGCCATCTGTGCGGCACGACCGGCCGCACGGACGTTGAAGCCGATCACGATCGCGTCGGAGCCGGTCGCCAGGTCGATGTCCGACTCGGTGACCGCACCCACACCGCGGTGCAGGACGCGGATGTCGACCTCTTCGCCGACGTCGAGCTGGAGCAGCGAGGACTCGAGAGCCTCCACCGAACCGGACGCGTCGCCCTTGATGATGATGTTGAGGTCCTGCACCAGACCAGCCTTGAGTGCCTCGTCCAGGTTCTCCAGGGAGAACCGAACGCCCTTGCGGGCGAAGCGGACGTTGCGCTCACGGGCGGCACGCTTCTCGGCGATCTGACGGGCCGTACGGTCCTCGTCGACGACCAGGAAGTTGTCGCCGGCACCCGGGACGTTGGTGAGACCGAGGACGAGGACCGGAGTCGAGGGACCCGCCTCTTCCACGTTCTCGCCCTTGTCGTCGAGCATCGCGCGGACTCGGCCGTACGCGTCGCCGACCACCATCGTGTCACCGACGCGGAGGGTACCGCGCTGGACCAGGACGGTCGCGACGGCGCCGCGGCCCTTGTCCAGGTGGGACTCGATCGCAATACCCTGCGCGTCCTGCTCAGGGTTGGCGCGCAGGTCGAGCGAGGCATCCGCGGTCAGGACCACGGCCTCCAGGAGGGCCTCGATGTTCTCGCCCTGCTTGGCGGAGATGTCGACGAACATCGTCTCGCCGCCGTACTCCTCCGCCACCAGACCGAACTCGGTGAGCTGACCGCGCACCTTGGTCGGGTCGGCACCTTCGACGTCGATCTTGTTGACCGCGACCACGATCGGCACGTCGGCCGCCTTGGCGTGGTTCAGCGCCTCGATCGTCTGCGGCATCACACCGTCGTTCGCCGCGACCACGAGGATCGCGATGTCGGTGGACTTCGCACCACGGGCACGCATGGCGGTGAACGCCTCGTGACCGGGGGTGTCGATGAAGGTGATGCGGCGGTCCTCGCCGTTGACCTCGGCACCGACCTGGTACGCACCGATGTGCTGCGTAATACCGCCGGCCTCGCCCGCAACGACGTTCGTCTTGCGGATCGCGTCCAGAAGTCGGGTCTTACCGTGGTCGACGTGACCCATGACGGTCACGACCGGCGGACGCGCGACGAGTGCTTCCTCGCCGCCCTCGTCCTCACCGAACTCGATGTCGAAGGACTCGAGGAGCTCGCGGTCCTCCTCCTCCGGGCTGACGATCTCAAGGACGAAGTTCATCTCGTCCGCGAGGAGCTTCAGCGTCTCGTCCGGGACGGACTGCGTGGCAGTGACCATCTCGCCGAGGTTCATCATCACGCCGACGAGCGACGCCGGGTTGGCGTTGATCTTCTCGGCGAAGTCGGTCAGCGAGGCACCACGGGACAGGCGAACCGCCTGGCCGTTGCCGCGCGGCAGCATGACGCCGCCGACCGACGGAGCCTGCATCGACTCGTACTCCTGGCGCCTCTGCCGCTTCGACTTGCGACCACGACGCGCGGGACCGCCGGGGCGACCGAAGGCGCCCTGCGTGCCACCACGGGCGTTGGGACCACCCGGACGACCGGCGAAGCCGGGACGGCCACCGCCACCGGGACGACCGGCGAAACCGCCGCCACCGCCACCGGGACCACCGGGACGACCGGCGAAACCGCCGCCACCGCCACCGGGACCACCGGGACGACCCGCGAAGCCGCCGCCACCGGGACGACCGCCGCCGCCACCGGCACCGCCGGGACGACCGCCGCCACCGGGACCACGGCCACCGCCGGGGCCACCACCGGGACGCGGACCCGCGGCGGGACGCTGCGGCATCATGCCCGGGTTCGGACGATTAACACCGGCGCCGGGCGCACCGCCACCGGGGCGCGGAGCGCCACCCTGCGGGCGGGGCATGCCGCCGGGGCTGGGGCGAGCGCCGCCCTGACCCTGCGGACGAGGAGCACCCTGGCCGCCGCCCTGGCCCTGCGGGCGCGGGGCGCCGCCGGGACCGCCGGGGCCACCCTGGCCGCCGGGGCGCGGGGCGCCACCCGGACGGGGCGCCTGCGGGCGCGCCATGCCGGTGGAGCCACCAGAGGTGAAGGGGTTGTTGCCGGGGCGCGGTCCTGCCGGACGGCCACCGGGGCGCGCAGCGCCACCCTGGCCGCCGGGACGCGGAGCGCCACCCTGACGGTCGTTGCGGTCGCCACGACCCTGACCACCCTGACCGCCCTGACCCTGACCACCCTGGCCGGGGGCCGGACGGCCCGCGGGCTTGGGGGCACCCGGGCGAGCGCCCGGACGGGGGCCTGCCGGAGCCGAGGAGGCGGCCGGGGCAGCCGGCGCGGCCGGCGGAGCGGTGAACTCCGGGGCGGCCGGAGCCGGGCTCGCCGGTGCGGCGGGCGCGGCCGGGGCAGCCGGAGCCGCCGGGGCGGCCGGAGCTGCCGGGGCGGCCGGAGCTGCGGGCGCCGGCTTGGGCGTCGGCGGCTTCGGGCCCGGACGCGGGCCGGGAGCAGCCGGAGAGGCCGCGGGCTTGTCGGCCGCGGCGGCGGGCTTGGCCGCCGGCGGCTTGGGCGCGGCCGGACCCGGACGGGCGGCCTGCGCGGGAGAGGGGGACGCCGAGCCCGAGGGGGCCGGCGGCTTGGGGGCGGCCTGCTTGCGCGGCGCCCCGGGCTTGGCGGCGGCCTTGCCGTTGCCACCACCCGTGTTCAATGCGTCAGTCAATTTCCGTACAACGGGCGCCTCGATCGTCGAGGACGCCGAACGTACGAATTCACCGAGTTCTTGGAGCTTGGCCATGACGACCTTGCTCTCTACGCCGAACTCCTTGGCGAGCTCGTATACCCGGACCTTAGCCACTTCGCTCCTTTTAGGTCCGGGTTACGCCGGACCGTCGCTACTTCATGGGCGTACTCATCGCGTGCTCATCGAGTGCTCATCGCAATCTCGACCTACTTCCAACTCGCGGAATACCAGGGCCGCGCGGGGTTCCGCGCGACCTTCCTTACGGTGTTGCCTGCTGGGCAACTGTCTCGACGACTCGGCGCAAGTCCGCCGTATCGAGTGGGCCCGGGGCCCGGAAGGCCCTCGGGAACGCTCTACGTCGGACCGCCAGGTCGAGACAGACCGGGACGGGGTGGATATACGCACCCCGGCCGGGCAGCGTACCGCTTGGATCGGGGGCGCAGACGCCCTCTTTCGCCACGATGCGCAGCAGATCGCTCTTGGCCGCTCGCTCCCGGCACCCCACACAGGTGCGTTCAGGGCATGCGCGGGCTTGCGTCCGGCCAGACACGATTAAGTCTACCTCCCCGCACCGACCTCACCCCTTTGGGGCAAAAATCGAACGGTTGTTGTCTTGATCAGGGGCTCGATCAGGGGCTCGATCAGGTCTGAGTCAGCACCCGATCCAGCACCAAATCCAGCACTCGATCAGCACGGATCAGCACGGATCGGCACGGGTGGACGACGAGCAGCACGGATCGGCGCCGATCGGCACCGATCAGGACTCCGGGGAGTCCTGCGGCTGCTCGGTGTCCGGACGGATGTCGATGCGCCAGCCCGTGAGCCGCGCGGCGAGGCGGGCGTTCTGGCCCTCCTTGCCGATCGCGAGGGACAGCTGGTAGTCGGGCACCGTCACCCGCGCGGAACGGGCCGCCATGTCGACGATCTCCACCTTGCTGACCCGCGCCGGGGAGAGCGCGTGGGCGACCATCTCGCCCGGGTCGTCCGACCAGTCGACGATGTCGATCTTCTCGCCGTTGAGCTCGGCCATGACGTTGCGCACGCGCTGGCCCATCGGGCCGATGCAGGCACCCTTGGCATTGAGCCCGGAGCGGGTCGAGCGCACCGCGATCTTGGTGCGGTGACCGGCCTCGCGGGCGATGGCCGAGATCTCGACCGACCCGTCGGCGATCTCCGGCACCTCGAGCGCGAAGAGCTTCTTGACGAGGTTGGGGTGCGTACGGGACAACGTGACCGAGGGGCCACGGACGCCCTTGGCGACCCGCACGACGTACGAACGAAGGCGCAGGCCGTGGCCGTACTCCTCGCCGGGCACCTGCTCCTGCACCGGCAGGATGGCCTCGAGCTTGCCGATGTCGACGAGCACGTTCTTCGGGTCACGGCCCTGCTGGACGACGCCCGTGACGATGTCGCCCTCACGGCCCGCGTACTCGCCGAGCGTCGCGTCGTCCTGGGCGTCGCGCAGGCGCTGCAGGATGACCTGCTTGGCGGTCGTCGCGGCGATGCGGCCGAAGTCCGACGGGGTGTCGTCGAACTCCTTGGCCTCCTGGCCCTCTTCGAGATCCGCCGGGTCCTCCGTCGCCCACACCGTGACGTGGCCGCTGTCGCGGTCCAGCTTCACGCGTGCGCGACGGAAGCTGCCGTCGGTACGGTGGTAGGCGATGAGGAGAGCGGACTCGATCGCCTCGACCAGCAGGTCGAAGGAGATCTCCTTCTCCCGGACCAGACCCCGCAGGGCACTCATGTCGATGTCCACGGCTACGCCTCCTCTTCCTTCTTGTCCTTGCGGTTGAACTCGACCTCGACGCGCGCCTTGGCGATCGCGTCGAAGGCGAGCCTGCGGGCGGTGGGCTTGCGCCCCTTCACGCCCGGTACTTCAAGATCCACGCCTTCGTCGTCCACCTCGAGGATGCGGGCGATCAAGTCGTCGCCGCCCTCCGTCAGCTGGAACTTCACCAGGCGGCCGACGGCGCGCAGGTAGTGGCGGTGCTCCGTCAGCGCGCGCTCGGCGCCCGGGGAGCCGACTTCGAGGGTGTATTCGCCGTCGCCCATCGCGTCGCTCTCGTCGAGCTTCTCGGAGAGTTCGCGGCTGATCTCGGCGATCTGGTCCAGGTCCACGCCGTCGTCGGAGTCGATCACCACTCGCAGCACCCGCTTGCGTCCGACCGAGGCCACTTCGATCTCTTCGAGATCCAGTTCCTTCGAGCTGACGAGCGGTTCCAGCAGTTCTCGCAGCCTCTCGCTCTGGGTGGTGCTCATCCGGGTGACTCCTCGGCCGCGTGTGCTGTTGTGGGATCGTCGTGTGTCAGGTCAAAGGGTATCCGGTCCGGAGGGGTGTTGCCGCCCGCTGCCCGACCGCCGCCCACCCGCCGGGCGGCGCCGCCCGGCCGCCGCACGCCCGGCTTCGAGCCGCTCACGAGTACGAGGGCCGCGCGAAGGTACGGTGATCACCGGGCTCCCGCCCGGCTTCGCCCGCCCGCCTTCTGACTGCCTGCCCTTTTCTGACTGCCTTTTTCTGACTGCCTGCCTTGCTGGCCTTCCTGCCGAGGACGTCTGCTGTGCCGTCGTATCCCACCCCCTCGCACGCCCACTCGGGGCCGCGCCGCAGGAGTCTGCTGACCGGGGCCGCCAGAGCGGCGGGGGCCGTGCTGCTCTCGGGCTGCTCGGGCTCCGGCTCCACGGACGCGGACGAGCGTCCTTCCGCCGCCGCGCGGCTGCGCGCCCTTGCCGCCGAGGACAGCGGTGAGCTGCTCGGGCGGTACGACGCCGTCCTTGCCGCGCATCCCGCGCTCGCCGGACGGCTCGATCCGCTGCGGGCGGAGGTGAAGCGGCACGAGACGGTCCTGGCCGAGGGCTCCACTCCCCCGCCTTCGTCCGGTTCTCCGTCCGCGTCCGCCTCGCCCGCACCGAAGCCCTCCGTCCCCAAGGACGAGAAGGACGCCGTGCGCGAGCTCGCCGAGGCCGAGCGTGATCTGGCGAAGCGGCGCGGGAGCGCGCTGCTCGACGCGCCCGCGGAGCTGGCCAGGCTGCTCGCGTCGGTGGCCGCCGCGGGCGCCGCGCACGCGTATCTGCTGACGGAGGACGCCAAGTGAGCGATTCCAAGGACGAGTTGAAGGCGGTACAGGCCGCCCTGGCCGCCGAGCACGCGGCCGTGTACGGCTTCGGGGTCGTCGGCGGCAGGATCGGCGAGGGCCGCAGGGCCGAGGCGCGCACGGCGTACGACACGCACCGCGCCCGGCGCGACGAGCTGCAGCGCGCGGTGCGCGACCTGGGCGGCGAGCCCGAGCCGTCGGCGGCCGCCTACGCGCTGCCGTTCGCGGTGCCGGACCCGGCGGCGGCCGTGCGGCTCGCGACGGACCTCGAGGAGCGGGTCGCGGGGGTCTACTCGGATCTCGTACGGGCCTCCACCGGCGCCCGGCGCGGGAGCGCCGCCGAGGCGCTGCGGGACGCGGCGGTCCGTGCGGCGCGGTGGCGCGGCGGGAGCGTAACCTTCCCTGGTCTCGCCGAGCGGGCCACGCGGCCGGACACCTCCGGGTCCGCGGCCCCCAAGGCGTAGGGCGCTCTTGGCAGTAATGCTCTTGGCAGTCAGGAAGGGAACGACTCGCGTATGGCTCTCGAACCGCCCCAGCGCCTGGTCACCGCACTCGGTGAGACGGCGCAGGACGGCGACGACTGGCTGGAGAGGCTGCCCGAGGCAGCCGAACAGGCCGTCGCTCTACGCGAGTTGACCGTCGAGCGCGTCCATGTACCCGGTGGACGCAGCGGTCTCGCCGTCCTGGTACGTCTCGCCGACGGCACACCCGCGGTCCTGAAGCTGGTGCCGCCGAGGTCTCGGCCACAGAGCGAGCGGGCCGCGCTCGCGCACTGGGCCGGGTTCGGTGCCGTACGCCTCCTCGATCCGTCCGCCGCCGACGGTGCGCTCCTCCTTGAGCGGCTGCACCGCGATGTGTCGGTGCGTTCGCTGCCCGAGGCCAAGGCTCTCCTGGAGGCGGCGGGCACGCTGCGGCGGCTGTGGGTGGAGCCGCCGTCGAACCACCGCTTCGAGACGGTCGCAGAGCGGACGGGGCGGCAGGCCGACGCGATGCGGGCGTCCGCCGACGGGGAGGTCGCACCGCTGGTGGAGGCCGCGCTCGCCGCGCGGGAGGAACTCCTCGGCGGGGACGCGGAGGTGCGGCTGCTGCACGGGACGTTCCGGCAGAGCAAGGTGCTCGCGGGTGAGCGGCTGCCGTGGCTGGCCGTGGGGCCCGATCCGGTGATCGGGGAGCCCGCCTTCGACCTGGCCCGGCTCGTACGCGACCGCGTCGAGGACCTGATCGCCTCCCCCTCGGGGTCTTCGATCACCCGCCGCAGGGTGAAGAAGCTGGCGGAGTCCTTGGATGTCGACCAGGAGCGGCTGCGGGGGTGGACGCTGTTCCGGGCCGTTGAGTCCGGGGTGCGGGCGCGGCGCGTCGGGCGTGAGCAGGATGCGGAGCTGTTGTTGGAGTTCGCGGGGTGGCTGTAGGGGCGTTTCCTTTCCCCAACCCCGCCCCTTCCCGAAAACCCGCTCTGGCGCGGGGGCCTTGGTGGACGTCATCACCGGCTTCGCCGAGTTCGTCCGCAGACGCCGGACGGGCTGAAAAAATCAGCCCGTCCGGCGTCTGAGGGCTTTTCGGGGGTCCAAGGCCCCCGGCCCGGCTCAGGCCGTGAGCCGCGCGACAGCCTCCGCCACGGTCAGCTCCTCGCGCTCCCCGGTCCTGCGGTCCTTCAGTTCCACCACGCCCTCGGCGGAGCGGCGGCCCGCGACCAGGATCTGAGGCACGCCGATCAGCTCGGCGTCCGTGAACTTCACGCCGGGCGAGACGCCCGCCCTGTCGTCGACCAGGACCCGTACGCCCGCCGCGTTCAGCTGCTCGGAGACGTCGAGGGCGAGCTCCGTCTGGAGCGCCTTGCCCGCGGCCACCACGTGGACGTCGGCGGGGGCGATCTCCTTGGGCCAGCACAGACCCTTGTCGTCCGCCGTCTGCTCGGCCAGCGCCGCCACCGCGCGTGAGACGCCGATGCCGTACGAACCCATGGTCACGCGGACCGGCTTGCCCTGCTGGCCCAGGACGTCCAGCTGGAAGGCGTCGGCGAACTTGCGGCCGAGCTGGAAGATGTGGCCGATCTCGATGGCGCGGTCCAGCTTCAGGCCCGTTCCGCACTTGGGGCAGGGGTCGCCCTCCTCGACGACCACGACGTCGAGGTAGTCGTCGACCTCGAAATCACGGCCCGCGACGACGTTCTTCGCGTGCGTGTTGATCCTGTTCGCACCGGTGATCCAGGCCGTGCCCGCCGCCACCCGCGGGTCGGCGATGTAGCGGACCTTGTCCAGGCCCTGCGGGCCGACGTAGCCGCGTACGAGATCGTCGCGGCCCTCGAAGTCCTCGGCCGTCACCAGCTCCACGACGGCGGGCGCCAGGTGCTCGCCGAGCTTGCCGAGGTCGACCTCGCGGTCGCCGGGGACGCCCACGGCGACGATCTCGCCGTCGACCTTGACCAGGAGGTTCTTCAGGGTCGCGGACGCGGCCACACCGAGGTGGGCCGCGAGCGTCTCGATGGTCGGGGTGTCGGGGGTGTCAAGATCCTCGACGGGGCCGTGCGCAGAGCCGTCCGCCTCGGGGGCGACGAAGGACACCGCCTCCGTGTTGGCCGCGTAGTCGCACGCGGGGCAGTCCACGAACGTGTCCTCACCGGCGGGCGCGGGCGCGAGGAACTCCTCGGAGGCCGAGCCGCCCATCGCGCCGGAGACGGCGGAGACGATGCGGTGGTCGAGGCCGAGGCGCTCGAAGATCTTGATGTACGCGGCCCGGTGCAGGGCGTAGGACTCGGCGAGGCCCTCGTCCGTCGTGTCGAAGGAGTACGAGTCCTTCATCTGGAACTCGCGGCCACGGAGCACACCGGCGCGGGGGCGGGCCTCGTCGCGGTACTTCGTCTGGATCTGGTAGAGGATCACCGGCAGGTCCTTGTAGGACGAGCACTGGTCCTTGACGATCTGGGTGAAGATCTCCTCGTGCGTGGGGCCGAGGAGGTAGTCCGCGCCCTTGCGGTCCTTGAGGCGGAAGAGCAGGTCGCCGTACTCGTCGTAGCGGCCCGTCGCGTCGTACGACTCCTTGGGCAGGAGTGCGGGCAGGAGGACTTCCTGGGCGCCGATGGCGTCCATCTCCTCGCGCACGACGTGCGAGATGTTCTCCAGGACCTTCTTGCCGAGCGGCAGCCAGGACCAGATGCCGGCGGCGGTGCGGCGGACGTATCCGGCCCGGACGAGCAGCTTGTGGTTGAGCGTCTCGGCGTCCGCCGGGTCGTCGCGCAGTGTCTTGATCATCAATCGGGACATGCGCTGGACCTGGGCCATGGTGAACTCCTGCGTATGGGGGTCCCCCCTGCTCCGGCGAAGCCGAGAGCTTGGGGGAGGGTGATGGCAGGAGGTTACTTGGGGCGCGGGCGCGGGCGGAAATCGGTCAGGTGCCGGGCCGCCTCAGCGGCAGGGGCGCGCCCATCACCGCGTACGGCCTCGCGGCGCTGGGGAACTGCACGTCGCGGGCCAGGTCGGCGTAGCCCAGGGAGCGGTAGAGGCCGCGTGCGGGGCTCTCCGTGTCGATCGCGGAGAGGATCGAGCGTGGCTGGTCGGCGGTCTCCGTGATGGTGGTGATCAGGGTGCGGCCGACTCCGCGGTTCTGGTAGCCGGGCTGGACGTGGAGCTCGGTGATCACGAAGGAGTCGTCGAGCCAGCCGTCCACGCCTCCGGCGCGCAGATACGGCTCGACGACCGTGGACCACCAGTGGCCGCGGTCGTTGGGCATGCCGTAGACGAAGCCGACGAGCCGTCCCTCGGGGGTGGTGGCGCCGAGCGCGCGGGCGCCGGGGTAGGTGATGTGCCGCAGCACGATCTGCCGCCGCACGGTCACCTCGTCGTCGCTGAGACCGAAGGCGTGGGCCTGCACCCGCAGCGCTTCGTCCACGTGCGTGGCGAGGTCCAGCGGCCCGATCACGACGTCGTCAGTCATGCGCCGAACTTTAACTCGCGGACGCGGGTACGTGAGGAGTGCGGTGTGAGACGTGACGGAGCTAGAACAGGACGCTCATGAACGCCCCGACCTCCTGGAACCCGACCCGGCGGTACGCCGCCCTGGCCGCGGTGTTGAAGTCGTTGACGTAGAGGCTGACGACCGGGGCGACGTCCGCGAGGGCGTAGCCGAGGACGGCGGCCATGCCCGGCGCGGCATATCCCTGCCCGCGGTACTCGGGGGCCACCCAGACGCCCTGCACCTGGCAGGCCAGCGCCGTGGCCGCGCCGATCTCGGCCTTGAATATGACCTTGCCGTCGCGGTCGAGGCGCGCGAACGACCGCCCGGCGCCGACCAGTTCGGCGACCCGCGCCTGGTAGAGGAGGCCGCCGTCGCCCGCGAGGGGCGAGATGCCGACTTCCTCGGTGAACATCGCCACGCACGCGGGCATGATCGTCTCCATCTCGTCCTTGCGGACGCGACGGACGTAGGGGTCCGGGACGGTGTCCCGCGGGAGGCGGTCGGTGACCATCAGGGGCTGCTGGGCGCGGACCTCGCGGGCGGGGCCCCAGGACGGTTCCAGGAGCCGCCACAGCTGGGCGGTGGGTTCGGCGGGGCCGACGATGGAGGAGCAGCGGCGGCCTGCCCTGCGGGCGCGGTCCGCGAAGGCGCGTACGGCACGTGGGGTCGCGCATATGGGGACGAGGTTGGCGCCCGCGTAGCAGAGGGACTCCAGCATTCCGTCCTGGTACCAGCCCCACATCTCGCCGCCGAGGCGCCATGGGTCGAGGCCCGCGACCCGGACCCTCGAGGCCACGAAGGCGTTGGCCACCGGCTCGCGGTCCAGGACAGCGAGCGCGGCGTCCAGGTCACTCGGTTCGAGGACCCTGGTGGTGGTCTGAGTCAACACGTGCGGGGGCCTCACCATTACGGTCTGCTAGATCTCCGCACTGTACCTGGCGGGGGCGCCTTGTGACTCGGGGTGGCTTGGAGGGGGCTTTGTCGCCTTACTTCTGCGGGCGGGGCTTTCCTTCGCCTCCAGGCAGAACGCGGGCCCCGCCACCAAGTGGTGGCGGGGCCCGAATCGCGTATCGAGCCACGCGCGGCTCAGCGCGGCGCAACCGCTCGGCGCAGTGCAACCGCTCGGCGCAGTGCAACCGCTCGGCGCAGTGCAACCGCTCGGCGCGGTGCAACCGCTATCCGGCGATGGCGACCGTCGGCTCGCCCGAGGGGATTCCGTCCTTCTCCATCTGCTCGGCGATCTTCATCGCCTCTTCGATGAGGGTCTGAACGATCTTCGACTCGGGGACGGTCTTGATGACCTCGCCCTTGACGAAGATCTGCCCCTTGCCGTTGCCGGACGCGACACCGAGGTCGGCCTCACGGGCCTCACCGGGCCCGTTCACGACACACCCCATGACCGCGACACGCAGCGGCACCTCCATGCCGTCCAGGCCCGCGGTCACCTCTTCGGCCAGCTTGTAGACGTCCACCTGGGCCCGCCCGCAGGACGGGCACGAGACGATCTCCAAACGGCGCGGCTTGAGGTTGAGGGACTCCAGGATCTGGAGGCCGACCTTGATCTCCTCGACCGGCGGAGCCGAGAGCGAGACCCGGATCGTGTCGCCGATGCCCTCGGAGAGCAGCGCACCGAAGGCCACCGCCGACTTGATCGTGCCCTGGAAGGCCGGACCCGCCTCCGTCACACCGAGGTGCAGCGGATAGTCGCTGGCCGCGGCGAGCTGGCGGTAGGCGTTGACCATGACCACCGGGTCGTTGTGCTTGACCGAGATCTTGATGTCACGGAAACCGTGCTCCTCGAAGAGCGACGCCTCCCAGAGCGCCGACTCGACCAGCGCCTCCGGGGTGGCCTTCCCGTACTTCTGAAGAAGACGCGCGTCCAGGGAGCCCGCGTTGACCCCGATCCGGATCGGCGTGCCCGCGTCGTTCGCGGCCCGCGCGATCTCCTTGACCTTGTCATCAAACTGCTTGATGTTGCCCGGGTTCACCCGCACCGCGGCACAACCGGCGTCGATCGCCGCGAAGACGTACTTCGGCTGGAAGTGAATGTCCGCGATCACCGGAATCTGCGACTTCCGCGCGATCGTGGCAAGCGCGTCCGCGTCATCCTGCGTAGGACAGGCGACCCGCACGATCTGGCAGCCGGACGCGGTCAACTCCGCGATCTGCTGCAGCGTCGCCCCGATATCGGACGTACGCGTCGTCGTCATCGACTGCACCGACACCGGTGCGTCTCCGCCGACAGCCACCGTCCCGACCTGGATCTTGCGGCTGACCCTGCGGTCGGCGAGCTTGGTCGGAACAGACGGGATTCCGAGAGAAATGGCAGTCATCTGGCGTGCATCCCCAAGGTGTGGATCATGGTCCCGAGATCGGCGGGCTCCAGGCTTCGAGATTACGGCACCCCGAAGGGCCCGAGCACATCACGCCCCCGAGTCCACCCAATAGTGGGCGGCCAGCCACATACGGTGCCTGGCCGCCGCAAACTTTACGCAATCAGGAAATTCTGACTGGGTTAACTACATCCGCGATCAGGACGAGGATCGTGAAGCAGATGAAGATTCCAGCCACCACGTAGGCGACGGGCATCAGCTTCGCGACATCGAAGGGGCCCGGGTCGGGCCGCTTCAGGAGCTTGGCCGCTTGGCGTCGCAGCGATTCCCACAGTGCTCCGGCGATGTGCCCGCCGTCCAGCGGAAGCAGCGGCAACATGTTGAACAGGAACAGCGAGAGGTTGAAGCCCGCCACCAGGAACAGCATCATCGCGATCTGGTTCTCCGGCGGGATGTCGAGCGTGAAGACCTCGCCGCCCACCCGGGCCGCGCCCACGACACCCATCGGGGAGTCCTGTTTGCGGTCGCCGTCACCGAAGGCCGCGTCCCAGAGGTCCGGGATCTTGGACGGCAGTGCGACGAGCGACTGGACGCCGTTCTCCATCATGTCGCCCATGCGGCTGACGGAGTCGCCGAAGCCCTGCTGGACGATGCCGGTGGCGGGGGTGAAGCCGAGGAAGCCGGCGCTGACGTACTTCCCTTCCACGTAGCCGCCGTCGCCGTCCGTCTTGCTGACCTGGTTCTTGATGAGGTTGGCGTGCAGGTCCACCCGCTTGCCGTCGCGCTCGACCGTGATGGTGGCCGGGCCGATGGTCTCGCGGATCTTTCCCTGGAGCGCGGACCAGTCGTCGACGGGCTTGCCCTGGAAGGCGACGATCTTGTCGCCGAGCTTCAGTCCTGCCGCCTTGGCGGGCGCGACCGTGTCGCCCTTCTCGCACTTGGAGCGGTTCTCGCTCTGCTGGATGACGCAGTCGGACACCTTGCCGACGGACGTCGTCTGGGTGCTGATGCCGAACGTCATCATCACGCCGAGGAAGATCGCCACGGCGAGGATCAGGTTCATGAACGGGCCCGCGAACATCACGATCACGCGCTTCCACGGCTTGCGCGTGTAGAAGAGACGGCTCTCGTCGCCGGGCTTGAGCTCCTCGAAGGCGGCCGACCGCGCGTCCTCGATCATGCCGCGCCAGGGGGACGTCGAACGCGCCTCGATGCGGCCGTCAGGGCCTGGCGGGAACATGCCGATCATGCGGATGTAGCCGCCGAGGGGGATGGCCTTGACGCCGTACTCGGTGTCGCCCTTCTTGCGCGAGAAGATCGTCGGGCCGAAGCCGACCATGTACTGCGGCACACGGATGCCGAACAGCTTGGCGGTCGACAGGTGGCCCAGCTCGTGCCAGGCGATCGAGAACAGCAGCCCGACCGCGAAGACGACTATGCCGAGGATCATCATCAAGGTCGTCATGCGCGGGCCTCCGCGGTCGCCTTCGCTGTCAGTTCACGTGCCCGGGCACGTGCCCAGGTCTCCGCTTCGAGGACGTCCGCGACGGTCAGGGAGGTTCCCGCAGACGGTGTGCCGTGTTCGGCGACGACCTTCGTGACGGTCTCCATGATCCCGTTGAAGGGCAGGGCGCCGTTCAAGAACGCGTCCACGCACTCCTCGTTGGCGGCATTGAACACCGCCGGGGCCGTGCCCGCGAGCTTCCCCACATGTCGGGCGAGCCCGACCGACGGAAAAGCGTCGTTGTCGAGGGGGAGGAACTCCCAGCTCGACGCCTTCGTCCAGTCGAACGCGGGGGCCGCGTCCGGCACCCGCTCGGGCCAGCCGATGCCGATGGCGATCGGGCCGCCCATGTCCGGCGGCGTGGCCTGGGCCAGGGTCGATCCGTCGGTGAACTCGACCATGGAGTGCACGTAGGACTGGGGGTGGACCACGACCTCGATGTGCTCGAAGGGGATGTCGTAGAGGAGGTGTGCCTCGATGACTTCCAGGCCCTTGTTAACGAGCGTCGCGGAGTTGACGGTGATGACCGGCCCCATGGCCCAGGTGGGGTGCGCGAGTGCCTCGTCCGGTGTGACGTTCGCCAGATCGGCCTTCGTACGGCCACGGAACGGGCCGCCGGACGCCGTGACGACCAGCTTGCGCACATCGGCGCGGGTGCCCGCGGCGAGCGCCTGGAAGAGGGCGGCGTGCTCGGAGTCGACGGGGATGATCTGCCCCGGCTTGGCGAGCGCCTTCACCAGCGGGCCGCCGACGATCAGCGACTCCTTGTTGGCGAGCGCGAGGGTGCGGCCCGCCTCGAGCGCGGCGAGGGTGGGCGCGAGCCCGATGGATCCCGTGATGCCGTTCAGGACGGTGTGACACCGGGACGCGGCGAGCTGGGTGGCCGCCTCGGGACCGGCGAGGATCTCGGGCAGCGGCTCGGTGCCGTACTGCCCCTTCAGCGCCTCGCGCAGCGCCGGTACGACGTCCTCGCGGGCCACCGCGACGGTCCGCACCCGCAGCTGCCGTGCCTGCTCGGCGAGGAGCGACACGCGGCCACCGGCGGCGGAGAGCGCGGTGACGCGGAAGCGACGGGGGTTGCGCAGGACGAGGTCGATGGCCTGGGTGCCGATCGACCCGGTCGACCCGAGGATGACGATGTCCCGCGGTCCGTCCGTGACGACGGGGTCGAAGACGAGATGCGGGTCGGCGAGGGGGGCTGGACTGTCGCTCATCCCCCCATTCTTGCCTGGGCGGCTGTGTATGGGTGCACCGCTCCCCGATCCGGTCGGTCGGAATCGTGTTCCTGGGCGGTCGCAATCGTGTTCCTGGCGGTCTCGATCGTGTTCCGGGCCGCCTTCCTCGCGTTCCGGGCAGCCTTCCTCGCGTTCCGGGCAGCCTTCCTCGCGTTCTGGGCGGTGTCCCCCGCGTTCCGGGCGGTGTCCCTCGTGTGCGAGGCGGGCTCCATGGAGTGCGAGGCGGGCCCCATCGAGTCCGGGGCGGGACCTTTGGCCAGTCGGCCGGGGACGGGTCCTGAACCCGCCCCGGCCGCCGCTTCAGCGGATCGGGCGGTGGACGTTCTCCCGCTTGGAGGGGCCCGGTGTGGCGTCCGCGATCCAGGGGCCTTCACCACTGGGGTCGACGACGCCGGATTCCAGCCAGGTGTACGTGCCGGACAGGACGCCCTTGACCACCTTGTGGTCGATGTCGTCCGTGTTGGTCCACAGCCGGTCGAAGAGCTCGTCGACGCGGATGCGGGACTGGCGGCAGAACGTGTCGGCCAGCTGATACGCCTCGCGGCCGTGGTCCTCGGTCGTCCGCAGGAGCTCGGCGCGTACGCACGCCGCGCTCATCGCGAAGAGTTCGGCGCCGATGTCGACCACACGGCCCAGGAAGCCCTGCTTGGTCTCCATCTTTCCCTGCCAGCGCGACATCGCGTAGAACGTGGAGCGGGCCAGCTTGCGGGCGGCCCGCTCCACGTAGCGCAGATGCGGGGAGAGGTCCGCGTGGCCGCTGGGGTGGAACTCGGCGTACGAGCGCGGGAGTTGGCCTGGACCGGTGACCAGCTTCGGCAGCCAGCGGGCATAGAAGCCGCCTGCCTTCGCGCCCGCCTTCGCCTTGTCGGAGAGCGACTTGTCCGGGTCGATCAGGTCGCCCGCGACCTTGAGGTGCGCGTCCACCGCCTCACGGGCGATGAGCAGGTGCATGATCTCCGTCGAGCCCTCGAAGATGCGGTTGATGCGCAGGTCGCGCAGGACCTGTTCCGCCGGGACCGCGCGTTCGCCGCGGGCGGCGAGGGACTCCGCCGTCTCGAAGCCGCGGCCACCGCGGATCTGCACGAGCTCGTCGGCCATCAGACAGCCCATCTCCGAGCCGTACAGCTTGGCGAGCGCCGCCTCGATGCGGATGTCGTTGCGGTCCTCGTCGGCCATCTGCGACGACAGATCGAGTACGGCTTCGAGGGCGAAGGTCGTCGCCGCGATGAAGGAGATCTTCGCGCCGACCGCCTCGTGGAACGCGACCGGCTTGCCCCACTGCTCGCGTGCGCCCGACCACTCACGGGCGATCTTCAGGCACCATTTGCCCGCGCCGACGCACATCGCGGGCAGCGAGAGGCGTCCGGTGTTGAGGGTCGTCAGAGCGATCTTCAGGCCCGCGCCCTCCGGGCCGATGCGGTGCGCGGCCGGCACGCGGACCTGGTGGAAGCGGGTCACGCCGTTCTCCAGGCCGCGCAGGCCCATGAAGGCGTTGCGGTGCTCGACGGTGATGCCGTCCGCCGCGGCCTCCACCACGAAGGCAGTGATGCCGCCCTTGTGGCCCTCGGACTTCGGTACGCGCGCCATGACGACCAGGAGGTCCGCCACGACGCCGTTCGTGGTCCAGAGCTTCACACCGTCAAGGACGTATTCGTCGCCGTCCGGCACGGCCGCCATCGCCATGCGCGCCGGGTCGGAGCCGACGTCCGGCTCGGTCAGGAGGAACGCGCTGATGTCCGTACGCGCGCAGCGCGGCAGGAACTCGTCCTTCTGCTCCTGGGTGCCGAACTGCTTGAGCGGCTGGGGTACGCCGATCGACTGGTGGGCGGAGAGCAGCGCGCCGATGGAGGGGTTGGCGGATCCGACCAGGGCCAGGGCCTTGTTGTAGTACACCTGAGTGAGGCCGAGCCCGCCGTACTTGGTGTCGATCTTCATGCCGAGCGCGCCGAGCTCCTTGAGCCCGTTGATGACCTCGTCGGGGATCTTCGCCTCGCGCTCGATGCGGGCCGAGTCGATCTTCGTCTCGCAGAAGTCGCGGAGCTTGGCGAGGAACTCCTCGCCGCGTCGTGCGTCCTCGTCGGCGGGCATGGGGTGCGGGTGGATCAGGTCGAGCCGGAAGCGGCCGAGGAAGAGTTCCTTGGCGAAGCTGGGCTTGCGCCAGTCCTGTTCGCGGGCGGCCTCGGCGACCTGCCGGGCCTCGCGTTCGCTGACGGACGCCCCGGAAGGGGGTGTGGGTTGTTCGGGCATTGAGGAGCTCACCTCGCCGCGAAGTGGGGCCGATCGGCTCCGGTTGACCCGATCTCGACCCGGTCGGTTACTGACTGGTGCTACTCGATCGTATGGATCGTATGTACCCGATTCGTCCGGAGCCCACCAGTCCTCGCGCAGCGTTCGGCGCAAGGCGTCCTCGTGTACGAGAACGGCCGGAGCCCCCGCACAGTGGGTCCCACATGAGCACGCTGCCCCCTGTCGCCCGAAGACCGACAGGCAGGAGGCCAACCCAACAGGGGGCGGAGCGGGCAGGTCGTCATTGCGTTGCGAAGCCGTAGGCGAGGGCGCTCATCACGGCCAGGAGAGCGGCCAGGTATATGGCCTGAGCAGCGATGGTGTGCCACATCGGGATCTCGTCGGCGGGCTGCTCCTCCGGAGGCGGTGCGACTTCCGCCCAGACCCGCTTGCCCCACCGGAACTCGTCGACGCCCCACCGCGGCGTCAGAGCCTCGATGAGAAAAAGGCCGCGCCCGCTCTCGCCGAGCGCCTCGCCGGTGCGCGCAATCTGAGGCAACTGCTGAGAAAGATCGACGACCGCCACCTTCACCCGGTCTGTCGCGACACGGGCCACCGTGACGCGGATCGAGGAACCCTCCCCATGGACGACTGCGTTGCCGACCAGCTCACTGGCCACCAAGCGGGCCGTCTCCGCGAGATCGCTCAATCCCCAGTCCGCGACAGCCTTATCCACCATCTGCCGCGCCGCCCTGGCGGACTCCGCCTTGCGCGGCAGGATCTCGGTGGACACCTCCGAGCCATCTGCGGCGTACAGAGCACACATCACGCGTCACCCGCCATCCGCATGTAGTCCAAGGCGACGAGCGGCGGCCGACTGAGTTCTCCCGGAGATGAGGGCACGACCGCCCAGTGCGTCTCGGGCCCGTCGTAGTCCGTGGGCCGGATTGGTGGGCAGGCGAACTGGTTACCCGCAGCGATGACCGGGCCGCCGTCAAGCGCCTGTGCGAGGCTGGCGACGGGCCATGTCTCGGACCCGGCCGCGGCGTGGACCACTTCACGGGAAATGCGGGTGGCGGTGAACAGCAGACCGCAGCGGAGGAACGTCGCTCCGTCTTCGCCCCAACCCCATCGGGGCTGCCTGGGCTCGGGAGCCGAGGACAGAAGCCAGTGCCCGACAGCTCGCGCCCGCTCGTCACCCGTCGTCACCTGCCTGTCAGGGGCCGGGCCGGGTCTTTTCTCAGCGTACGGGGTCACCTCTCGGCCTCCTTGGCGTTAAGCAGCCGACAGGCAGACTCATGCGCGGCGGATCCCTGCAGAACAGAGCCCACGGCCAACCGCCTCCCTCTAATCTCGTTACTGGGGATGGCATCGACGGTATGGAGTCGGCGCGGCCTCTTTAAGTGACTGTGAGTACAGGTGACTTGCCTACCAAGGCACCGGGAAGGGCCTCCATGCGGCCGAACCTTCACCGAACCCTGACTGGCAGTACGGGTTCGGCCTCACGCGCACGAACGGGTTTGATCAGCGGGTACGTCTTACGGGTCATTCGTGAACAGATGGGCTACACACAGGAAGAGACCGCGGGGCTTCTCCGAGTGAGCATCGACACCGTCGCCGGCTGGGAGACGGGCCGCCGTCCCCTCGCCTCCGTGCCCGTCGGGCAGATACTCGCGACACGGTCCAGGCTGATGCAGCTGGGCACCCCGCCCGCTCTGCTCCAGGCCCTTGCGCGCGGCCTGGAGGCCGACGTCCTGCTGTCGAGCGTCCTCGACGACGAGACACCGACCGACGACAGCCCTCTCGGCGTGATGGTGATGCAGCGCGAGCTGGCCGAGGTGGTCGCCTGGCCGCTCAACGCAGTGCCCCCTGGCCCCATTCGGGATCTGCCGCCGCCAGCGCGCCCCCGGCGCGGTCCGACGCCGACCGGCCCGCAGCTGACCGCGGACGAGCGCACCCAGTTCTTCAGGGCGATGCGGCACACGGCCGAACGAGCCCGCGGTGAAGGACAGTTCCTCCTCCGCCGCCAGGCCCTCTACCTCTCCGGCTACGACACCGCGCCCGACAGCGCCGAGTGGCTCGCCCACCAGCAGCGCACCGAGCGGCCGGGCGATTGGCTGTCCTCGTGGCTCAACGAGCGGTCCGTCGCCGCCGTCGCCGCCCGGCACGGTGACCGCGACCGCATGAACCACTTCATCGACCTCGTGCTCGTCGACGACGACGCCGGCGAGTCCGCGAACCTGTCGTACTGGGCCTACTGGGTCGGTGAAATGACCACGCCCCAGCTCAACGACGACTTCATCGCCGACGGGGCCCCGAAGATGTGGCCCGGCGACAGGCTGCTGACGCACTTGGTGGGTGGCCTCTCGCCCGAGCACGGCTACGTAGACCTCAACGTCCACAGCCTGTGGTCACTTCTCCAGATCAGGCCCAACCTCCTGCGCTCCGGAGCCGCCTCCCGTGCCCTTCGCGAGAGACTCCCCGTGATGTTGGATAGCCGGAACATCTCCTCGCGCGGACACCGCGAGTTGGAGAGCATCCGGTACGCGATCCGCCTCGCCGAGGCGTGAGAGGAGCCCTACCGTGGCCGACGACCTGACTTCGGTTGCTCGATTCCTGTACGAGGCAGGAACGCTCAAGCACACGAAGCGCACCGGCTGGTGGATGGGCGGCGTCAAGGACCCCGAGTCCGTCGCCGAGCACTCGTGGCGCGTCGCCGTCATCGCCTCGATCATCGCAAAGCTCGAAGGCGCCGACCCGGCCCAGGCCGCGTTCCTCGCCGTCTGGCACGACACCGGCGAGACCCGCACCGGCGACGTGAACCATCTCGGGAAGAAGTACACCGGCGGGGCTGAGGCCGATCCTCGTGACATCGCGGCCGATCAGTCGACCGGCTTCCCCGCCGGGTTGGCCGACACGGTGCGTGACCTGATCGGCGAATACGAGGACAAGGAAACGCCCGAGGCTGTCTGTGCCCGGGACGCCGACAAGCTGGAGTGCATGATCCAGGGCATCGAGTACCGCGAGCAGGGCTACACCAACATGCAGCGGTGGATCGACAATTCACGTGGCCGGATCACCACGAAGTCCGCCGCTGAGCTGGCCGACGCGGTGCTCGAAACGGGCTCGCTCGACTGGTTCCGGTCCGCCCTCGGCGAGACGTCCTGAACGAGAACGGCCGGAGCCCCCGCACAGTGGGCTCCGGCCGTTCGGTTCGAGGTCCGGCCTACAGGTCGAGGCCCGTCATGACCATGACCCGCTCATAGGTGTAGTCGTCCATCGCGAAGCGGACGCCCTCGCGGCCCACGCCGGACTGCTTGACGCCGCCGTACGGCATCTGGTCGGCGCGGTAGGAGGGGGCGTCGCCGATGACCACGCCGCCGACCTCAAGGGCGCGGTGCGCGCGGAAGGCGGTCTGCAGGTCGTGCGTGAAGACGCCCGCCTGGAGGCCGTACTTGGAGTCGTTGACGGCGGCGAACGCCTCCGCCTCGCCGTCCACCTTCCTGATCGTGAGGACCGGGCCGAAGACCTCCTCGACGGCGATGGTCGTGTCCGCCGGTACGTCGGCGAGCACGGTCGGCGCGTACGAGGCGCCGTCACGCTTGCCGCCCGCGAGCAGCCGCGCGCCCGCCTGTACGGCCTCGTCGACCCAGGACTCCACGCGCTTGGCGGCGTCCTCGTTGACGAGCGGGCCGACGTCGGTCTTCGGGTCGGACGGGTCGCCGGTGGCCTGGCCCTCGATGGCCGCCAGGACGCGCGGCACGAGCCGGTCGTACACGGAGGCGTCGGCGATGACCCGCTGCACCGAGATGCAGGACTGGCCGCCCTGGTAGTTGGAGAAGGTCGCGATGCGCGCGGCAGCCCAGTCGAGGTCCTCGTCGGAGGAGAAGTCGGACAGGACGACGGCGGCGCCGTTCCCGCCGAGCTCCAGGGTGCAGTGCTTGCGCGGCACCGAGTCCAGGATCGCGTAACCGACCTTCTCGGAACCGGTGAAGGAGATGACGGGAAGGCGCTCGTCCTGCACGAGGGCGGGCATCTTCTCGTTCGCGACCGGCAGGACCGACCAGGACCCGGCGGGCAGCTCGGTCTCGGCAAGCAGCTCGCCGATCAGGAGACCGGAGAGCGGGGTCGCGGGCGCCGGCTTGAGGATGATCGGCGTGCCGGACGCGATGGCCGGGGCGATCTTGTGGGCGCAGAGGTTCAGCGGGAAGTTGAACGGCGCGATGCCCAGGACGACGCCCTTGGAGAAGCGGCGGGTGAAGGCGAGACGCCCCTGGCCACCGGCGTCGGTGTCGAGGCGCTGGGCTTCGCCGCCGTTGAAGCGGCGGGCCTCCTCGGAGGCGAACCGGAAGACGGATACGGCACGGCCGACCTCGCCGCGGGCCCACTTGATCGGCTTGCCGTTCTCAGCGGAGATGAGCTGGGCGATCTCTTCCGTCCGCTCGACGAGCCTGCGGCTCACGTGGTCGAGGGCCGCGGCCCGCACGTGCGCCGGGGTCGCGGCGAACTCGTCGCGCACGGCGTAAGCGGCGGCGACGGCCTCCTCGACCTGCGCGTCGGTCGGAACGGCAGCCTTGCCGACGATCCGCCCGTCCCAGGGGGACGTGACGTCGAGAGTGGTCTCACCGGTGGTCTGGCGACCGGCGAGCCAGAAGGCGTGGATGGAAGTCATGTCGATTCCCGGCCCTTCCGCGAAGGTGTGTCTTGGGGGGTACGTTCCCCACCGTAGGGGCGACAGGGGTCCGGGACGTTTGTCCGACGCGGAGTACTGGCCGGGGGACCCGCGCCTCTTTGGCAGGGGCGCATTTCGTACGCGGCTACTGCGAACCGCTCGATTACTCCGTACCGCTCGACGTCGCCTTCAGGGAGAGCCACAGCTCCATGCGCACGTCCGGGTCGTCCAGCGAACGGCCCAGGATCTCCTCGACCCTGCGCATGCGGTAGCGCAGCGTGTGGCGGTGGACGCCGAGGTCCGCGGCCGCCGCGTCCCACTGGCCGTGGCGCGAGAGCCAGGCGCGCAGCGAGGCGATCAGGTCGCCCCGCCCGGTGGCGTCGTGCTCGAACAGGGCGCGCAGCAGACCGTCGGCGAACGCGCGCACCGCGTCGTCCGCGAGCAGCGGCAGGACCGAGCCCGCCGCGAGGTCCTCGTGCTCGACCATCGCGCGGCCCCGGCGCCTGGCGATGGAAAGGGCCTGGTCGGCCTGCTTGTACGCGGTGGCCGCCGCGATCGGTCCCGCGGGAGCGGAGAGCCCGAGGAGGAGGGAGGTCTCCTCGCCCGCACCCTGCTCCGGCGCCTCGGAACGGCCGTCCTCCAACGCCCGCGCGTAGGCGACGCACGCCGCCGCGCCCGCGCCGCCGTCCACGACGAGCAGCACTAGCCGCTCGCCGTAGGGGACGACGAGGAGTGCTTCACCGGCGCGTGCGGCGGCGGACTCGACGGCGTCCGTGAGTCCGGCGAACGGGTCGCCCTCCTCCGTGGAGGAGGAGGGCGCGGTGGTGGCCGGCACCTCCGCCACCACCAGACGGAACGGCGCGTCGAGCAGGGCTCCGTACAACTCCCCCGCCGCCGTGCGGGCGTGGTCCGGCTCCCCGGCGAGCAGCATCCGAAGGACAGCGGAGCCGACCCGGGCCTCGGCGGCCTGGAGCGAGCGGTTGCGCTCGGTGGTGAGGGTGAGCAGTGCGATGGCGGAGTGCAGGGCGTAGCGCTCGGCGGTGCCGAGGGTGGATGCCGTGCCGACGGCGAGCGCGGCGCGGGGCCGCCGTCCCGTACCGATCGAGTGCAGCTCCACCCGGTCCTCGGCGCCCGCGACGACCGCGCTCGCGGGCGCCGCTCTGTCCCGTAGCCGCTCCACGTCGGTGGTGAGCCGGGCGGCCCGGCGCGAGGCCCACTCGGGTGCCGTGGCGACGACGGCGCCGGACGCGTCGTACAGCGCGGCCCAGCCGTCCACCTGTGCGGCGAGCGCGCCGAGCAGCCCCTCCGGGCCGTCGCTCAGCGCCTGCTTGGTCAGCTCGCGCTGGGCCGCGAAGCCCGCCGTCACCGCGCGGTACTGGTCGGCGGCGATGGCGGCGGACACGGCCTTGCTGATGGCGAGGAAGGGTGTGCGCCGCGGCACCTCCAGGAGCGGAAGCCCTTCATCCGCGGCGGCCTCGACCAGGGCCTCCGGGATGTCCTTGTAATGCACGCCGACCGCGAACCCGAGCCCGACGACCCCCGCCGCCGCGAGCCGCTTCACATAGCGGCGCATCGCCTCCGGGTCCTCCGCGTCCAGCTTGAGCGCGGTGATCATGAGGAGCTCGCCGCCCTCCATGTAGGGCACGGGATCGGTGAGCTCGCTGGCGTGTGCCCAGCGCACGGGCGCGTCCAGATGTTCCTCACCCGCGCGCACGGTGAGCTTCAGCGCGGAGTGGTGGACGAGGGAGGCGAGCGTGGGCGGCATGGGACCTTCAGGTCTGGTCAGCAGGTCAGGGCGGCAGGTCTGGCAGCGGCGGGTGAGGCACGCGTCCCGGTGTCGGCCATTGAATCCCGGACGAGATGTGGATCTTTTGGCCGGTACGTATGAACGACCTGTGCCGATTCTGCCTCACCGTACGGTAGGTACGGGACCGAATGCCCCATACGCCGCTGCCTGCCCGCGCCATGTTGACTAACCCCGAAGATCCACGAGGAGGGGAGGCGCGTGTTCCCCCTTCACGTCCGTCAGCGAGAGCACCGCGTGGCCCGGTGGCAGGGAGTGGGCGAGGTCGGAGGCGGACCAGCGTTCGCGCTCGACCTTGCGCACGGTGACGGCGTCCGTCGTGACCGCCTTGCCGGTGACGAGCTTGCGCAGCGAGTGCAGCGCCCGCGTCATCGGCTGATCGGCGAAGACCGTGTGCTGGGCGACTTCCTTGGTCTCGATCCACTCGGTGCCCCAGGCCTCGGTGAACCGGCGCCCGTCCCAGGTCGTCACGCCGGAGAAGGCCATCCGGCAGCCGACCGCCGCGTACAGCGGCCCCTGGAGTGACTCCGGCACCTCGCCGATGGTGCGCAGGCCGAGCACGACGCCCGCGTTCAGCGACCGCAGCCGCTGGATGGCGCGCACGCTCTCACCGGTGAGGGTGCGCGCGGCGTCGTCGAGGATCAGGCAGGCAAAGTGCGGGCGCCTGGCCGGGTCGCGTACGACGTACGTGAACTGGGCGAGCAGCAGCCGGGCGAGCAGCCTGGACGCCTCCTCGTGTCCCTGCTCGGGCAGATCCACCCTGACCCGGAGCGGATGGTTGACGACAGCGCGCATCGAGAAGGGGCGCCCCTCGCCGCTGGGGTCGAAGAAGTCGGCGAAGACGGGCCGGTCGAGCAGGCCGAGCCGGTCGGCAAGGGCGGGGCCCGGGTCGTTGGGAGAGCCCGACTGGCGGATGCGGGCGTCCAGTTCGCGGCGCATGGCGGTGTGCCCGTCAGCGGCGAGGCCGTCCTTGAGGGCGGCGAGCCCGGCGGGGTCCCCTTCGAGGAGTTCGCGCAGCACGGGGACGGAGGGGAAGCGTCCGTGCAGGACGCGGTAGGGGCCCAGGAGTTGGGCGAGGGTGGTGGCGGCGCGCCGCGTATCGACGGCTTCGAGGTCGCCGACCAGGCCTTCGGCGAGGAAGGCTGCGGCCTCGTCCGCGTCGGCGCAGTCCGCGTACAGATCGATGTCGTGCACGGACGCCGGATCGCCCGGCCTGACCACGATGTCGTACGTCTGGTCGGCACCGAGCGATGTGCCCGCCGCGCACACGGCGACGACCGCGCTCTGTCCGGTCAGGGCGCCCAGGGCGAGCGACTCCGCCACCGGGCGCATGAGCCTGCCGGTCTTGCCCGCGCCGGACGGGCCGACAGCGAGCAGGGAGGTGCCGAGCACCGCGGGGTCGAGCGCGGCGGCGGCTGCGCGCACGGCGCGGGGATTGCGCTCGTCCTTCGCGAAGCGGCCGATCCTGACCTGGCCGACGAGCAGGTCGTGCACGGCGCTGCGAGCGGGCAGGTCGCGCTGGCCCGAGGGATGGGCCCAGGCGGCTGAACCCTGCCGGGCGACCGTGTCCACGAAGGTGGCGAGGGCGCCCGGGTCGGAACCGGCCGTGCGCCAGGCGTGGGCCACGCGGGTGCAGTCGACGTCGTTCATGCGTCCGCTGACCAGCTCGGCGGAGAGCAGGTCGGCCGCCTTGTCGTGTCCCGCCGCGCGCAGTTCGGGCCAGTGGCCGTGTGCGGGGGCGTCGGCGGGGCGGGGCGGGGCGACGGTCGGCCGCCGCCGTGTCGTCGCGGCCCTGCCGTCGCGGACCGCCTGCCACCACCCGCCGACGCGGGCGAAGGGCCACAGCACGGCGAGGGTGATTAGGACGGACAGGGTGTCGGTGACCACGCGCGAGGTGAAGACCTCGTAGCCACCCGCGACGAGCGCGATCAGGGAGTAGACGGGGTCGACCACGGGGAGCGGTCGCATGTCGAACCCGAGGCCGCTCGGCCAGACGTAGACGAGGGCGCCGACCGCCCCGACGGAGGCGAGTACGGCACGGGCCGGTTGCGGGCGTCGCGTCACGAAGTGCCGGATCGCGTCGGGCCAGGCGCCGAGCCGCCCGACGCTGTAGATCACCGCGCCGAAGACAAGGCCGTCGTAGACCATCTGGGCCTCCGTGGCCTGCCACTCCTTGGGCGTGGCGCTGCCCGCAAACCACCAGTCGCCCGGCGTGAACAGCTTCAGCGGGGCCCACTGGTAGGGGATGCTGCCCTGCCGCCACAGCGACCAGAACAGCAGACCGAGCAGGGCGGAGATGACCATGCCGACGGCCAGGCGCCGGGTGACTCCCTCGATCTCGGACTCGGGCGCGGGCGGCCGGTAGCCGTAGCGCCAGATGCCCGGCGCCGCCTCGGGGCGGGGCGCGGCGAGCCAGTCGGCGACGGATGAGGGGCGCTCGGTACCGGGCGCCTGCCGGGGCATCGGCGGCGGCCCGGGGGCGGGGGACGGCGCCGCGGGGACCGCGGGCGCCGCCGGCCGCGGCACCGGTGTGGCGTGTGTGCCGCGAGCGTCGTGCGTGCCCGTGCCTTCGGAGTCCATGGCCCTTCCCCCCTGACCTGCCGGTCTGTCGGTTCAGCCGTCAATCTAGTGCCCCCGCAGGGGCAGTTCACGAAATACGCGCCCGGGACCTGCGGGAACACCATGACTCTTACCCGCCGCCGAAGGGGACGAAAGCCGCACCCCGCCCACCCGCCGCTATGTCCATCACGGACAACCGCCACGCCGAACAACTCCCCCGTGGAGCATGCCCGCCTCCACCCTCCGCCCCTAACCTGCGAAGAAAGCAAGCAGGAAAGCAAGCATTCGAGCGTCCGCCTCGCCCCACCCCCAGGAGCACCCCATGACCGCACTTCCGCAGGAGCGCCGCGTCGTCACCGCCATCCCCGGGCCGAAGTCCCAGGAGCTGCAGGCCCGCCGTACGGCCACGGTCGCCGGCGGCGTGGGTTCCGTGCTGCCCGTCTTCGCGGCGCGCGCGGCGGGCGGCATCATCGAGGACGTCGACGGCAACCGCTTCATCGACTTCGGCTCCGGCATCGCCGTGACGTCGGTCGGATCCAGCGCCGAGGCCGTCGTACGCCGTGCGAGCGCGCAGCTCGCCGACTTCACCCACACCTGTTTCATGGTCACGCCGTACGAGGGGTACGTCGCCGTCGCCGAGCAGCTCGCGGAGCTGACGCCGGGTGACCACGCCAAGAAGAGCGCCCTGTTCAACTCGGGCGCCGAGGCCGTCGAGAACGCCGTCAAGATCGCCCGTGCGCACACCAAGCGCCAGGCCGTCGTCGTCTTCGACCACGGCTACCACGGCCGTACGAACCTCACGATGGCGCTGACCAGCAAGAACATGCCGTACAAGAACGGCTTCGGGCCGTTCGCGCCCGAGGTCTACCGCGTCCCGGTGGCCTACGGCTACCGCTGGCCGACGGGCGAGGAGAACGCCGGGCCCGAGGCCGCCAAGCAGGTCATCGACCAGATCGGCAAGCAGGTCGGTGCCCAGAACGTGGCCGCGATCATCATCGAGCCGGTGCTCGGTGAGGGCGGCTTCATCGAGCCCGCGAAGGGCTTCCTGCCCGAGATCGTGAAGTACGCCAACGACAACGGCATCGTCTTCGTCGCGGACGAGATCCAGTCCGGCTTCTGCCGTACGGGCCAGTGGTTCGCGTGCGAGGACGAGGGCATCGTGCCCGACCTGATCACGACCGCCAAGGGGATCGCGGGCGGCCTGCCGCTCGCCGCCGTCACGGGCCGCGCCGAGATCATGGACGCCGCGCACTCCGGCGGCCTCGGCGGCACCTACGGCGGCAACCCGGTCGCCTGCGCCGGTGCGCTCGGCGCCATCGAGACGATGAAGGAGCTCGACCTCAACGCCAGGGCGAAGGCCATCGAGGCGACGATGAAGGCCCGCCTGGCCGCCATCGCGGAGAAGTACGACATCGTCGGCGACGTCCGCGGCCGTGGCGCGATGATCGCCATCGAGCTGGTCAAGGACCGCGCGTCGAAGGAGCCGAACCCCGAGGCGACGGCCGCGCTCGCCAAGGCCTGCCACGCGGAGGGTCTGCTCGTCCTGACCTGCGGCACGTACGGCAACGTCCTGCGCTTCCTGCCGCCGCTGGTCATCGGCGAGGACCTGCTTTCCGAGGGCCTGGACATCATCGAGGCGGCGTTCACCCGCATCTGATCGCCCCCCCTTCGCGCCTCTTCGGAAGCGCCCACCGGAGCCGGGATCACCCCAAAGGGGGAAAGATCCCGGCTCCGTATGCGTACGCGTGCGTCCTGACGTGTGTGTACTTCGTGCGGTGCCAGAGTCGTGACCTGAGGTGACCGTCAGGGCGTGTGAAGAAGGTGTGCGGGCCCCATGTCGGGTTCCTGTTCCGCCTGTCGGCCCGCCCCTACCTGACGTACGGTTTCTGCAGATGAGAGAAACACCCCGCCCACAGGGGACTGTGGGCGACACCGGGACGGAGCCTCCCCAGCCCCGTCTTGGTCGTGCCATCGCGCACACACCCGGAGCTTCTGGCTTCGGAACTCCTCACCGATCGGATGGCCGCCCGCCCCACACCCCCCGGGGCGCGCGGCACACCGGTCAGGACGGCCGCCCCGGAACTACCCCCCCTGTTCCCGGGCGGCCGACCACTTCCCTCTTCCTCTTCTGCCTCTGCGCGCTGCTCTTCGCGCTCATCACCTGGCAGGTCCTTGCCGACGGCCCCCTCCGCGACGCGGACGAGCGGCTCGGCCCCTGGATCACCGGAAGCCGTCTCCCGGACGGCGCGGCGGAACTCCTCGCCGATCTGGGCGCAGTCACCATCGCCGTGCCGTTCCTCGCCGTGGTCATCGCCTACGCGGGATGGCGCGCCCGCGCTGCCGGTACGTTCCGCTGGTGGCTGGCCCCGGTGGCCGCCGCCGTGGCCATGGCGGCGGTTCCGGCGCTCGTGATCCCGCTCAAGGAACTGATCGGCCGCACCGCGCCGCCCGGCATGGACGGCAGCGGCTACTACCCCTCGGGCCACACCGCCACCGCCATGGTCGCCTACGGCGGGGCGGCGCTGCTCCTGCTCCCCTGTCTGCACGGCACGTACGCACGGCGTGAACTGCTCATCGCCTGCGCCCTGTTGAACTTCGGGGTCGGGCTCGGGCTCGTGCGCCGGGGGTATCACTGGCCGCTGGACGTCGTGGCCAGCTGGTGTCTGTTCGCAATGGTGCTTCAGCTGATGGTGCTGGTGGTGGCGCGGTACGGACGCCGCGCCGAGGAAGAGGGGACGGACGCGGCTCAGCCGAAGTAGCCGTCGAAGTTCTTCGAGAACTCCCAGTTGTTGTAGCGGTCCCAGTTGACCGACCAGGTCATCAGGCCACGCAGCCCCGGCCAAGTGCCGTGCGTCTTGTACGAGCCGCAGTTGGTGCCCTTCGTCAGGCAGTCCAGGGACTTGTTGACCTCCGCCGTGGGGACGTGGCCGTTGCCCGCGTTCGTCGAGGCGGGCATGCCCATGGCCACCTTCGCCGGAGGCAGCGCGGGGAAGACGTTCTTCGTGTCGCCCGCCACCGGGAAGCCCGTGAGCAGCATGTCGGTCATCGCGATGTGGAAGTCGGCGCCGCCCATGGAGTGGTACTGGTTGTCCAGGCCCATGATCGGGCCGGAGTTGTAGTCCTGGACGTGCAGCAGGGTGAGGTCGTCGCGCAGGGCGTGGATGACCGGGAGGTAGGCGCCGGCGCGCGGGTCCTGGCCGCCCCACTTGCCGGTTCCGTAGAACTGGTAGCCGAGCTGCACGAAGAAGGTCTCAGGCGCCATGGTGAGCGTGAAGCCGCTGCCGTACTTGGCCTTGAGGGTCTTGACGGCCGAGATGAGGTTCACGATCGACGGCGTCTTGGGGTTCTTGAAGTCCGTGTCGTCGGCGTTCAGCGAGAGGGAGTGGCCCTCGAAGTCGATGTCCAGGCCGTCGAGTCCGTACTCGTCGATGATCGAGGAGACCGAGGAGACGAAGGTGTCGCGCGCCCGGGTGGTGGTCAGCTGGACCTGGCCGTTCTGGCCGCCGATGGAGATCAGGACCTTCTTGCCCGCCGCCTGCTTGGCCTTGACCGCGGCCTTGAACTCGTCCTTGGACTCGACGCCCGGGCACTCGGTCCGCGGACAGAGGCTGAAGCGGATGTCGCCGGACGTGGCGGAGGTCGGCTCGCCGAAGGCGAGGTCGATGATGTCCCAGCTGCCGGGGACGTCCGAGAGCCGCGTGTAGCCGGACCCGTTGGCGAAGCTCGTGTGCAGATAGCCGACCAGGGCGTGGTCGGCGGCGGCCTTGGGCACCGGCCCCGCCGAGGAGCCCGTCGAGGGGCCCGCCGAGGCCTCGGCGGCGAGCAGGCCGGACGCGGCGAGCGCGCAGGCCGTGGCCGCTGCCACGGTGAGACGTCTGATGCGGCGCGTGAGGGGACGCCTGAGGGGACGCGGCGATGAACGGTCCACAACTGCCTCCGGGCATGGGGAGGATGGGAGGGTGGGCCGCTCAATTTGGTCCAGACCAATCAAGTTGTCAAGGTCCCGTCAAGGACCGTCCACCAGAACAGTCCGTCAGAACAGTCCGTCAGAACAGTCCGTCAGAACAGTCCATCAAGACAGTTCGTCAAGAACGCCCGTCAAGAACTACTCCTCCCTCGGCTCCTCCGGCTGCTCCCGCGGCGCCAGTTGCGCCGCTGCCTCGTGCATCGCGAGTTCGAGAAGTGCCGGATCCGTCAGCGTGCCCGAGCCGTCGGGCGGGATCAGCCAGCGGACGCCGCCCGTGGAACGGCCGGGGTAGGGCACCACGATCCAGGTGCCAAGGCCCGCGCCGCGCACCCCCGTGCCGATCCAGCGGGCCACCGTGCCCGCGGGCACGAAGAACCCCATACGGGAGTCGCCGAAGTCGGCGAGTACCGGGCCCGGACGGTCGATGCAGCAGGTCAGTACGTCGAGCGTGGGATATCCGAGTTCACCGGGGAGGATGAGTACGTCCCAGAGCTTGCCCGCCGGAAGGAGCGCGACCCCCATAGGATTGCGCTCCCATTCCCAGCGGCAGGCATCCGGTTCCGGCGCCACCGACACGAGCCATTCGACCGCCGACTTCGCCTCCGAGCCAGTCATGGCGGGGCCTCCCTCTCTCCGGTGCAACAGCTGTGCTTGTCACAGGAGAGAGGGGGCTCGGCCCGGAGCATTACGCGGGTTCCGGGAACTTGTTGACGAACAGTCGATAGAGCGAGCCGCAGCGCCGGCCGAAGTCGTCAGCTGTCGAAGCCCAGGCCCAGCTTGTCCATCGTCTTCAGCCACAGATTGCGCCTGCCGCCGTTCTCGTCCGCCCTGGCCAGGGACCACTTGGTCAGAGCGACGCCCGTCCACGCGAACGGCTCGGGCGGGAACGGCAGCGGCTTCGTACGCACCATCTCCAAGGACGTACGTTCCGTGCGCTCGCCGGAGAGCAGGTCCAGCATGACGTCGGCGCCGAAGCGGGTGGCCCCGACACCGAGCCCCGTGTAGCCCGCCGCGTACGCGACCCGACCCGCGTGGGCCGTACCGAAGAACGCCGAGAAGCGCGAGCACGTGTCGATGGCGCCGCCCCACGCGTGCGTGAACCGGACCCCCTCCAGCTGCGGGAAGCAGGTGAAGAAGTGGCCCGCCAGCTTCGCGTACGTCTCGGGTCGGTCGTCGTGCTCGGCGCGCAGCCTGCCGCCGAACGGGTAGATCGCGTCGTAGCCGCCCCACAGGATGCGGTTGTCGGCGGAGAGCCGGAAGTAGTGGAACTGGTTGGCGCTGTCGCCGAGGCCCTGCCGGTTCCTCCAGCCGATGGCCGCGAGCTGCTCCTCGGTCAGCGGCTCCGTCATGAGGGCGTAGTCGTAGACCGGGACCGTGTACGCCCGCACGCGCTTGACCAGCGAGGGGAAGATGTTCGTGGCGAGCGCGACCTGGCGGGCGCGGATCCGGCCGTACGGGGTGCGTACGGCCATCCCGGCGCCGGACGAGACGAGTTCGAGGGCCGGCGTGTGCTCGTAGACGCGTACGCCCATCTCCAGACAGGCCCGCTTGAGGCCCCAGGCCAGCTTCGCCGGGTGGAGCATGGCGACGCCCTCGCGGTCCCAGAGGCCGCCGAGGAAGGTCGGTGAGTCGACGTGCGCGCGCAAGGCGTCCGCGTCGAGCAGCTCGGAGCCGTCGGCGAGGCCGTGCTCCGCCATCTCCT
Organism: Streptomyces sp. NPDC058257; assembly: GCF_042881845.1. Classification (NCBI taxonomy): domain Bacteria; kingdom Bacillati; phylum Actinomycetota; class Actinomycetes; order Kitasatosporales; family Streptomycetaceae; genus Streptomyces; species Streptomyces sp. NPDC058257. The sequence continues at coordinate 61,792 of NZ_JBHVXJ010000011.1, forward strand.
CGTACACCTCGCGCAGTTCGGTGAGCTGATGCGGCTGCGTGGCCACGTCGATCTCACCGGTGCGCTCGAAGTCGCAGTCGATGGAGTAGCGCTTGACGGCGGCCTCGATCTCGTCGAGGTTGCGGGCGCCGAGCTCCTCCAGCTTCGCGATCTCGCCGGGCCAGCGGGACAGGCCGTTGGAGATGCCGTGCGTGAGGGACGCGGCGCAGAAGCCGCCGTTGCGGCCGGAGGCGGCCCAGCCCGCCTCGCGGCCCTCGACCAGGACCACCTCCCGGTGCGGGTCGCGCTCCTTGGCGATCAGCGCGGTCCAAAGGCCGCTGTAGCCGCCGCCGACGACGAGCAGGTCGCACTGCTCGTCACCGGTGAGGGCGGGCTGGGCGCGGGGTTTGCCGGGGTCGTCCAGCCAGTACGAGAGGGGCTGGGCGTCGGAGAGGGACTTGGTCCAACGGGTCATGGCGCCTGGGGCCATGATTTCCACTCCTTCAGAATGTGCGGGGTTGGTTCTCAGTTGGCTTGCTTGTTGCGGCGCTTCGAGACGATCATCCCGCCGAGCACCAGGATCACGGCGACGAGGAACATCGCCGTACCGATCACATTGATCTGAACGGGCGTACCGCGCTGCGCCGATCCCCAGACGAACATGGGGAACGTCACGGTCGAGCCCGCGTTGAAATTCGTGATGATGAAATCGTCGAAGGAGAGCGCGAAGGCGAGCAGCGCGCCCGCCGCGATTCCCGGCGCGGCGATCGGCAGCGTGACCCGGACGAAGGTCTGCACGGGGCCGGCGTAGAGGTCCTGCGCGGCCTGCTCCAGGCGTGGGTCCATGGACATCACGCGTGCCTTGACGGCGGTCACCACGAAGCTGAGGCAGAACATGATGTGGGCGATGAGGATCGTCCAGAAGCCGAGCTGCGCGCCCATGTTGAGGAAGAGCGTGAGCAGCGAGGCGGCCATGACGACCTCGGGCATCGCCATCGGCAGGAAGATCAGCGAGCTGACCGCGCCGCGCGCCCGGAAGCGGTAGCGCACGAGCGCGAAGGCGATCATCGTGCCGAGCACGGTCGCGCCGATCGTCGCCCAGGCCGCGATCTGCAGGCTCAGGCTGAGCGAACCGCACATGTCGGCGACGCCGCAGGGGTCCTTCCAGGCGTCGAGTGAGAATTCCTGCCAGGCGTAATTGAAGCGCCCCTTCGGCTTGTTGAAGGAGAACACCGTCACGACGACGTTCGGGAGCAGCAGATACGCGAGTGTGAGGAGACCGGCGATGACGACGAATTTGCCGCGGAGCCAGCGGAAGAAGGCGGCCATCAGACGAGATCCTCCGTCCCGGACTTACGGATGTAGAAAGTGACCATGACGAGGATCGCCGCCATCAGGATGAAGGAGAGAGCCGCGGCCGTCGGGTAGTCCAGAATGCGCAGGAACTGCGTCTGGATGACGTTGCCGACCATGCGGGTGTCGGTGGAGCCGAGCAGATCCGCGTTGACGTAGTCGCCCGCCGCCGGGATGAAGGTGAGCAGCGTTCCGGAGACGACGCCCGGCATGGAGAGCGGGAAGGTCACCTTGCGGAACGTCGTGGACGGCTTCGCGTAGAGGTCGCCCGCCGCCTCGTGCAGCCTGCCGTCGATGCGTTCGAGCGAGGTGTAGAGCGGCAGGATCATGAACGGCAGGAAGTTGTACGTGAGTCCGCAGATCACCGCGAGGGGCGTGGCGAGGACCCGGTCGCCGTCCGTGACGCCGAGCCAGCTGGTGACGTCGAGGACGTGCAGCGTGTTGAGGGCGCCCACGACGGGGCCGCCGTCCGCGAGGATCGTCTTCCACGCCAGCGTACGGATGAGGAAGCTGGTGAAGAACGGCGCGATGACCAGGACCAGGATGAGGTTGCGCCAGCGGCCCGCGCGGAACGCGATCAGATACGCGAGCGGGTAGCCGAGCAGCAGACACAGGATCGTGGCGGCGCCCGCGTACATCACCGAGCGCAGGAACTGCGGCCAGTAGTCGCTCAGCGCGTCCCAGTACGTCGCGAAGTGCCAGGTGACCTTGAAGCCGTCTTCCAGGGAGCCGGTCTGGACGGACGTCGACGCCTGGTAGACCAGCGGCAGCGCGAAGAAGACGACGAGCCAGAGGATGCCGGGGAGCAGCAGCCAGTAGGGGACGAGTCGGCCGCGCTTGCGGATCTTGCGCGGCGGCTCGTCCGGCTCCTGCGCCGGGGCCGCCTTGGTGAGGGTGGTCGTCATGCGGAGGCGTCCTCCTCGACCTTCTCGACTCCCGCGTCGATGTCCTGGGCGGGGTCGAGGCCGAAGGTGTGGGCCGGGTTCCAGTGCAGGACGACGTCGACGCCGGGGACCAGGCGGGTGTCGCGCTCGATGTTCTGGGCGTAGACCTCGAACGCGTCGCAGAGCGGGCTGTTGATGACGTACTGCGTCGACACACCGATGAAGCTGCTGTCGGCGATGCGGCCCGTGATGCGGTTGCGCCCCGCGGGGATCTGCCCCGCGTCGTCGGCGTGCGTCAGGGAGATCTTCTCGGGGCGTACGCCGAGGATGACCTTGCCGCCGGTGCCGGTGGGCGCCGTACATCGCGCGGCGGGCAGCGTGAGCTTGCCGTCGCCTGCCTTGAGGGTGAGGTCATCGCCGCTGCGGCCTGCGATCTCGGCCTCTATGAAGTTCGACGTGCCGAGGAAGTTGGCGACGAAGGTGGTGCGGGGGTTCTCGTAGAGGTCGGCGGGGGCGCCGAGCTGTTCGACACCGCCCGCGTTCATCACCGCGACCTGGTCGGCCATCGTCATGGCCTCCTCCTGGTCGTGCGTGACGTGGATGAAGGTGATGCCCACCTCGGTCTGGATGCGCTTGAGTTCGAGCTGCATCTGGCGGCGCAGCTTGAGGTCGAGTGCGCCGAGCGGCTCGTCCAGGAGCAGCACCTTGGGGTGGTTGATCAGGGCGCGGGCGACGGCGACGCGCTGCTGCTGGCCGCCGGAGAGCTGGTGCGGCTTCTTGCGGGCCTGCTCGCCGAGCTGGACGAGGTCGAGCATCTCGCCGACCTGGCCCTTCACCGACTTGATGCCGCGTCGGCGCAGGCCGAAGGCGACGTTCTCGAAGATGTCGAGGTGCGGGAAGAGCGCGTACGACTGGAAGACGGTGTTGACGGGCCGCTTGTACGGCGGCAGCGCCGTGACGTCCTGCTCGCCCAGGTGCACGGTGCCCGAGCTTGGCTCCTCGAGCCCCGCGATCATGCGGAGTGTGGTGGTCTTGCCACAGCCGGACGCGCCGAGCAGCGCGAAGAAGGAACCCTGCGGCACGGTGAGGTCGAGCGGCCGGACGGCCTTGAAGGAGCCGTACGTCTTGCTGATCCCGGTGAGGCGGACGTCGCCGCCGTGTTCTGTAGCAGTCGTCATGGTGCGTCCAGGGTGTCGAGGGAGAGTCGAGGGACTACAGGGGCGCGAGGGGCGCCGCTCAGGAAGCGATCAGAAACCGGGTCGGTGAGTAACCGGGTCGGTGAGGAACCGGGTCAGGCACCGGTCAGCTTGGCGAACTTCTCCTCGTACGCCGTCTCTTCCTTCGGCGTCAGCGAGCGGAACCCGTGGGACTTCGCGGCCATCTCCTTGTCCGGAAGGATCAGCGGGTTCGCCGCGGCTTCCTTGTCGAGCTTCGCCAGCTCGGGGCGCACACCGTCCACGGGGCACACGTAGTTGATGTACGCGGCGAGGCGTGCGGCGGGCTCGGGCTCGTAGTAGTAGTCGATGAGCCGTTCGGCGTTGTGCTTGTGGCGCGCCTTGTTCGGGACGAGCAGGTTGTCCGTGGACGTGATGTAGCCCTGGTCCGGGATGTGGAAGGCGATGTCGGGGTTGTCGGCCTGGAGCTGGACGATGTCGCCCGCCCAGCCGAGACACGCGGCGAGGTCGCCCTTGTCGAGGTCCGACGTGTAGTCGTTGCCCGTGAAGCGGCGGATCTGCTTCTTGTCGACGGCCTTCTGGAGACGGGCGATGGCCGCGTCGAAGTCGTCGTCGGTGAACTTCGCCGGGTCCTTGCCCATGTCGACGAGCGTCATGCCGACGCTGTCGCGCATCTCGGAGAGGAAGCCGACGCGCCCCTTGAGCTTGGGGTTGTCCAGGAGCTGCGACACGGAGGTGATGTCTTCGCCGTCGGTCGCCTTCTTGTTGTACGCGATGACGGTGGAGATACCGGTCCAGGGGTACGAGTAGGAACGCCCCGGGTCCCAGTCCGGGTTGCGGAACTGGGCGGACAGGTTGGTGTACGCGTGCGGCAGGCTGGCCGGGTCCAGTTTCTGGACCCAGCCGAAGCGGATGAGCCGGGCCGCCAGCCAGTCCGTGACGCAGATGAGGTCGCGCCCGGTCTCCTGGCCCGCCGCGAGCTGCGGCTTGATCTTCCCGAAGAACTCGACGTTGTCGTTGATGTCCTCGGTGTACTTGACCTTGATCCCGGTGCGCTTCGTGAACGCGTCCAGGGTGGGCCGGCGTTGATCGTCGTCGACGTCCATGTACTCGGTCCAGTTGGAGAAGTTGATCTGCTTCTCCTTGGCCGAGTGGTCGTCGGACGAGACGTCGCCCTGCCCTTTGCTCGCGGCCGGGATCCCGCAGGCGCTCAGTGCGCCGAGACCGCCGACGGCGAGCGCGCCGCCCGCGGAGGCGCGCAGCAGGGAACGGCGGGTGAGGGAGGCCCGGCCGTTCCTGAGGCTGCGGTGCATGGCGGCCAGTTGTGCCGGGGAGAGGGGGTCGGGCTCGTACTGCTCCATGCGCTTGGTTGCCCTTTCGGGAGGATGGGCGGCCACTGGTCGGGCGGCCTTCCAGCTGTCGGCTATCGGTCCCCGAAGATCGTGCGGTGCCAGTCCTTGCGGACGACCGCGGTGTTGTCGAACATGACGTGCTTGACCTGGGTGTACTCGTCGAAGGAGTAGGCGGACATGTCCTTTCCGTAGCCGGATGCCTTGTATCCGCCGTGCGGCATCTCGCTGAGGATCGGGATGTGGTCGTTGACCCACACACAGCCCGCCTTGATCTCGCGCGTCGCCCGGTTGGCGCGGAAGACGTCGCGGCTCCAGGCGGAGGCGGCGAGACCGTACGGAGTGTCGTTCGCGAGCCTGATGCCCTCGTCGTCCGCGTCGAAGGGCAGCACGACGAGCACCGGACCGAAGATCTCGGCCTGCACGATCTCGCTGTCCTGCGCGGCGTCCGCGATGAGGGTGGGCCGGTAGAAGGCCCCGGGGTGGTCGAGTGCCTCGCCACCGGTGACCACGCGCGCGTAGGAGCGCGCCCGCTCGACGAAACCGGCGACGCGGTCGCGGTGGACGTGCGAGATGAGCGGCCCGAGGTCGGTGTCCTCGGCGAAGGGATCACCGAGCCGGACACTCTCCATGAGCTCGGCGACACCCTCTACGAAGGCGTCGTAGAGCGGCCGTTGCACGTACGCGCGCGTGGCGGCCGTGCAGTCCTGCCCGGTGTTGATGAGCGCGCCCGCGACCGCGCCGTGCACGGCGGCTTCGAGGTCGGCGTCGTCGAAGACGACGAACGGCGCCTTGCCGCCGAGCTCCAGATGCAGCCGCTTCACGGTGGAGGTGGCGATCTCGGCCACGCGCTTGCCGACGGCGGTGGACCCGGTGAAGGAGGTCATGGCGACGTCGGGGTGCCCCACGAGCCGCTCGCCCGCGTCGCGTCCGGCGCCGCTGATGACGTTGACGACACCGTCGGGGATGCCCGCATCGGTGGCCGCCCGCGCGAAGAGGAGCGAGGTGAAGGGGGTGAGCTCGGCGGGCTTGAGGACGATCGTGTTGCCCGCGGCGATGGCGGGAAGCACCTTCCAGGCGGCCATCTGGAGGGGGTAGTTCCAGGGCGCGATGGACCCGACGACACCGATGGGCTCACGCCGTACGTACGAGGTGTGGTCGCCGGAGTACTCACCGGCCGACTGGCCCTGCAGATGCCGGGCCGCTCCCGCGAAGAAGGCCGCGTTGTCGACGGAGCCCGGTACGTCGAACTCCCGGCTGAGCTTGATCGGCTTGCCGCACTGGAGCGACTCGGCCTGCGCGAACTCCTCGGCGCGCTCGGCCAGTACGCCCGCGAAGCGGTGCATGGCGTCGGAGCGCTCGCCGGGGGTCGCGCCCGCCCACCCGGGGAAGGCGTGCGCGGCGGCGGCGACAGCGGTGTCGACGTCCTTCTCGCCCGCGAGTTCGTACCGGTGGACCTCGTCGCCGGTGGCCGGGTCGACGACGGCGTGCGTGCGCCCCGATGTGCCCTCGGTCAGCCGTCCCGCGATGTACTGCGCGCCTGCCGCGAAGTGGTCCTGCGCCTGGAAGTTGTGCATGACGCTCTCCTCCGCCGTCGTCCCCGTCCCAGGGGCCGGCGTAGCTCCAGATCGATTTGAGTGCCGATCCTGACAGAGCAGTGGTACTCCAACAAGTGATTCCGTTGTTGCCTTTTGGTTACGCGACGGAATCTGTCGACCAGGTGTCGAGTCGTCCTGGAAAACCCAGGACGGAGTGTCAGTGGTGCGTGCCAGACTCGCGTGCATGACGAAGATCGACTCGGTGGATGCGCTGGTCCGCGCGGCGCGTGCGGGGGAACGGGTCGAGTACCTGCACTTCTGGGGTCACGCCCCGCGCCGGGACGGGTCGCTCGGCGCGAGCTGCTTCAGCCAGTGGTGGCAGTCGCCGTTCACCGCGGACGGGGTGGAGTACGGGACGGCTAAGCACTGGATGATGGCCGCCAAGGCCCGCCTCTTCTCGGACGCGGAGGCTCAGACCGCGGCCCTCACCGCACGGACGCCCGCCGAGGCGAAGCAGGCGGGGCGCCTGGTGCGGGGCTTCGACGAGGCGATATGGGAGCGGGAGCGGTTCGGGATCGTGGTCGAGGGCAGCGTCCACAAGTTCGCGTCGACCGATGCGCTCCGCTCGTTCCTGGTCGGCACGGGGTCGAGGGTCCTTGTCGAGGCAAGCCCGATGGACCGCGTCTGGGGCATTGGCCTGACGGCCGACGATGAGCGGGCCCGGGAGCCGGAGAAGTGGCGGGGGCTGAATCTGCTGGGGTTCGCGTTGATGGAGGCACGGGAGCGGTTGCGCTAGGCGCGGGCGCTGGCGGCGGCACGGGAGCGGTTGCGCTTAGACGCGGGCGCTGGCGCGGCGCGGGAGCGGTTGCGCCAGGCACGGGCTCTGGCGCGGCGCTCTGGCGCGGCGCGGGAGCGGTTGCGCTAGGCACGGGCGCTGGCGGCGGCACGGCAGCGGTTGCGCCAGGCACGGGCGCTGGCGCGGCGCGGGAGCGGTTGCGCCAGGCACGGGCTCTGGCGTGGCTCTCTGGCGCGGCGCGGGAGCGGTTGTGCTAGGCACGGGCGCTGGCGGCGGCACGGCAGCGGTTGCGCCAGGCACGGGCGCTGGCGTGGCGCTCTGGCGCGGCGCGGGAGCGGTTTCGCTTAGGCGCGGGCTCTGGCGGCGGGCCTCGCTCGTCCGCCCGGCTGATCACGCGGGGCAATCGGGCGGGTGGGCGGGAGATACCCGTCGCGAAGCGGCGGTTCAGGCCGACACACACGGGAGGCGCCCCCGCCAGTAAAAAGCGGCTCAGAGGCTGACGGCCACGGAGGTCGAGTAACCGCCGTCCCCCGAAGCCCCGCCCTCCTCGAACGCGTCGTCCGGCGTCACGATCAGCACCACCAGCAATGCCACCGCCAGGACGATGCCCGCGACACCGCAGATGATCCCGGCCAGCGCCTGCCCGGAGTTCGTAGCCTCGCCGCGCCGCGCCCTGCCGCGCCCGATCGCCCCGAAGATGATCGCGAGGATGCCGAGCACGATCGCCAGAGGCCACAGACAGAAACCGGCGGCCGCGATGATCCCGAGGACAAGGGCGGCCACGCCCATCCCGTTGGCAGGCGTCATCGGCATCGCTGGCCAGCCGTACCCGGGCAGGCCCTGCCCCTGGTAGCCCTGGTAGCCCTGATAGCCCTGGTAGCCCTGGTGGCCGCCCGGAAACTCGGGGTAGCCGTACGGCATCTGACCGGGCCCCTCGGGCCCGACCGGAGGCGGCGGCACCGGCTCACCACCCGCCGGAGGACCCACCGCGGGCGGCGCATAGGGCCCGGCACCGGCACCCGGCCCCGGCCCCGGCCCCGGAACAGGAGCGGAAGGCGTCGACTGCCCGTGCGCAGACGGCGTGTAAGGCGCCGCCCAGGGATTCCGCTTCTCCAGCGGCACCGGCCCCGAACCCGGCACAGACCCCGCCTCATCCGCCGGCGGAGCCCAAGGGTCCCGCCCCTCGGACGCACCCGGCCCCGCCGAACCGTCGGACATGCCGCGCTCACCTCTTTCGTACGTTCCGTCATGCTACGGCCACCGCCCTAGGCCGAAGTCCCCCGGCCTAGGATGATCCCCGACTTACCCGATCAGCCGATCACATCCGTTCCTGGGGAGGAAACCGTGACCGATCCGAGCAGCGCCCGCGAGCCACGCGACCAGCACGACACGCGTGACCGACGCGACCGGCGCGACCCGCATGCCTTCATCGCCGGACTGCCCAAGGCGGAACTGCATGTGCACCATGTCGGCTCGGCATCCCCCCGCATCGTCTCGGCCCTCTCCGCCCGCCACCCCGACTCCACGGTGCCCACGGACGTGGAGGCCCTCGCCGACTTCTTCACGTTCACGGACTTCGCCCACTTCATCCAGGTGTACCTCTCGGTCGTGGACCTGATCCGCACCCCGGACGACGTGCGGCTGCTCACGTACGAGATCGCCCGCGACATGGCCCGGCAGAACATCCGCTACGCCGAGCTGACCGTCACCCCCTTCAGCTCCGTGCGCCGCGGCATCGACGACCGCGCCTTCATGGACGCCATCGAGGACGCCCGCAAGGGCGCCGAGGCCGAGCTCGGTGTCGTACTGCGCTGGTGCTTCGACATCCCGGGCGAGGCGGGGCTCGAATCCGCCGAGGAGACGGTCCGGCTCGCGACCACCGACAAGCTGCGTCCCGAGGGCCTGGTCTCCTTCGGGCTCGGCGGGCCGGAGATCGGCGTGCCTCGGCCGCAGTTCAAGCCGTACTTCGACCGCGCGATCGCGGCCGGCCTGCGCTCCGTCCCGCACGCGGGCGAGACCACGGGGCCCGGCACCATCTGGGACGCCCTCACCCACCTGCGCGCCGAGCGCATCGGCCACGGCACAAGCGCCGCCCAGGACCCGGGGCTCCTCGCCCACCTCGCCGAGCACCGCATCCCGCTAGAGGTCTGCCCGACGTCGAACATCGCGACCCGCGCCGTCGCCACCCTCGACGAGCACCCCATCAAGCAGTTCGTCGCCGCCGGGGTCCCGGTCACCATCAACTCCGACGACCCGCCCATGTTCGGCACCGACCTCAACAACGAGTACGCGGTCGCCGCCCGCCTCCTCGACCTCGACGAGCGAGGCGTCGCGGACCTGGCGAAGAACGCCGTCGAGGCGTCCTTCCTCGACCCGGCGGGCAAGGCGAAGCTGGTCGCGGAGATCGACACGTACACGCAGACCTGGCTCGCTCCCTAGGTCCGGCGCCACGACCGGCACCACAATGGGCCCATGCGCACCGTGACAGCCGTGGCCCACCGAGGCGATCCCTACCGCGTCCGCGAGAACACCCTCCCGTCCCTGCGCTCCGCGCTGGAGCGGGGCGCGGACGCGGTGGAGATCGACGTCCGCCTCAGCCGTGACGGCGTCCCCGTCCTGCTGCACGACGCGACCCTCAAGCGCCTGTGGGACATCGACCGCCCCCTCTCCACGCTCTCCGCCGACGAGGTGCGCGGCCTCACCGAAGGCGGCGTACCCACCTTGGAGGAGGCCGTCGCGGCGACCGACGGGCGTCGGCTGATGGTGGATCTGCCGGGCGCGACGCCGCAGTCCGTGCGCGCGGTCGTCGGCGCCGTCGCCGACTGCGGGGCGGCGGAACGGACGTACTACTGCGCGGGCGCCCGGACGATGCTCGCGGTGCGCGCGGCGGATCCCGCCGCCGAGATCGCTCTGACCTGGACGAGTCTCGCCCCGCCGCGCCGCGCCGTGCTCGACGCGATCAAGCCCCGCTGGCTCAACTACCGCTTTTCTCTGCTCCACCGCGAACTGGCGGTCCAGGTGCGCCGCCAGGGGCTCCTCGTCTCGGCGTGGACCCCGGACACGAAGCGCTCGATGCGCCGCCTCCTCGACATCGGCGTCGACTCGATCACGACCAACCGTGTCGACACACTGCGTGCCTTGCTCGCACGGCCCGGCGGCGCGCTCTCGTAGCCGGACGATCCCTCAACTAGCTTGTGGGGTATGGGGAACAGCGAGGACGACAAGCGCGAAGAGCCGCTCTTCGTGTACGAGCGCGACGAGCGGGGCTACCGCGGCCACCGGCTCAATCCGCGGCATCCCGTCGGCCGCATGCTGACCCTCGCTCTGCTGGTCGGCATCGTCCTCGTCATTCTGCTGATGGCGACGTGACGGCTGCCCCTGCCCGGGGCCCCCGGGCAGGGGCAGGCCAGCGGTGGCGCGCTCGCCTGCGCGTCCGCCCCTCTCCCCCACGCGGAGGCCGATCAGCGGCGCCGCCGTCGCCCCGACAAGACCCGCCCGCTCCCCACCACCCGCGGCGAAGGGCACGCGGCCGGCGTCCTTCACCGGCTTCCTTACGACATCCAGCGCGCCCTCGTCGTCCCCGCACACCGGTAGCCCCGAGATCCTCACCGGGGCACTGCGCCGCCTGGAGTACGGCGGCTTGGTCTCACGGCAGTCGTACGCCGAGTCACCGCCCCGCGTCGAGCACGGACTCGCCCCCCTGGGGCGTACGTTGCCGGACGCGATCGAGGCTTTCGGCGCCTGGGCCTTCGACCATGGTGACGAGGTGATGGCGGCGCCGGAGCACGCCGACCGCCCCACGGGCGAGGCCACTAGGGGACACGCGGCCAACGCCCCTTACATGTATGGGTGTTGACCCCTCAGGGAGCCACCGTCCCTCGCCCTCCCCAGTGAGGATCCGCCCCGCACGGCCGATCACCAGGATGGACAGCACACGTTCCGCCCCGCAGCCCACCTGGAGTCACACCGTGCAGTTCCGCACCCGCACCGCCCGCACCGCTCTCGCCACCGCCCTGGTCCTCGGCCTCACCGCCGCCGCGACCGCCCCCGCCCTCGCCCACTCCCCCACGTCGGCCGTGACGGCGTCCACCGATGCCTCCGCGCCCGACGGCAAGGCGCTGCGCGACGCGATCAAGGGGCTCCCGAACGCCGACGCGACCGCCGCTCTCGTCCGCGTCGGTGGCCCGACGGGGATCTGGCGCGGCAGTTCCGGCGTGCACGACCTGGTCACGGGGCGGAAGGCAGATCCGCACGGGCGCTTCCGCGCCGGGTCGATAACCAAGATCGTGACCGCGGCCGTGGCGCTCCAGCTTGCCGCCGATGGCGATCTCGACCTCGACAAGCCGGTGCAGCACTACATGCCGGACTTGTTCCCGAAGCAGGAGGACAAGGAGAAGGAGTTCAAGCCCATCCCCGTCCGCAGCCTCCTCAACTACACCAGCGGCCTGGAGTCCGGCGACGGCTTCGACGACGAATACGCCCACCGCTACGACACGTTGGAGCCGCAGAAGGTCGTCGCGTCGGCCATCGCCAAGGGGCCCGAGCACGCCCCAGGTGCCCAGCAGCACTACCGCAACATCGGCTACACCGTGCTCGGCCTGCTGATCGAGCGGATCACCGACGACTCGTTCGCCGATCAGGCCGACCTGCGGATCTTCAGACCCCTCCACCTGCACGACACCTATTTCCCCGGCGCCGATCCCCGCATCCGCGGCCCGCACAACCGCGGCTACCAGAGCATGAAGCAGCCGGACGGCACCACGCGCCTGGTCGACGTCACCGAGTGGAACCAGTTCGACCGTTTCGCGGCGGGCGACATGATCTCCACCACCGCCGACCTGGAGGTCTTCACGCAGGCGCTGTTCGGCGGAGAGGTGGTGCCCAAGGCCCAGTTGAAAGAGATGTTCACCCTGCCGAAGCTGGGGCCGGGCATCCCGGAAGCCACGTTCGGCGCCGGGCTCCAGCGGTTCGAGATCGACGGCAAGGTGGTCTGGCTCAAGACCGGCTCCCGCTACGGCTATACGAACATCATCGCTTCCACCGAGAACGGCTCACGCACCCTCGTCTACTCCGTCAACGCGACCGACGCCAAGGGCAGGGACATGAACCCGATCGCCGAGCGGATCGCGATGGCCGCCTTCAGTTCCCGCCCGTCATCTTCGCGAACACGGTGACGTTGTCGGGGTAGTGGTGCCGGCCCGCGTCGAAGTCGCCGCCACAGGTGATCAGGCGCAGACCCGCGTGGTCGATGTCTCCAGCTCGCCCGACACACCGGGGGTGGGGATGACGACCCGCTCGGGGGGAGCGGACAGGGGCGGCACGGAAGAGGGCGGCAGGACACCGGCGACGGGATGGGGCCACGCGGGCCTCGCCGCGCGTTGGCGGAGCGATACAGTCGCCGGACCGGATGGGACGCCTGGAAGGCTGTGCGCCGACGGAGCTGACAGAGTCGACGGAGCCGACAGAGCAGATGGACAAGAGAGTTGCCATGGCGGCCGGATGGGATTGGGACGGCGACGAGAACCTGCTGCGGTTCCACGCCCCAACCGAATGGGACGCCGAATATGAGCGCGGCAGAGTCCACCGCATGGGCTCCGCGGCGATCGGCCTTGCCTTCAACTGCCCCCTGACCGAGGCCTCGCCCCGCATCGTCAAGGCGACGCACTTGCCGGACAGGGCGGAGCAGGGCTTCGCGTTCACCGCGGCCGGAGCCGCCGCCCGGCTCAACGGCGAACTGACGCCGGAGTTGTACGAGGCGCTGCGCGCGGAAGGGCACGCGGGCCTCGCCTCAGACGCCATCGACGACACCCTGACCTTCGTACCGTTCCGCGAGCTGCCGCCCTGGCTCAAGTGGCGAAAGGTGTGGACGGGAGTGCGGGACACGCTGGTGGGCCGGTGGATCCGGTCGGTGGAGGCAGTCGGGGATGCCTGTCAGGCCCTGCGCCGAAACCGCTCCTGACCAGCGGGCACACGACCCTGAACAGCTGATGCCGCTCCTGACCAGCGGGCACCCGCGCCCTGGCCCGCAGCGCCCCTACAACCCCGCGATCGCGTTCCACCTCTTCGCGAACTCCGTCCGCTCCTGCGACGTGATGTCCCGCGCGATCGCGAGCCGCTTCCGCATCACGTCGTCCGGGAAGATCAGCGGGTCCTCGGCGAGCGAGGCCAGCTCCTTGTCCTTGGAGGAGGCGAGGATGTCGCGCGCGGCCGGGACGGGGCAGACGTAGTTGACCCAGGCGGCGAGCTCGGCGGCCACCTCGGGCTCGTAGTAGTAGTCGATGAGCCGTTCCGCGTTCCGCTTGTGGCGGGCCAGGTTGGGGACCATCAGGGACTCGGCCCACAGTTCGGCGCCCTCCTGGGGGACCACGAACTCGATGTCCGGGTCGTCCGCCTGGAGCTGGATGACGTCGCCGCTGTAGGCCTGGCAGGCGAGGACGTCCCCGCTCGACAAGTCCTTGATGTAGTCGTTGCCCGTGAAGCGGCGGATGTGCTTCGAGGCCACCAGTTTCTCCACCCGGTCGCACACCGCGTGGAAGTCGTCGGCCTTCCACTTGGTGATGTCGACGCCGTCGCCCTGCATGAGCAGCGCGAACGACTCGTCGAGCCCGGACAGCAGCGTGACCCGGCCCTTGAGGTCGTCGGCCCACAGGTCGGAGACGTGCTTGATCTCCCGGCCCAGCTTGCGCTTGTTGTACGCGATGCCGGTGATGCCGGACTGCCAGGGAACGGTGTGCCCCCGCCCGGGGTCGAAGCTGGGGGAACGCAGCAGCGGGTCGAGGTACTTGGTGACGTTCGGCTGCCGGGCGCGGTCCATCTCCTGCACCCAGCCGAGCCGCACGAAGCGGGCGCACATCCAGTCACTGATGACGATGAGGTCGCGCCCGGTCTCCTGGTGGTTCATCAGGGACGGGCTGATCTTGCCGAAGAACTCGTCGTTGTCGTTGATCTCCTCCGTGTAGCGGACGTCGATACCGGTCCGCTTCTCGAACGCGTCGAGCGAGGGCCGCTTGGTCGAGTCATCGTCGTCGGTGTCGATGTACAGCGGCCAGTTGGCGAAGGTCAGCGCCTTGTCCCGCCGGGAGCGGTCCCCGGCCGCGCGCTCGCCGGGTCCGATGTACGCGGCGGGCACACCGCAGCCCGCGAGCGTACTGACGGCCGCCCCGCCGCCGATGGCACGCAGCAGGGACCGGCGGGAGACTGAGGAGGCACTGGGGTTCGCTCGCACCCCGGCAGCATGCGCCCGCGTGTCACGCACAGGCAATGGACGCTGCGTCGAGCCGAACGGTCGGGAAGCGACACCCTGTCGAGACCCCTTCGATCCAGGAAGCGCGCCCTGTCGATCCGGGAAACAGCACACAACGGAGCCGCCCCCGCGTACGTGACGGTACGCGGGGGCGGCGTGGCCGGGCATCCCAATTAACCCAGGGCCCACTGGGAGTACCCCAGGGCCAGGTGTGACTAACCCTCGATCGACGTCATCACGTGCTTGATGCGCGTGTAGTCGTCGAAGCCGTACGCCGAAAGGTCCTTGCCGTAGCCGGACTTCTTGAAGCCGCCGTGCGGCATCTCGGCGACCAGCGGGATGTGCGTGTTGATCCAGACGCAGCCGAAGTCGAGGACCTTGGCCATGCGCATGGCGCGCGCGTGGTTCTGGGTCCAGACCGAGGAGGCGAGGGCGTAATCGACGCCGTTCGCGTACGACACGGCCTGCGCCTCGTCCGTGAAGGACTGGACGGTGATGACCGGGCCGAAGACCTCGTTCTGGATGATCTCGTCGTCCTGCTTCAGGCCGGAGACGACGGTCGGGGCGTAGAAGAAGCCCTTCTCGCCGACCCGCCGGCCGCCCGCCTCGACCTTGGCGTGCGCCGGAAGGCGGTCGATGAAGCCGGAGACCTGCTTCAGCTGGTTGGCGTTGTTGAGCGGGCCGAAGAGCACGTCCTCGTCGTCCGGCTGGCCGGTCTTCGTGTCGGCGGCGGCCTTGGCGAGGGCCGTCACGAACTCGTCGTGGATGGACTCGTGGACGAGCACGCGCGTGGCGGCCGTACAGTCCTGGCCCGCGTTGAAGAAGCCCGCCACCGAGATGTCCTCGACGGCCTTGGCGATGTCGGCGTCCTCGAAGACGACGACCGGCGCCTTGCCGCCCAGCTCCAGATGGACCCGCTTGAGGTCCTTGGAGGCGGACTCGGCGACCTGCATGCCGGCGCGCACCGAGCCGGTGATGGAGGCCATCGCCGGGGTGTGGTGCTCGACCATCGCGCGGCCCGTGTCACGGTCGCCGCAGACGACGTTGAAGACGCCCTTGGGCACGATGGAGCCGATGATCTCGGCCATCAGGACGGTCGACGCGGGGGTCGTGTCCGAGGGCTTGAGGACGACGGTGTTGCCCGCGGCGAGCGCCGGGGCGAACTTCCATACGCCCATCATCATCGGGTAGTTCCACGGCGCGACCTGAGCGCATACGCCGATCGGCTCGCGGCGGATGATGGAGGTCAGACCCTCCATGTACTCACCGGCCGCACGGCCTTCGAGCATCCGGGCCGCCCCCGCGAAGAAGCGGATCTGGTCGACCATGGGCGGGATCTCCTCGGACCGCGTGAGCCCGGTCGGCTTGCCCGTGTTCTCGACCTCGGCCGCGATGAGCTCCTCGGCGCGCTCCTCGAACGCGTCGGCGATCTTCAGCAGGGCCTTCTGGCGCTCGGCCGGCGTCAGGTCGCGCCAGGCGGGGAACGCGGCGGCGGCCGCCTCCATGGCGGCGTCGACGTCGGCCTGCCCCGACAGGGGCGCGGTGGCGTAGGACTCGCCGTTGGCGGGGTTGACCACCTCGGTGGTCCGGCCGTCGGCGGCGTCCCGGAATTCTCCGTCGATGTAGTTACGCAGGCGGCGCAGCTCGGTGGTCACTTCCGGCCCTCCAGTCAGATGTCCAGTGGATGAGACACCCACCCTAGTCGGTACACCGACGCTTTCAACATACCCGGGGGCCCGTAGCTGCGAAATCCGTGACGATTGAAGCTTCAGACAACGAATTTCATCGATCTGACCTTGCGGAACTGTCGAGTCCTGTGCACCATGGGGTCGTGGCCAGTCGCAGCGCAGATTCCAGTAGTTCCCGACAGGGGAACGGCTCTTCTTCCATCGACGCCGTCTCCCTGGCGATCATCGAACAGCTTCAGGAGGACGGACGCCGTCCGTACGCCGCCATCGGCAAGGCCGTCGGCCTGTCCGAAGCGGCCGTGCGCCAACGCGTCCAGAAGCTGCTCGACCAGGGCGTGATGCAGATCGTCGCCGTCACGGACCCGCTCACCGTGGGTTTCAGGCGCCAGGCGATGGTCGGCATCAACGTCGAGGGCGATCTGGATCCGGTCGCGGAGGCGCTGACGGCCATGGCCGAGTGTGAGTACGTGGTCATGACCGCGGGCTCCTTCGACCTGATGGTGGAGGTCGTCTGCGAGGACGACGACCACCTTCTCGAAGTGATCAACAAGCGCATCCGCGCCCTCCCCGGCGTGCGCTCCACCGAGAGCTTCGTCTATCTGAAGCTCAAGAAGCAGACCTATATGTGGGGAACCCGATAGCCGTGAGCAAGGACCTCAGCCGAACCGCGTACGACCACCTGTGGATGCACTTCACCCGCATGTCGGACTACGAGAACGCACCCGTGCCCACCATCGTGCGTGGCGAAGGCACCTACATCTACGACGACAAGGGCAAGAAGTACCTCGACGGCCTCTCCGGCCTGTTCGTGGTCAACGCCGGTCACGGTCGTCACGAGCTCGCAGAGACGGCGTACAAGCAGGCGCAGGACCTGGCCTTCTTCCCCATCTGGAGCTATGCCCACCCCCAGGCCGTCAAGCTCGCCGAGCGCCTCGCGAACCACGCGCCGGGCGACCTGAACAAGGTCTTCTTCACCACCGGTGGCGGCGAGGCCGTCGAGACCGCGTGGAAGCTGGCGAAGCAGTACCACAAGCTCACCGGCAACCACCAGAAGTACAAGGTCATCTCGCGCGCGGTCGCCTACCACGGCACCCCGCAGGGCGCCCTGTCCATCACCGGTCTGCCCGCCCTGAAGGCGCCCTTCGAGCCGCTCGTCCCGGGTGCGCACAAGGTGCCGAACACGAACATCTACCGCGCCCCGATCCACGGCGACGACCCGGTGGCCTTCGGCCGCTGGGCCGCCGACCAGATCGAGCAGGAGATCCTCTTCGAGGGCCCCGAGACCGTCGCGGCCGTGTTCCTGGAGCCGGTACAGAACGCGGGCGGCTGTTTCCCGCCCCCGCCCGGGTACTTCCAGCGGGTCCGCGAGATCTGCGACAAGTACGGCGTGCTGCTCGTCTCGGACGAGGTCATCTGCGCCTTCGGCCGCCTCGGCACGATGTTCGCCTGTGACAAGTTCGACTACGTCCCGGACATGATCACCTGCGCCAAGGGCATGACGTCGGGCTACTCCCCGATCGGCGCCTGCATCATCTCGGACAAGCTCGCCGAGCCGTTCTACAAGGGTGACAACACCTTCCTGCACGGCTACACCTTCGGCGGCCACCCGGTCTCGGCCGCAGTCGGCAACGCCAACCTCGACATCTTCGAGAAGGAGGGTCTCAACCAGCACGTGCTCGACAACGAGGACGCGTTCTTCCAGACCCTGCGCAAGCTGCACGACCTGCCGATCGTCGGCGACGTCCGCGGCAACGGCTTCTTCTACGGCATCGAGCTCGTGAAGGACAAGGCCACCAAGGAGACGTTCAACGACGAGGAGACCGAGCGCGTCCTGTACGGCTTCCTCTCCAAGGCACTCTTCGAGAACGGCCTGTACTGCCGCGCCGACGACCGTGGCGACCCCGTCGTCCAGCTCGCGCCGCCGCTGATCTCCACCCAGGAGACCTTCGACGAGATCGAGGGCATCCTGCGCCAGGTCCTCACGGAGGCGTGGACGAAGCTCTGATCCGTCGCACGATCACCTCTATCGTGTGATCGAGTGATCAACACCGGCCCCCGAGGCGCCCGTTCGAGTGAGACGGGCGCCCGGGGGCCGCGTCGTTTCCAGGCAGCGCGGCCTGGATCCCTAGCGTGCCCAGTGACCGATCGGCCCCGCCTTCGTTCCCCCGTACGGGGAGGCAAACTGATCTGAACCGAGGTGTACGTGATGGTGGCCCCGCCGGACAACGACGTGCTGTGGGCACGCGCCCTGCACGTCACACACAACGGCTCGCCCGCGCTCACCGGCGTGTCCCTGGGCGTGCGCGAGGGCGAGATCCTCGCCGTCACCGGGCCTCGTGGCAGCGGCAAGACGACTCTCCTGCGCTGTCTCTGCGGCCAGCTCCTGCCCGAGCGGGGCGAGGTCTGGTTCAACAGCGCACCGGTGCACACGATGGGCCCGGCGGTCCGCGAGCGCCTGCGCCGCGACCGCTTCGGCTGGATCGACCCGGAGCCGCACCTCGTGCCCGAGCTCACCGCCCGCGAGAACGTAGCGCTGCCGCTGATGCTGCGCGGCGCGGCGCACCGGGTGTCCAAGAACACCGCCCAGGAGTGGCTCGATCGCCTCGACATCGGCGACTGCGCCCGCAAGCGGCCGCACGCGCTGCTTCAGGCCCAGCGCCAGCGCATCGCCATCGCCCGCGCCCTGGTCACGATGCCGTCCGTGATCTTCGCCGACGAGCCGACCGCGCCGCTGTACCGCGCCGACCGCGCCCACGTCCTTCGTACGCTGACGACCGCGGCCCGCTCGCACGGCATCACGGTCGTCCTCGCCACGCACGACGCGGAGGTCGCCGCCCTCGCCGACCGGACGGTCACCCTGCTCGACGGGCGGCGCGTGAACACGGTGCACCTGCCGGGGGCGGGCGGCGAGCCCGCCGCGGATGGCGGTGCCGCCGACGGCTCGTCAGCCGACGGCTCCTCGGCCGACGGCTCCTCGGCCGACGGCTCCTCGGCCGAGGGCGACAGCGACGACGCGGAAGGCCGGGCCGCGTGCTCGCTCTCCGTCTAGCCCGCGGGGCCCACCCCATGGTCCAGCTGCGCAGATTGCTCGTCGCCGCCGCTTCGGCGGGCACCGGCTTCCTGCTCCTGTGCACGCTGGGGTACGCGATGGGACACGCGGACGCGTCGGGCGGCGCCCTGCTGCGCCTCGCCTGGTGCGTCGCGCCGATCGCCGCCACCGTGTACTTCGCCGTCACCGTCGCCCGCACCGATCCGGCGACCCTGCCGCGCTCCGGGCTCTCGGCGGTGGGACTCGGCCCGGCCAAGCTCACGGTGCTCGCCGCGATCTCCACGGCCGTCGCGTGCACGCTCGGCTCGATGGTGGCGCTCCTGTTCTTCCTGCACCTGCGCGGCGATCTGACGGGCCTGCCGTTCGACGGCGCCGCGGCCGAGTTGCTCGCCGCCCGGTACCCGTTGCCCCTCGCCGCCGCGCTCACCCTCCTTGCCGTCGTCCCGCTGACCGCCTCCGCGGCGAGCGCCGCCGCGTTGCGGCCCCGGCCCCCCAAGCCACGTGACGAGCAGGACGGAACGGCGCGTCCGGAAACACCGGCCGCGCCGCCGAGCGGGCTTCCCTGGGGCGTCGCGCTGCTCGCGGCGGGCCTCGCCGTCGAGTCGTACGCGAGCCGTTCCGCCGGTACGTCGGACCTCGCGATGCCGGGCGGCCTGGCCGGCAGCCCCGCCGGGGTGCTCGCCGGGTGGACGCTCACGGCGATCGGCCTCGCGCTCGCGGGTCCCGGCCTCACCTATCTGTGCGGACGGGTCCTGCAATCCGTGCGGCCCGGCGCGATGCGGCTGCTCGCCGGGCGAGGACTGCAGGAGGACGCGCGGCGGATCGGGCGTCCTCTCGGAGTGCTCTGCGTGGTGGGCTCCGGGGCGTACGCGGCGCTCACGCTCTACTCCGGTGACCGCCCCGCCATCGGCCCGCTGACCATGCTCGGTTCGCTGCTCGTCGCGGGCTGCGCGGCCCTCACCGTGATCACGGTCGCGATCGAGGCCAAGCACGCGCGCGCGGACACGACGTCCGCGCTGCTCCAGCTCGGGGCGCCGACGTCGATGCTGCGCGGCACGGCGGCGCTGCGGGCGGGCGCGCTCGCGGCCGTGTTCGGGCCGCTGACCTGGGTGGTCGCGGAGTTGGCGGCGGTACCGCTCACGAGGTGAGGGACGGGGCGATGGCCCTCACCGAACGCGTGAGAAGTAATTCCGCGATGGGCGATGAGTTCTGCGTCGAACGTATGTCTACCCCTCCGTAAGACGCAGGCGCAGGCGCAGGCGCAGACGCAGGCACCGGCACCGGCACCGGCACCGGCACCGGCACCGGCACCGGCACGAACGCACTCACGCGCCACGCAGAACTCACCGCAACGGGAGACACCTCATGTACCAGCAGATGATCTTCGTGAACCTCGCCGTGAACGACGTCGACAGTTCGAGGAAGTTCTTCACGGAGCTCGGCTACACGATCAACCCGCAGTTCTCGACGGACGACTGCGCCTGTGTCGTGATCAGCGACACGATCGTCGCGATGATGCTGAGCAAGCCGCGCTACAAGGACTTCACGAAGAAGGAGATCGCGGACTCGACGACGACCAGCGAGACGCTGCTCTGTCTGAGCGCCGAGAGCCGCGAGAAGGTCGACGAGCTGGTCGACAAGGCCGTGGCGGCCGGTGGCACGGCGGGCAAGACGCAGGACTACGGCATGATGTACGGCCGCGCCTTCGACGACCTGGACGGCCACACCTGGGAAATCATGTGGATGGACCCGTCCGAGGTGCGGGGCTGAGAGCCGCCGGTGACGGGTTCGCGGGGGGGCGACCGGCGCCCGGCGCGATCTGCTTAGCATGGGCGGATGCAGCCGACTCCCGAACCCGTATCCGCGTCAGCATCCGCGTCAGCCGCCGAGCCCTCGCCCCGGCTCCCGGGCGGCGACCGTGAGATCGAGTCGCTCGAGGAGTTCGACGAGATCGCCGCACACGGTTCGCTCGCGGGGTGCCGCGTCCAGGCGATAGACCTGACGGGGCGTACGTCCTCGCTGCGGGAGTGCGACGCCACGGGCACGGTGTTCCTCGGCTGCGCGATGGAGCAGGAAGCGGTGGACGCGGTGCGGGCCGCCGGGGCGCTGGTGTTCCCACCCGTACCCGGCCTGCCGTTCGACCCGTACCGCGGACTTCTCCACACGCCGGAGGAACTGTTCGCGGGGCTCGCCGAGGGTGGGTACGAGGCGACTCCTGACGCCCGCGCCTACGCCTGGTTCCAGGAGACCAAGGCCGACGGCGACGTCTTCTCCTCGATGCTCCGCTCGATCCACGACGACTCGGTCTCGGACGCCCTCGACGAACTCCTCGTCAGCGCACGGGTGGTGGGCGTCATGGGCGGCCACGCGATGGCCCGGGGCACGGAGGCGTACGAGGGCGCGGCCCGGCTCGGGCGCTCGCTCGCCCGCGCCGGGTTCACGGTCGCCACGGGCGGCGGCCCCGGCGCGATGGAGGCGGCGAACCTGGGGGCGTACGCGTCCGTCTTCCGCGACGAGATGCTGGACGAGGCGCTCGAACTCCTCGGGAAGGCGCCGTCCTTCACCCCCTCGATCACGGAGTGGGCGCGGGCCGCCTTCGGCATCCGCGAGCGCTGGCCGTCCGGCGGCGCGTCGGTGGGCATCCCCACCTGGTTCTACGGCCACGAGCCGCCGAACGCCTTCGCCACCCACCTGGCCAAGTACTTCGCCAACGCCACCCGCGAGGACGGCCTGCTCGCGCGCTCGAACGCGGGCATAGTGTTCCTCCCCGGCGCGGCGGGCACCGTCCAGGAAGTCTTCGACGCGGCGACGCCGAACTACTACGAGTCGCGTGGCGAGCCGGCCCCGATGGTCCTGGTGGACCGCGCGCACTGGACGGAACACCTCCCTGCCTGGCCGCTGCTACAGGCACTGGCACGAGGCCGCTCAATGGAGTCGAGGATCGCCTTGGTGGACAGGGTGGAGGAGGCTCCGGCGGCACTGGCATCAATCCAGTCCGGCGGATAGTCCCGCCCGCCGGGCGGGCTTTTCGGCCCGTCCCCGGCGGGCTTTTCGGCCCATCCCCGGCGGGCGTCTCAGCCCGTCCGGCGTTCGAGGACGAACTCAGCCCAGCACCACGACATCCCCCACATCGAACGCGACCCCCACCGTCTCCCCCACTCCGGGCGCGTCCCGAAGCGCACAGGCCGCTTCAAGGCGCGGCCCCGACCGAGGCTCCAGATGTACGGCGACATGGGTGCCCCGGAAGGTACGCGCCGTCACCGCGCACGGCAGCCCCTCGTCGGCGGGCACGAGCCGTACCCCCGCCGGACGTACAAGGAGTCGGCACGGCCCGTCCCCCCGGCACGACCCGTCCCCCACGTCCTGCGGCACCGGAACCTTTCCCCAGACGGTGTCGGCCGCCTCCCCGGCCACCGTCGCGTCGACGATGTTGTCGAAGCCGAGGAACCGCGCGACGAACTCGTCCGCCGGATGCCGCCAGACCTCAAGGGGCGTACCCGACTGGGCGATCCGCCCCTCCCGCATCACCACGACCCGGTCCGCGAGCGCGAACGCCTCGCCCTGGTCGTGCGTGACCGCAAGCACCGTCGTACCCAACTCGTCGAACAGTTCACGGAGTTCGACAACGAGCCGCTCCCGCAGCGACCGGTCGAGCTGTCCGAGCGGCTCATCGAGCATCAGCAGGCGCGGCCTCGGCGCGAGCGCCCGCGCGAGAGCGACCCGCTGCTGCTCGCCGCCGGAGAGCGAGGCGACGGCCCGCCGCTGCGCCCCCGGAAGGCCCACGAGTTCGAGCAACTCGGCCACCCGATCGGCCTGTTCCCCCTTAGACACCCCGTGCATCCGCAGCCCGAAGGCGACGTTGCCCGCGACGTCGCGCTGCGGGAACAGCTGATGATCCTGGAACATCAGGCCGACCCCACGTTTGTGCGCGGGCACCCCACGCTGGTCCTTCCCATCCAGCAGGATCTTCCCGCCGTCGAGCTCCTGGAGCCCGGCGACCGCACGCAGCAGGGTCGACTTGCCGCTGCCGCTGGGCCCGAGGACGCACACGATCTCGTGCTCGTCGACCGCGAGCCCGACACGGTCGAGCACGGCACGCTCCCCGAACCGCACGGTCGCATCGGCCAACGTCAACAGCCCCATGCCCACACCCTTGCTCACGCCCACACCCATCAGAACTCCCCGGTCGTGCGGTCGGTACGGAGCCGTTCGAGCAGCAGAAGCGACACCGCGCACACCACCATCAAGATCGTCGAAAGCGCCATGGCCTGCCCGTAGTTGAGCTCACCGGCCCGCCCGAGGAGCCGCGCCACGGCGACCGGAAGCGTCGGGTTGTCCGGCCGGGCGATGAACACGGTCGCGCCGAACTCCCCCAGGGACACCGCGAAGGCGAACCCGGCGGCGATGAGCAGCGCCCTTCGCACCATCGGCAGGTCGACCTCCCGCCACGCCCGCAGCGGCGACGCCCCGAGGACGGCCGCCGCCTCGCGCAGACGTCCGTCCACCGCGCGCAGGACGGGAAGCATGGTGCGTACGACGAAGGGCACGCCCACCAGAGCCTGCGCGAGCGGCACCAGGATCCACGTGGAGCGCAGGTCGAGCGGCGGCTTGTCCAGCGTGATCAGGAACCCGAAGCCCACCGTCACCGCGGAGACCCCGAGCGGCAGCATCAGGAGCGCGTCGAAACCGCGCACCAGCCGACCGGCCTTCCGGGTGAGCGCCGCCGCCGCGAGCCCGCCGATCACCAGGGCGATGGCGGTGGCGGCGAGCGCGTACTGGAGCGAATTCCAGACGGCCTCGATCGGCGGTACGAGGAAGGCCCCGCCCTCCGCCGATGTCAGCTCCTTGTAGTAGGTGAAGCCGTAGCCGTCGGGGCCGCTCAGCGACCGCTCGATCAGCACGCCGAGCGGCAGCAGTACCAGCACGGCGATCGTGACCATGACCCCGGCGAGCAGCGTCCACTGCCCTGGGCCGCGTGGCCGCCGCGCGACCGTGGAGGCGTCGACCAGCTTCAGCGCGGTCTCCCGCCTGCGCACCGTCCACGCGTGCACGGCGAGGATCAGGCCGACCGCCGCGAACTGCACGATCGTCAGGACGGCGGCCGTCGACAGGTCGAGGAGCTGGGCGGTCT
Source organism: Streptomyces sp. NPDC058257 (assembly GCF_042881845.1). Taxonomy (NCBI): domain Bacteria; kingdom Bacillati; phylum Actinomycetota; class Actinomycetes; order Kitasatosporales; family Streptomycetaceae; genus Streptomyces; species Streptomyces sp. NPDC058257. The sequence goes on from NZ_JBHVXJ010000011.1 coordinate 85,977, forward strand.
GCCGGTAGATCTCGACTTCGAGGGTCGAGTACGCGGGTCCGCCGAGGATCTGCACGACGCCGAAGGAGGTGAACGTGAACAGGAAGACCATGAGGGACGCCGCGGCGACCGCGGGCCCGAGCGCGGGGAGCGTCACCGTCCGCCACGCCATCCACCGCGAGGCGCCGAGCATCCGCGCGGCCTCCTCCTGACGCGGGTCGAGCTGCGACCAGAGACCGCCCACGGTCCGTACGACGACGGCGTAATTGAAGAAGACGTGCGCGAGCAGAATGGCCCACACGGTCGTGTCGAGCCGCACGCCCCACATCTCGTCGAGCAGACCGCCCCGGCCGAGCAGCGCGAGGAACGCGGTCCCGACGACGACCGTCGGCAGCACGAACGGCACGGTGACGATCGCCCGCAGAACCTGCTTGCCCCTGAACTCGAAGCGCGCGAAGACGTACGCGCCGGGGAGCGCGATGAGCAGCGTGAGCGCGGTCGACGCGAGCGCCTGCCAGGTGGTGAACCACAGCACGTGCCGCACGTCGGACTGCCCGATGACCTCGACGATCCGTCCGAACTGCCACTCCCCGCCGACCTTCAGGCCACGCGCGACGATCGCGGCGACCGGATAGGCGAAGAAGAGCGCGAAGAACGCGACGGGCACGGCCATCAGACCGAGCCGAGCCGCGCCCCCGCGTCCGGCCCTCTTGCGGGCCGGGCTCTTTACTTCAGTACGAGCGAGGTCCACGACTTGACCCACTGCTCGCGGTTGTCGGCGATCTTCTTCGGGTCCATGGTCTCCGGATCGTCGACCTTGACCCCGTGTTTGACGAACAGCTCGGGCAGCTCGGCGTTCTTCCGCACCGGATTCACGAACATGTTCAACGGCATGTCGCCCTGGAACTTGTCACTGATCAGGAAGTCGAGCAGCGCCTTGCCGCCCTTCTCGTTCTTGGCGTTGCTGAGCAGGCCCGCGTACTCGACCTGCCGGAAGCAGGTGCCGGTCGCGACGCCGGTCGGCGCCTGCTTGGGCTGCGGCTTCGCGTAGAGCACCTCGACGGGCGGCGACGAGGCGTACGAGACGACGAGCGGCCGGTCGCCCTTCGCCTTCTTGCCCCCGGCGGACCCGGAGAACTCCTCGTTGTAGGCCTGCTCCCAGCCGTCGACGACCTTGACGCCGTTGGCCTTGAGCTTCTTCCAGTAGCTTTCCCAGCCGTGTTCCCCGTCGCCGTACTCGGCGGCCGTCCCCAGCAGGAAACCGAGACCGGGAGACGAGGTCGCGGCGTTCTCGGTCACGAGCAGGTTCTTGTACGCGGGCTTGGCCAGGTCGGCGAAGGACTTCGGCGGCGCGAGCTTCTTGTCGGCGAAGTACTTCTTGTCGTAGTTGACGCAGATGTCACCGCTGTCGACGGGCGTGACGCGATGCTTGCCCTGATCGACACGGAACTGCGAGGCGACCTGCCCCGACCCCTTGGCCTCGTAGGACTGGAAGAGGTCATTGTCGAGGGCGCGCGAGAGCAGGGTGTTGTCGACGCCGAAGAAGACGTCCCCTTGCGGGTTGTCCTTCGAGAGAATCGCCTTGTTCACGGCGGCACCCGCGTCGCCGTCCTTGAGGACGTTGACCTTGTAGCCGGAGCTCTTCTCGAACGCCTTCAGTACGTCCTTGGAGACATTGAAGGAGTCGTGGCTGACCAGCGTGACGCTCTTGGAATCGGCGGCCTCGTCGCCGCTGCCGGACGAGCTGCCGCACGCGGAGAGCGCGACGAGCGAGAGGCCGACCGCGACAGCGGTGACCGTGACCTTCTTGGTGGAGCTCACTTTGGTGGTGCTCACGTTGGTGGTGCTCACGTTGGTGGTGCTCACTGAATTGATTCCTCCTGGAGTGACCAGGAAGAGACGCGGCCCTGCCCACAGCCTTGAAGAGGCTGCGGGCAGGGCGCAACAGCTTGAGTGATGTCCGAACTTCCTACCCGGAATGACCCGGGCAAGGTTCAGAGGGTCTGCGGCCAACCTGTTCTTGGTGCCGCACTCTCAGCGCTGTGGCGCTCCCCTGTCGGAATATGAAGATGTGTTCCGGCTATGAAGTTGTGTTCCGGCCAGACTAACGCGCGGCAGGCTAGCGCTCGGACGCGGCGAGCTGACCGCAGGCCCCGTCGATCTCCTGGCCCCGGGTGTCACGCACCGTGACGGGCACTCCATGAGCGGCGATGGCGTCCACGAAGGCCTTCTCGTCCTCCGGCCGCGACGCGGTCCACTTCGAACCCGGCGTCGGGTTCAGCGGGATCAGGTTCACGTGGACGGGCTTGTTCTTGAGCAGCCGCCCGAGACGGTCACCACGCCAGGCCTGGTCGTTGATGTCGCGGATCAGCGCGTACTCGATGGACAGGCGGCGCCCCGACTTGGCGGCGTACTCCCACCCGGACTCCAGCACCTCGCGCACGTTCCACCGCGTGTTGACGGGGACGAGGGTGTCGCGCAGCTCGTCGTCGGGCGCGTGCAGCGAGATGGCGAGGCGGCACTTGAAGCCCTCGTCGGCGAACCGGTGGATGGCGGGCACCAGGCCGACCGTCGACACGGTGATCCCACGCTGCGAGAGGCCGACGCCGTCGGGCTCGGGATCCGTGAGCCTACGAATGGCACCGGTCACGCGGTTGTAGTTGGCGAGCGGCTCGCCCATCCCCATGAACACGATGTTGGAGAGCCGGGCGGGCCCGCCGGGAATCTCCCCGTCCCGCAGCGCCCGCATCCCGTCGACGATCTGGTGCACGATCTCGGCGGTCGACAGATTCCGGTCGAGGCCGGCCTGCCCCGTCGCACAGAACGGACAGTTCATCCCGCATCCGGCCTGCGACGAGATGCACATCGTCACGCGGTCCGGATAGCGCATGAGCACGGACTCGACGAGCGTCCCGTCGAAGAGGCGCCACAGCGTCTTGCGGGTGGTGTCGTCGTCACAGCTGATGTGCCGGACCACGGACATCAGCTCGGGAAGCAACGCCTCTTGCAGCTTCTGGCGCGAACCGGCGGGGATGTCGGTCCACTGCTCCGGGTCGTGCGCGTACCGCGCGAAGTAGTGCTGCGAGAGCTGCTTGGCGCGAAACGGTTTCTCGCCGACGGCTGCGACGGCTTCCTTGCGCTCGGCGGGCGTGAGGTCGGCGAGATGCCGCGGCGGCTTCTTGGCTCCGCGGGGCGCGACGAAGGTGAGTTCTCCGGGTACAGGCATGGTTCTTCCAGTGTCGCAGACGGAGGGGGCCCGGCCAGGTCACCGGCTATGGGTGGTGGTCGTTGTTGGTCGTCACTGGTGGGTGTGGGCCGCCCTTTGACGGCCCACAGACGGCCCGGCGGTTTCCGGGCTGACCTGCGAGAAGAAAGCCATGCGCCCTGTCCGAACCTCGTGCCGCCACGGCCCTCAGACGTGCGTCGAGAGCTGGGCCCGCAATGCTGCACGCCGCGACGTAAGCGCCTCAACGCAGGTCAGGGGGCACTCGCTAGATGGCACCTCGCGGCAGCGATCAAGCGCACAACTCACTAGCGCAGACATTCGAACACGCGGCCTAATCTTCGTCATGGCGCCAACCCTCTTCCCTAACGACCTGATCCAGCTCTAGACCGCCTGGACCCGCACATACGAGGCGCTCGCCGATCCCCAACCGGCCCACCCCTCGAGGTTGCGCCGCGTTCTACAGCCGCTCTCCACTCGCCTGATGTGGCACTCGTTCTGGTCCACCGAAGCAGGCAGGGCCCCAGCGACCCGCGTGGAGCTGCGCCACCTCGTCTCCGCGCGTACAGAGAGGCACGCGTCATGAGCGAGCGCCTCACGGAGCAGCAAGAGCGCACCCTTCGGTGCGTCCGAGAGTTGGTTACCGAGCATGGGGGAGGCACCCACACAAGTTGGGTTAAGTCGGATGTACCGAAGGAGGTTTCGCGGCAGAATGTAGCTATGCCCCCTAGGTCCACTGCCCCTGCGCACGAGCAAAAGACCGACAATGAAACCAAAGGTTATCTGCACAGAGTTGAATGCCTTGCGAGGTTTCTAATCGGCGCTGAATACAACGCTGGCACATTGTGGGACTTTCAGATTGACTTGCTGAAACTGCAGCGCGATATCCAGCAGTCAATTGGCATAGAAAAGGAACGAATCCGCCGCTCCAAGGATAAGGCCACGAAGCTCAAAAGCCTTCAGTACGCCAGGTGGAGTTCGCGGAGACTCGGAGACGCCTTCGCCTGGCTATCCCTGGGAGTGGACTCTAAAGCCATCCGACCCCTGGGTGAAAACGACCCCGTACCTATCGGCAAAGAGGACCACGGAAGTCGTGGACTGATCGGAATCTCATCCTACCTAGCGGGAGAAGGATGGGGATTCCCTGTAATCCACGATGTTACGGATTGCCTGAGGATTGGAGACGTCACCTTCGTACGATCCGAACAGGGAAAGCGGACACTCCGCACAGTAGAAATGAAGACGCGCTACCTAGGCAAGGGCGAGGGTGAAAACTCTTCGCACTATGACGTATCAGTCACTTTTCTGTCCTCCGAAGATGACCCCAAAATAGATTTTTCGACCGAGATTAACGAAGAGTCCGCAGAGACGAATCTAGGTGAGGGTCCAGCCCTATTCTCGGCATCGGCAAGCCGTGAGGACCGCAGGATCTCCCGGCAGACGAAGCGTATGGCAAAGGCACTTTCACGCCAGGAAGCAAAAGATGGAACCGTTCAGACTGTTGATGGTCAAAAGACCATAACAACTATAGTCGACTCCGCTCCCACCTCCCATTGGAAGACTCTCAGACGGGTGATCCGGAACGCGCGTCGTGATGGCTATGCCAGCGAGAGTGTGGACAAAGCATTCCTCTACGTGGCATATTATGACAGCAGCGAGATCGAGGTAGAGGCAATCCAGAACCCCCAATTCCTCGTAGATCTAACATCGTCAGGTCTGGCTAAATCTAAAGTCGACTCACGGAACTCACTCGAGATTGCCTCAGTGCCGGAATTGGAGTCGCGGGGCCCACAGCAGTACCTTCCCTACTTCCTTTACTCGATCCCAAAGAAGGCAATTTTTGACCTATTGCACGGTCGCCTCATTGTGATCATTTGCACTAATGTTGGGCATATCGCCGATGCGCTAGAAAATCACGGATTCGACGTGAGGATACCGCAAGGAGAGGGGCCGCCGATTCGCTCCATGCAGATTTCTTCCAGGATTACACACGGTGGCGTTGATTATTACTTTGAAACTAATGCACTTGGCCGTCACGTAACTGAATGCATTTACGAGTTCAAGGGAATAGATTACCTGTTGCAGATCGCACAGAAAATGAAAGAGTCGACGATACCAGCCATTCTAAGCCACTCTAGGGATGAGCAAAGAGAAAGCTGAATGCCGCAGGCCTGCTGACAACACCCCGGCGCTTATCCCAATGCGCGCCGGGTTCGCTCACGCGGCGCGATCAGGAATAATACGGCTGGTGAACCCTTCCACCCGCAGGCGTTCGAACGCCCCAATGATCGACGGCGGCACTTCTTGACTAATCATGAACCCCTGCTCGGGATAGAGCATGAGCCGCTGCTGTGCTCCCACAAGCATGTCGATGACGAGCCGCGCATCCTGGATCGAGTCGACGTACTCCGCGAGCGTCATGGCCGCAGATGCACTCACCCACGTCACGTCCGGCCAGACCTTGCAAGCTGTGGCGTAGGACCGACGCTCTTCGTACGGCTTGCTGACCAGTAGCGCAGATTCAACGGACACACCGTGCTCTTCCAGCAAGGCCCGAGACAGCGTGATGTTCTCGCCCGTGTTCCGGGCCCGCGGCTCTACGAGGATCGCGTCCGCCGGCACTCCAAGCTCCAAGGCCCGCTCACGGTAGTGCTCAGCCTCGCCCTTCGGCATGACATCACGCGTCGTACGGCTGGTGGCCCCGGTGAAGACAATGAGCGGGGCCAGGCCGCGGTGATACAGGTCCGCCGTGGTGTCAGCTACTCCGAGATCGTGGCTGCCGAGCCCGATCGCCACCGAACATCGCCGGGGCTCGTGTCCCATCAGCTGGAAGTCCCAGAGTTCCTGCGCATCGGCCCACGCCTGTACGGAGATCACGCCTTGTCGCCTTCTTCCTGCGCCGAGTCGGGCACCTTGAAGTCGTAGGACCACGCGAAGTGCGTGGCCGCATGAACGCCAATGGCGAACTCCACCACCGTGTCATCTGCGGTGTAGGTCGTGCGATGCAGCTCGACAACCCGCTCCCCGGCAGGGAGCTGCAGGAGCTTGGACTCGACGGCGCTCGGGGTCCGGGCGAAGATCTCTTCCCGCATGTGGTCGATCTCGTAGCCCGCGTCGTAGAGCACCCGGTACCCACCGCCACGACCGGCCGGACCGGGCGTCGGGTCGACGATGCGCGTCCCCTCGACGTGCTCAGGGTTGCCCCCTTCCTCCTCCGCCAACCCGCCCCCGAGTGGGACACGTGGGGGCTCTGGGTGGACGCAGTGGCGTCATGGCGAGGGGGCGCCTTGAACAAGGTGGCGGCGGGCCTCCGTGCGTCCCGGGCTCCCAGAAGCTTGGATCGACGATTCCCCACATGGCCCGTTCGGCGTTAATTGGGCCGCCTCCCCCGCGTCGAGCGGTCGGCTCTCCAACAGCCCGACATCATCGCCCATTTGATAGGTGGTACACCGGGCAAGGTCAGGAGGCTGTCCGACGAGCAGAGTCATGTCGAAGTGGAGCCACAGTTCATCCGGAGCGCCCGTGCGTCCGTTCACGGACACATGCACCATGCTCGGCGTGGTCACAAGTCGCCCCCGTCGCCCTCAACGAGGCGAAACCACACTGCCTTTGATGTCGGCTCTGGTTCGCCGAAGTGCGTGATTCCCCAGGCGTCGGCGCACGCCTCGACGATGGCTAGGCCACGGCCATCCTCGCCGTCCACCACCGACAGGGGCGTCAGGCTGTAGCGCGGCTTGTCGTCATGCACACAGACCCAGGTTTGGCGTTCGTCGACCGTCACCTCGACGTGCACAATGCGCGTCGCCGTATGGCGATAGACGTTGGTGACGATTTCGCTCGTCAAGAGGCGTGCGGTCTGTGCAAGCGTCTCGTGCCCCGTCGTGCAGAACAGGGTGACAACCAGGTTCCGCAGCACGACAGCGGCTGTCGGTACGTTCGCTGCGGTCAATCGGTAGGTCGTAGAGGACTTCGGTGCGTGGAGCGCAGCAGGTGCTAAGGCCGTAGGCATCTTTTCGTCTCCCAACGCGGTTGTAGTGTGCGCTGCTCGCCACCGTGGCTCTGGCCGCCCCATGGATTGAGGGATGGCGCACCCATGAGGGCGTGCGTCAGCGGCTGCACTGCGGGATTACCGGCGTGCTGCGTGGTGCCATTGGGGAACCTAGGGGGCAACTATGCTCCGGAGCAAGGGTGTTCCGTAACTATGGCCCTAACGGGTGGACCAGTGGTGCGATTACGCGACACACTCAGGGCAGACAAGGGGAAGGGACTATGCCGCCGAGGGACAACCCCACCGCACGTCAGACCCGCTTGGGTACGGAACTGCGGAAGTTGCGCGACCGCGCAGGCAAGACTGCGCGTGAGTCCGCTGGACTGCTGTCCACCGACCAAGCCAAGATCAGCCATATAGAAGCGGGACGCGTCGGCATCGGCGATGACCGCATCCGCCGCCTATGCACGTTCTATCAATGCGCCGACAGGGCGCTGATCGATGCGCTGTGCGCCATCGCACGCGAGCGTCGCGGACAGTACTGGTTCGACGAGTACCGGGGCATACTTGTCCCTGGCTTCCTGGACATCGCCGAGCTTGAGCACCATGCCCTACGGCTCCGATCAATGCAGAGCGTCACCCTTCCCGGTCTGCTTCAGACCGGGCGATACGCGCACGCCCTGTTCTCGGGGGTCCGCCCCAAGCTGCCGCTCGACGAGGTCGAACTGCGCGTCGAGCACCGAATGAAGCGGACAGCCATCTTCGAGCGCGAGTCCCCGCCAACGTTCATGGCGATCATCCACGAGGCGGCACTGCGCATGCGCTTCGGCGGCCGCAAGGTTGCTCGTGAGCAGCTAGAACACCTGATGGCGGCCTCACACAGCCCCACCGTCACCGTGCGAGTGATTCCCTTCACGAGCGAGGACTTCATCGAGGTCACTCAACCGGTCTTGTACGCGACGGGTGTTGTGTCCCAACTCGACACCGTGCAGCTCGACAGTGCCTCGGGGAACCAGTTCCTAGATGCCGAGGCCGACCTGTTGAAGTACACGACTCTGCTCGACATCGCCGAGCATGCGTCCCTTGATCCAGACGAATCGCGAAGCATCATCCATCACATCGCACGAGAACTGTGAGACACGTAGGCATGAGCGGATCCATACGGTGGCAGAAGTCGTCGTTCTCAGGCGGCGATGGACCCAACTGCGTCGAGATGGCGCAGCACGAGGGCGGGATCTTGATGCGCGAGAGCGACGTTCCCGACAACATCATCGTCACCAGTCGCACCAACCTGGCAGCCTTCATCACGGGCGTCAAAGTCGGCGAGTTCGACCATCTCACTGCGTAGCAACACCTCCTGTCCGCCTCGGCAGGCTGGAGGCCTCTTTATGCGAGTACGCGCATAAACGCGCACTCGCATAGACACCTTGCAAACCGCCCCCGTAGCGTCAAGGGGACCGGCCCACAGGGGCCCAGGACAAGGGGGTTCGTCGTCCATGGCACGCGAGGAATTGACCCGGCTCACTGGCAACGGCAACGGCGCGTGTGGCGAGGAGGACTGCCCGAACGTCTACCGGACAGCAAGCGGCTCGGTCGTCGTTCAAGGAAGCGTCTCAGAGGCATTCACACCACCGTCCGGTGAGGCCCTGGTGGAGATCCCGGAGGAAGTGTTGAGGGAGGCCGTACGTGCTCTTGGATGGTGACGAGTGGCGTCGTCGGTTCGCGGGGATCGATCAAGAAGCCTGGCGGCTTGAGACGCTTCCGCAGTACCTCGTACCGCAGGAAACGGAAGAGTTCGCAGCCTTCCGCGAAGGTCGGCCGATGACGCCGTACACCGCATCCTCATACACAGAACGCGTCTCACGGCAACGCGCCGAGGGCAAACGCAACGGCCGCGTGCACATCGTGACGCAGCCGCTCTCCGACTACCTGCGGTTCGAGTTCGCCCGGTTCTACGAGGTGCATGCTCGGGCAGGGGACGAAATCCGCATCCTCGATGTGACCAACCGCCCCAACCCTCTTGAAGGGGCCCCGGACTTCTGGATGTTCGACCGCGTGGAAGTCGTCCTCATGAACTATGAGGACGACGGCACGCAGATCAATCGCGAGGTGTTCGCAGGGGACGCGTCCCCGTTCCTCGAATACCAGCGGATCGCGATGGCCGAGTCGGTGCCCTTCGAGGAGTACGTGAACGGTGGCCATCGAGCCTGACGAGCTTGACCAGTCTGGCCTCGAACTGGCAGCCATGCTCAAACGCCTCCGCAATCAAGCCGGACTCTCTGGGGTCCGGCTTGCTGCGCGTTGCAACATGTCTCAGTCCAAGATCAGCCGCATCGAAGGCAACAAGCTCCGCCCGTCCCTGGTCGACGTCGAGCAGATCCTCAGAGCTCTGAGCGTTTCCCCCGCTGTCGCAGCCGAAGTAATGGCCATGGCTCGCCTAGCGCAGACGGAGTGGCAGGACCGCAAGGCCCTGCGCCGGAAGGGGCTGGACAAGAAGCAGCTGGAACTTGCCGGAATCGAAGCAGCCACCAGAGATTTCCGGTACTTCCTGCTGTCGATGACCACGGCCCTACTGGCAACACCGGACTACATCCGGGAAAGCATCGCGCACGCGCCACCGACCCAACAGGCCAAGGCCGTTGGTATGAAGCTTGAACGGCAGGCCATTCTACTCGACCGCTCGAAGCGCTTCACGTTCCTGCTCACGGAGCAAGCCATCCGATACCCGCTGGTTCCACCAGACGCAATGGCCATACAGATTGACCGACTGGCCTCGCTCGCCCTCCAGGGGAACATCCGGATTGGCGTGCTACCCATGGGTAGGAAGTTCAGCCACACTCCCTTGAGTACGTTCACGATCTACGACGACCGTCTAGCAACGATCGAAACAGACCTAGGTGCGGTCGTCTTTCGCGACCCCAAGGACGTTCACTCACTCCTCGACCGGTTCACCGGCTACGAGGAACATGCCACTTTTGGAGAGGACGCGCGCGAGCAATTGACCTCCTGGGCCTGGTCGTTCCGCCGCTGATCTTTAGTCCTCAACGCGAATAGCGCTAGATCCGCGTCCTCGCCGGGCCGACGATGAATCCATGCCGACTAAACCGAAGTCGCCGAGACAACCGTCTGCCCCACGGGGCTGGCGCGTGGGGCCGATCCCCAGTCGCACGGCCTACAAGGACGATGCCGGGCGCATTCGGATTCCGGTGTGGCTGTCGAAGAACGGTCTGCATACAGCAGACACAGAGATGGTCCTGCTGCCCTCAGAGGCCGAGCTGCTGGCCGATCACTTGGCCGACGCCATGGGCAGCAAAGCCCGGGCTGTCCTCCACGAACTGATACAGGGAAGCGCCGCCGCTCGCCCATTCCCCTCGCCGGAAGGGAACCATGCCCCCACCCACTCACGAACTGATCGCTAGTCCGTTCCTCGACGAGTACCTCGTCTTACGCCCCGGCAACGACAACGGGGGGCAGATCCCGCTCGCCCGGTTCCTCGAACTGAGCAAGACTGCGAGCACCGGCACCGAGGCGCCGCAGTGGCTCCTCGACGGCGCCCGCCAGGCATGGGGGCTTGGCCTTCCCGCCCATCGGCCCCTGCGCGAACCCGACCTCGTCCGCGCACCCTCTCCGTACGGCATGGCCCGCGCTTCCTAGGAGATCAACAAGGGCTGTCACTACGACGCTCACACTGCTACCTGAGCCTGAAGCGGTTCGAGGGGCTGCCGTGGGCCGACAAGGTTCGCCTACTCGACATCATGCGCGACATCGGCGTGCTCCGGCTCCAGATCACAGGCGGCGAACCGCTTATCGACCGCGAGTTCCCCGAGGCGTACTCATACGCCTACGACCTCGGCATTATGCCGACGATCTCCACCAACGGATCACAGCTCCACAAACAGGAGATCCTGGAGACGATCACCGAACGCCCTCCCCGCCACCTGTCCCTGAGTGTCATGGATCGACCCCGCCGTCCTCATCCTGCGGCTCATGGAAGCCGGACACACCGCGGAAGCCGCGGACAGCTGGGCACGCCGGCAGTTCCCGTCGTGGGCAGCGGCCCCGCACGCATCCGTCGCCGCGTTCTCCGAAGCGAACGCCCGAACCTGGGACGAGATCGCCCGCACGATCCACAGGACTGGAAGAAGCGCATGGGCCACCTCACTCACGACTGGGTGGCCTACTGGCACAACTGGGTCGCCTACTGGCACGACCGGGTGGCCTACTGGCGATCAAAGACCGCGTAGTCCTCTCTCTCCCTACGCAAGGCCGCCCTACGCAAAGCCGCAGCTCACCCGTCTATACATGACATGTATAGAGACTGTGTATAGTCTCCCGCATGCCTTCTGCGTACCTTTTGCCGATGAAGACGGCGGCAGCGCTCTTCCCGCTCCTCGCGCTGGTGCTTTTCCTCCCGACGGCAGTCGTCCTGTACCGCCGCCACGGCACCATGTCGCAGTGGCGTGCCCTATCGCTCCTCGGCTTCCTCTACTACGCGATCACGGCCCTGTGCATGACGCTCGTCCCGCTGCCCACGCGGACAGCGGACATGTGCAAAACGTTCGCGGCGGCCGCCAGCCCGCAGTGGATCCCGGGCAACACCTTCAGCGACATCTGGAAGGAGGCGCACCACAAGGTCACGCTGAACGCGCTGGTGCTCCAGAACCCCGCAGTCAGCGGTGCGGTCCTGAACCTGGTCCTGCTGCTCCCGCTGGGCGTCTTCGTCCGCTACCACCTGCGGCGCGGCGTCGCCGCCGCGGCCGTCGCGGGCTTCGGCGCCTCGCTGTTCTTCGAGGTCACGCAGGGCACCGCGCTGTGGGGTGCCTACCCGTGCCCGTACCGTCTGTTCGACGTCGACGACCTGCTGCTCAACACCGCGGGAGCGCTGCTCGGCTGGTACGTGGCCGGGCCACTGGCCCGACTGCTCCCGACGTGGGAGACGCTGGACCGCACGACGCTGGCCCGACAGCCCGTCACCCTCGGACGGCGCCTGGTGGCGCTGCTTGTCGACCTGACCGGAGTCTCGGCCGTCACCGTCCTCATGCTCCTGGCCACGGCGGAAGACGTGTACAGCGACTCCCATCCCATACCGCAGGTGATGATCGCGGTCTTCGCCGTGTGGTTCGTCGTACTGCCCTGGCTGACGAGGACAACCCCGGGCAAGCGGCTTCTCCTGCTGAAGCTGGCGCCGACCGAGGGCGACGGGCGGCCGGCGCTGTGGCGGATCGGGGTCCGCGCGTCGCTGCTGGGCGTGGTGACTCTCCCGCTGATGGCTACCCTCGTGGCCGCGTCGATGGTCCTGCTGTACGGGCCGTCGTGGGTGGTACGCCGGGTCCGGGACGCCACGGCTGCGGACACGCTCGCGATCCAGTGGCAGCTGATCGACCACTTTCCGCAGGTGCTGCTGATCGTTCTCGTCGTGGTCCTGCTCGGCGGGTACGTGCTGATGGCCCGGAGGCGGAGGCCGGACCTCTGGACCCACGAGCTGGCGTCCGGGGTGCGCACGGTGGGCGCTGACGCACGCTCGCGCCGACACCGGTTCCACGTCGAGCACGTGGACGCTCCGCAGGCCCCCGGACCGGGCACCGACGCGTCGCAGACCCCGGCGCCCGAATCGACCCGCACGGCGTCGGGACACCACTGACCCTCGGGCAGGACGACCACTGAGAGGCGTCGGCTTCGGGCCTGGTAACCGAGAGGCGGCATACGCCATACGAAAAGGGACCCGCCGCCCCCATGGACGACGAGCCCCTTACGTACGTACGCGGACGCAGGTCAGCCGGACCCCACGAAGACGACCAGCAGCAGCCACACCACCGGAGCCGTCGGCAGCAGGGAGTCGAGGCGGTCCATGATGCCCCCGTGGCCGGGGAGCAGCGTGCCCATGTCCTTGATGCCGAGGTCACGCTTGATCATGGATTCGCCGAGGTCACCGAGTGTCGCGCTCGCGGCGACCGCGAGGCCGATGAGCAGCCCCTGCCACCACGTGCCGCCGTCTATCAGGAACTCCATGCACAGCGCGCCCCCCGCCATCGCGAACGTCACCGCGCCGACCAGGCCCTCGCGGGTCTTGCCGGGGCTGATGCGCGGGGCGAGCTTGTGCTTGCCGAAGCGCCAGCCGATCGCGTACGCCCCGGTGTCGCTGACCACGGTCAGGAGCAGGAACGTGAGCACCCGCATCGCGCCGTCGTCCGCGGTGAGCATCAGCGCCACGAACGTGGCGAGGAACGGGACGTAGAACGCCGCGAAGACGCCCGCCGTGACGTCCTTCAGATAGCCCTCGGGCGGCTCGGTCATCCGCCACACGAGCACCGCGAGCGCCGTGAGCGCCATGGCGACCCAGGCGCCCTCGGGCCCGCGGACGTATCCGGCGACGACCATCGCGGCGCCGCCCACCGCGAGCGGGACCAGCGGCGCCTTGATGCCCTTGCGCTCCTCCAGCCGCGAGGTGAGCTCCCAGAGACCGACCACGACGGCGACCGCTATGACGCCGATGAAGACGGCCTTCACGATGAAGAGCGACGCGACGATCACCGCGCCGAGCCCCACGCCGACTCCTATGGCCGCCCCGAGGTCACGGCCCGCGCTCTTCTTCTGCGGCGCACGAGGCGCACGCGGCGTCTCGGGGGCGGGCTGTGATGCTGCGCTGGGCATGGGCTCCTGGGGTACTTCAGGCACGTCAGGCATGTCGGGCACGATGGGCATGGGCTGCGTCTCTGATGGATACAGGGCGTCATGCGCATCGTACGCGGGACCTGCCGGGGCAGCCCCTTGAGCAGGGCCCTGGTCGGGCGGCCCCCAGTACCCGGCTCTGGGAGGCGCCCCCCAGGAAGAGTCGTTCACGGATCGGATTCCTCAGTCCTCAGACCACGAGCCCTCAGACCTCGAGCAGCTCGGCTTCCTTGTGCTTGAGCAGCTCGTCGACCTGGGCGACGTACTTCGCCGTGGTGTCGTCGAGCTCCTTCTCCGCGCGCCGGCCCTCGTCCTCGCCGATGTCGCCGTCCTTGATCGCCTTGTCGATCGATTCCTTGGCCTTGCGGCGGATGGAACGGATCGAGATCTTGGAGTCCTCGGCCTTGGTCTTGGCGACCTTGATGTACTCCTTGCGGCGGTCCTGCGTCAGCTCGGGGAACGTCACCCGGATGATGTTTCCATCATTGCTGGGGTTGACGCCGAGGTCGGAGTCGCGGATCGCCTGTTCGATGTTGCGCAGCGCGCTCTTGTCGAACGGGGTCACCACGGCCATCCGCGGCTCGGGCACCGAGAACGAGGCCAGCTGATTGATCGGCGTAAGGGCGCCGTAGTAGTCGGCCACGATCTTGTTGAACATCGCCGGGTGCGCACGGCCTGTGCGAATCGCGGCGAAGTCCTCCTTGGCGACCACGACGGCCTTCTCCATCTTCTCCTCGGCCTCGAGGAGGGTCTCTTCGATCACCACTTGCTCCTGGTGTTGTGAGTGGGCTGGGGCGCCCCCACACGGTGAAGTAGGGGGAGTCCATGGGGCGTCGGCTGCGTCGCGTCTCTTTCCCTGCACCGTGTCCGACCGGCAGGGCTTTGTCCATCCCCCGGGGGCGTCCCCGGGATCAGGCGCGGGTACCCCCGTCACCCACGAGTGTGCCGATCTTCTCACCCTTGACGGCACGGGCGATATTGCCGGTGGAGAGCAACTCGAAGACCAGGATGGGCAACTTGTTGTCGCGGCACAGGGTGATCGCGGTCATGTCGGCGACCTTCAGGTCGCGGGTGATGACCTCGCCGTAGCCGAGCGCGTCGTACTTGACCGCGTCCGGGTTGGTCTTGGGGTCGGAGTCGTAGACCCCGTCGACGCCGTTCTTGCCCATGAGCAGGGCCTCGGCGTCGATCTCCAGGGCGCGCTGCGCCGCGGTCGTGTCGGTGGAGAAGTACGGCATGCCCATACCGGCACCGAAGATGACCACACGGCCCTTCTCAAGGTGCCGTACGGCGCGCAGCGGGATGTACGGCTCCGCGACCTGGCCCATCGTGATGGCGGTCTGCACGCGGCACTCGATGCCTTCCTTCTCCAGGAAGTCCTGCAGGGCCAGGCAGTTCATGACCGTGCCGAGCATGCCCATGTAGTCGGAGCGCGCCCGGTCCATGCCGCGCTGCTGCAGCTCGGCGCCGCGGAAGAAGTTGCCGCCGCCGATGACGGCCGCGATCTGGGCACCGTCGCGGACGACCGCGGCGATCTCCTTGGCGATCGCGTGCACCACGTCGGGGTCGACGCCAAGGCCGCCCCCGCCGGCGAATGCCTCACCGGAGAGCTTCAGCAGGAAACGACCGGGGACTTTTTCGTCGCCACTGTTTGTGTCGGCCTTGGTGGTCATGGAGTTCTCGCTTCTTTTTGCTCGGCGCACATACGAAGAAGGCCACTGCCGGTGGGGTGTCGTTCGCATCCCATGCTCGGCAATGGCCTCCTCGTCAGATCCTGCGGTCGTACATCGCGTACTGCGTGAGTACGCGGGCGACCGCTGTCGACCCTAGCGGGGTCTACCGTCGATCGCGGTACTGACTCAGATGCCGACCTTGATGCGCGAGAAGCGCTTCAGGGTGACACCGGCCTCGTCCAGAACCTTCTGGACGGACTTCTTGTTGTCGAGCGCGTACGGCTGACCGAGGAGGGTGGCCTCCTTGAAGAAGCCGTTGACGCGACCCTCGACGATCTTGGGCAGCGCGGCCTCGGGCTTGCCCTCGGCGCGGGTGGTCTCCTCGGCGACGCGGCGCTCGGACTCGACGACCTCGGCCGGGACGTCCTCACGGGAGAGGTACTTCGGCGCGAAGGCGGCGATGTGCTGCGCGATGCCCTTGGCGAGGTCGGCGTCAGCCTTGTCCAGCTCGACCAGAACACCGATCTGCGGGGGCAGGTCGGGCATGGTGCGGTGCATGTACGCGGTGACGAAGGTGCCCGAGAACTGCGCGAAGCGGTCCAGGACGATCTTCTCGCCGAGGTTGGCGTTGGCCTCGTCGACGTACGCCTGGACGGTCTTGCCGGCCTCGATCTCGGACGCGAGCAGCGCCTCGAGGTCGGCCGGGGACGTCTTGGCGATGTGCGCGGCGAGCGAGTTCGCGACAGCCTGGAACTTCTCGCCCTTGGCGACGAAGTCCGTCTCGCACTTCAGCTCGACGATCACGCCGGAGGTGTTGTCGTCGGCGATGAGGGAGACCACGGCGCCGTTCTCGGCGGAGCGGCCCTCGCGCTTGGCAACGCCCTTCTGGCCCTTGATGCGCAGGGCCTCGACGGCCTTGTCGACGCTGCCGTCAGCCTCGTCGAGCGCCTTCTTGCAGTCCATCATGCCGGCGCCCGTGAGCTCACGGAGCTTCTTGACGTCAGCGGCGGTGTAGTTCGCCATGATCCTGAAATTCTCTTTCGAAGGTCTGAAAGATCTACGGGTGAACGGCGGGGGCCTGTGGGCCCCCGCCGTCAACTACCGAACCTGTGAAGGTCAGGCCTGCTCGGTCTCCGTGGCGGGGGCCTCGGCGGCGGCAACCTCGGCGGGGGCCTCGGCCTGCTCGGCGTCGGCGGCCTTCTCCGTCTCGGCGGACTTCTGAACCTCGGCCTCTTCGGCCTTCGGCTCGTCGGCCTTGGCCTCGTCAGCCTTGGCCTCGTCAGCCTTCGGCTCGTCGGCCTTCTTCTCGCCCTCGAGCAGGTCGCGCTCCCACTCGGCGAGCGGCTCGCCGGCGGCCTTCTCGCCCGGCTTCTGGTCGCCCGTGGCGACACCGGAGCGGGAGATGAGGCCCTCGGCGACGGCGTCGGCGATCACGCGGGTGAGCAGGGTGACGGAGCGGATCGCGTCGTCGTTGCCCGGGATCTTGTAGTCGACCTCGTCGGGGTCACAGTTCGTGTCGAGGATCGCGACGACCGGAATGTTGAGCTTCCGGGCCTCGCCGACAGCGATGTGCTCCTTCTTGGTGTCCACGATCCAGACGGCGCTGGGCACCTTGGACATCTCGCGGATACCGCCGAGGGTCTTCTCCAGCTTGGCCTTCTCGCGGGAGAGGACGAGCAGCTCCTTCTTGGTGAGGCCGGACGCGGCCACATCCTCGAAGTCGATCTGCTCGAGCTCCTTCAGGCGCTGCAGGCGCTTGTAGACGGTCGAGAAGTTGGTGAGCATGCCGCCCAGCCAGCGCTGGTTCACGTAGGGCATGCCGACGCGGGTCGCCTGCTCGGCGATGGCCTCCTGCGCCTGCTTCTTCGTGCCGACGAACATGACCGTGCCGCCGTGGGCGACGGTCTCCTTGACGAACTCGTAGGCGCGGTCGATGTACGACAGCGACTGGAGCAGGTCGATGATGTAGATGCCGTTGCGCTCCGTGAAGATGAAGCGCTTCATCTTCGGGTTCCAACGGCGGGTCTGGTGACCGAAGTGGACGCCGCTTTCCAGCAGCTCCCGCATCGTGACGACGGCCATGGCCGTACTCCTAGGTGTTCTCGGTTGTGCCGCGTCCGCCGGATGACGGTCGCGCCTGACGCCCGCGATGCGCCGTGCCGCAAAGGACCGAGAGGCGCTGGCACCTGGCTTTTGATGGCCTGGTGTCGGGGCGTGCGAAGTCGACCCGGTGACCCGGATCGCCACAAGAAGTGTACGGGACCCGCGAGGCAGTGGGTGACGCCGCTGTCCACAAGCGAATGGTCGTCCACAGATCCGGTCCATGATCCCTGCGGACCGGCCCGGCGCGGGACCGTTCTGGCATGTCTCACATGCGAAGAAGCCTTGGCCTTGTGCTGCTGACCGTGGCACTGATCACCGCAGAACTGATCACCACGGCGCTGATCACCACGGCGCTGATCACGACGGCGGCGTCGCCTGCCGCCGCTGCCGACTCTGTCGCCGGCTCCGCCAGGGAGCCGGTCAGGGAGCCGGTGCCGAAGGTGGGGGGCGCGTGGCCCGTGGGGGTGCGGCCTTCTGTCGTACGGGGCTGGGAGCCTCCGGCGACGGAGTACGGCCGGGGGCACCGGGGCGTGGACCTCGCGGCGGCACCGGGCGCAGTCGTTCGGGCGGTGGCACCGGGCAGGGTCTCGTTCGCGGGGCGGGTGGCGGGGCGCGGAGTGATCGCGGTGGAGCTGGCGGGCACGGGGGATCCGCCCCTGCGCACGACGTACGGGCCGGTGCGGGCCACGGTCAAGAAGGGCGCCAAGGTGGCGACGGGCGAGGCACTGGGGGTACTGGAACTCCCCACGGGACCCACGACTCCCCCGGGACCCATGGGACCCACACCCGCGGCCCACTGCCCGAGCAGTTGCCTGCACTGGGGCCTGTTGAGGGCCGACGCGTACCTGAACCCGCTGTCACTACTGCCGCCGTGGCTACTGGGGCGCGGGGCGTCCCGCCTGCTGCCGGTGATCGACGTGCCGCTGCTGAGGTTGCTGCCGTGGTGGCCAGGGGCCCCCGGAACAGGCGTTCCCGGGGACGGAGGAGGCGTCCCCGAAGGCGGAGCAGGCTGACGCGGCGCCCCGCTGCCGGGCTTCGATGGGTGAGGCCTCAGCCCCGCACACCCCGCAGCGCCATGACGACGGCCGCCTCGGTGACGGCGGACGGATCCTCCGCGGCGCCCAGCTCGATCCGCCGCACAGCCGCGTCCACGACACCCTGCAGAAGCATCGCGGCGAGCCGGGGCTCCGCGTGTCCCAGCTCGCGCAACGCCTCGCCGATCATGGCGACAAGCCCACCGTGCGCGGCACGGATCTTCTCCCGCGCCCCCGCGTCCAACTCGGCCGCGGAGATCGCGACGACGGCCCTGTGCCGCCGGTCCCCCACCAGATCGAGCTGCCGCCTGACATACGCCTCGACCTTGCCCTCGGCCGTCTCCGCCCGCTCCATCGCGACGGAGACCTCCGCCGCCCAGACGGGGAAGTCGACCTCGCACAGCTCCTCGACGACCGCGGCACGCGACCGGAAGTACTCGTACACGGACGACCGCGCGAGCCCCGTGCGCTCGGCGAGGGCGGGGAAGGTCAACGCCTCCGTACCGCCCTCGGACAGCAGGGACCGCGCGGCGTCCAACAGGGCGCCCCGCTGCATCGACCGGTGCTCGGCCACAGAGGCCGCTCGAATCCTTGGCACGCACTCCACTCTACGGACGTGACCGCCGGGACGGGAGTCGTTCCACCCCGGAGAACCCCACGTCGGCACCGCACGGCACGGGCCGTGGGCAGGGACGATTCAGCGCGCTCAGCGGCCGAAACTCGCCAGCTTCGCCCGTAGCTGGAGCACCGATTTCGTGTGGATCTGGCTCACCCGGCTCTCCGTCACGCCGAGCACATTGCCGATCTCGGCGAGCGTGAGGCCTTCGTAGTAGTAGAGCGTGACGACGGTCTTCTCCCGCTCCGGCAGCGTGTTGATCGAGCGCGCGAGCAGCCGTCGCAGCTCACGGTCCTCGGCGACCTCCACGGGGTTGTCGGCCGCGGTGTCCTCGAGCGTGTCCATCAGACTCAGCCGGTTGCCGCCCTCGCCACCGGCGTGCAGGAGCTCCTCGAGGGCCACCACGTTCGCCAGCGACAACTGGCTGAAAACAGCGTGCAGTTCCTCGATCGCCACCCCCATCTCATGGGCGACCTCGCTCTCCGAGGGCGTACGCCGCAGCTGGGCCTCCAGCGTGGCGTAGGCCCGCTCGACGTTGCGCGCCTTCTGCCGCACGGACCGGGGGATCCAGTCGAGCGCCCGCAGTTCGTCGATCATCGCGCCACGGATACGTGTGATCGCGTACGTCTCGAATTTGATCGAGCGCTCGATGTCGAACTTCTCGATCGCGTCGATCAGACCGAACACCCCGGACGAGACGAAGTCCGCCTGCTCGACGTTGGGCGGCAACCCCACGCTGACCCGGCCCGCGACGTACTTCACCAGTGGCGAGTAGTGCAGGATCAACTGCTCTCGCAGCCGCCCGTCCCCCGTCTCCTTATACGACCGCCACAGCTCGTCCAGCGACGAGGGTGCGGGGGGCCGCTCCCGCTCGCCGCTACGGGCGGCGGGGGGAACTGCCGCCCGATCGGACCCTGAGGTGTGCTGGGGCATTCGTTGCCTTGAGCCGTTCTGCCGGGAACCGGTGGGGTCGTGCGAGCCGATGGATTCGCCCGCACCCGCGAGGTGGTGATCTTGCGTGAAGTGAATGAGGTTGTCCGTCTGCTTGCCCGTGGTTGCCTGTGGTTGCCTGTCCGCGTCGGAATCCTTGTGAGCGTAGCGTGACTGAAGTGTCGCAGTGTGCGAACAGTAGGCGATCTCGCGTACGCAGATACGTTCCGCTGGACCCCCCGCCGAGCTCCCCTCGTCGCCTTCCGTGACGACCGCGGAGCGCCAACTCCGCGTTTTCGCGCGGCCATCGGGGGTTCATCCAGACGGCCGAACACGGTCGGTCACGAACCGCCTCCCGCCGGGAAGACCGACACATTCGCCTGGCGTGTCAACTGCCATCCGTCGCCGTGTCGTTCGACGAACCCAAGTGAGCGCAACTCGTACAGCCGACCGACTGCATCGTCCACCGCCGTGCTCGCGCCCAGTGCGATCTCTCTGGCCGACGCGCTTCCCCGGGCGGGCAGCGCCGCCAGGACACGCGCGGCGTCCGGGGCGAGCAGGTCGCGCGGCACGACGGGGCCGCGCCGCTCCGGGGCCAGCTCACCCATGTCGCCGACCAGTTCGACGACTTCCGCCGCGTCGGTCACCAGTACACCGTCACCACGCAGGAGTTCATGCACCCCCGCCGAGAGCCCGCTGGTAGCGGGGCCCGGCACCCCCATGGTGAACCGGCCGAGCTCCCGCGCACTGCGCGCCGTGGCGAGGGCGCCACTGCGATACGCGGCCTCGACAACGACGCTTCCCCTGGTGAGGGCGGCGATCACGCGGTTCCTGAGGATGAATCTGCTCGGCGTCGGATGATCTCCCGGAGGTAACTCCCCCACCACAAGACCCTGTTCCGCGATCCTCTTGATCAACTCGGCGTGTCCCCGCGGATAGGCCCGGTCGACCCCGCAAGCGAGCACTGCGACCGTGGCCCCACCGGCCCCCAACGCTCCCCGATGCGCGGCCCCGTCCACCCCATAGGCACCACCCGACACGACCACCCAGCCCCGCTCGGCGAGCCCCGCCCCGAGATCCGCCGCCATGCGCGCCCCGTACTCCGTGCAGGCACGCGCGCCGACCACCGCCACTGACCGCAGTGCCCATATCCGCAGGCTGGGCCGCCCCCGCACCCACAACCCCAACGGCCGCGCGTCCCCCAGATCGTCCAACTGGACCGGCCACTCCGCCTCCCCCGGGCACACGAATCGCATCCCCGCGTCCCGCGCCACCGCCAGGTCCTGCTCGGGCCGCGCCTTCCCTGCCCGCGTCCGCAGCCCTTCCCACCGCGCCGGTGTCACCCCTTTCAGCGTCTCCTCCCCCTCGGCCAACCGCCGCACCACTTCGACGGCCCCGGCCTCCCGCAGCCACCTCCCTCCCACCTCGTCCCCGGGTTCAAGGATCCGGGTCAGCGCGGCCCTCGCCATCCGCTCCTCCTCCGGGACGGAACCCGAGGCCCAGCCCGGGCCCGAGCCCGAGGTCATGTCAACGCCCCGATCTCCATCGCCACCCCCCGCGACACCCCCGTACGCAACTGCAGCGCCAGGGCGACATCCTGCGCGGCAGGCCGGTCACGGCCTGCGAGGTCCGCGACGGTCCAGGCGACCCGCAGGACACGGTCGAGCCCCCGGGCGGTCAGGAAGCCTCGCTCCAGGTCGACTTCGGCGGCGTCCAGTGCACCCGGCTCCGCGGGCCATCGCGTCCGCAGGGCGTGCCCCGGCACCTCGCTGTTCGTCCGCCAGCCGGTGCCGGTCAGCCTGGCCGCAGCTCTCTCCCTGGCGGCACGCACCCGGTCGGCGACCGTCTGCGTGGAGTCGCCCCGCGGGCCGTACCCGGCCAGCTCCGATCGTGTGACGGGCTCCACCCTGACCTTCAGGTCGACCCTGTCGAGCAGCGGGCCCGAGAGCCTCGCCTGGTAGCGGCGGACGACGGACGTCGGACATTCGCAGCCGTCGCCAAGCAGCGTGTGCCGACCGCAGGGGCAGGGATTGGCGGCGAGCACCATGAGGAATTTCGCGGGCAGCCGCACCACTCCCGCGCTGCGAGCGATCACCACATGCCCCGACTCGAGGGGCTGACGCAATGAGTCCAAGGTCTGGCTGCTGAACTCCGGGGCCTCATCCAGAAACAGCACCCCGCGGTGAGCCAGCGAGACCGCCCCCGGCCGCGCGACTCCTCTGCCGCCGCCCACCAGCGACTGCATCGTCGCGGAGTGGTGCGGCGCGCAGTACGGCGCGACGTCCACCAAGGGCTTGCCCGGTGGGAGCATGCCCGCCACGGAGTGGACAGCGGTCACCTCCAAGGACTCCTCCCGGGTCAGCCGGGGCAGGATCGCCGGGAGCCGTTCCGCGAGCATGGTCTTTCCCGCGCCTGGTGGGCCCTGCAGAAAGAGGTGGTGGCCGCCTGCCGCCGCGACCTCCACGGCGGTCCGGGCCGACGTCTGTCCGACGACATCGGCGAGGTCCAGGGCATGGGCGTCCTCCAGACCGCCGCTGAGCCCCGCGCCCATGCCCGTTCCGGGCACACAGAGCCCCGCGAGCATCGGGTCGGGCCGCCCCGGCTCGTCCGGTTCCTCCTCGGGGACCGGCTCATCGGCCAGCACGGCGATCAGCTGCCGCAGGCTGCGCACCCCGAGCACCGAGACCCCCGGCACCAGTGCCGCCTCGGCCGCCGTGCACTCCGGGACCACGACCTGCTCATAGCCCGCGTCCGCCGCGGCGAGGACCGCGGGCAGCACCCCCCGGACCGGCCGCACCCGCCCGTCGAGCCCCAGCTCGCCGATCATCACGATGTCGGTGAGGGTCCGTGGATCGATCCGCTCCCCCGCGCCGAGCACCGCGCAGGCGATCGCGAGATCGAAACCGCTGCCTCCCTTGGGCACCGACGCCGGGCTGAGGCCCACCGTGAGCTTCTTCTGGGGCCACTCCCCACCCGAATTGACCACCGCGGCCCTGACCCGGTCCTTGCTCTCCGTCAGGCTCTTGTCCGGGAGCCCTACCAGGGTGAACGCCGCGACGCCCGGCTCCAGATCCGCCTGCACCTCGACGACCACGCCCTCGACACCCACGAGGGCCACGGAACACGTGCGCGCGAATCCCATCAGGCCACCCCCCGCGCGTGCTCCACGACGGGGGCGCCGCGGCGCGGGACGAGCACGCCGACGAGGTCGATCCGCACTCCGCCCGGCGGTGGGCCGCCACGCTCCTCGATCCAGCGCTGGGCCAGGCGCCGCAGCCGCTCCGCCTTGGCCCGGTCCACGGCCGCCATCGGATGCTGATACAGCCCCGCGCCCACCGGACCGGCCCTGCGCGTCTTGACCTCACAGACGACCAGCGCTTCGCCGTCCATGGCCACGATGTCGATCTCGCCGGTTCTGCCACCGCGCCAGTTGCGCGCCAGAACCGTCATTCCGGCTTCACCGAGCCGCCGCGCGGCCAGATCTTCGCCGTACCGCCCGAGTGCCCCCCGTGCGTTCATGTCGGCACCACCTCCGACATCCACACTGGGGCTCGGCCCCGAACCTTGTGGATCTTGGTGGACGAGTCACACGTTGTGGATAACTCGCTCACCCGCACCGGTGAATCCAGCCGCCGGGCCCAGCCTCCGGGCTCAGCCTCCCGGCAGCTCGAGGTCGCTCTTGTTGAGCTCCTCGATGTTCACGTCCTTGAACGTCAGGACACGTACCTGCTTCACGAACCGTGCGGGCCTGTACATGTCCCACACCCAGGCGTCCGCCATGGACACCTCGAAGAAAACCTCACCCTGGACCGAGTGGACCTGCATCTCGTAGTCGTTGGTGAGGTAGAAGCGCCGTTCGGTCTCGATCACATATTTGAACAGACCGACGACATCGCGGTACTCCCGGTAGAGCTTCAGCTCCATCTCGGTCTCGTACTTCTCGAGGTCCTCGGCGCTCATGGCATGTTCCCCTTCAGCCGTGCGTCCCCCTATTGTGCGTCAGCCCCTGAAGCCTCTACACGATTTCCGTGTCGAGGGTTTCGGGCCGGCTCGGAGGACCCTCGTCGAGCAGCCTGCGAAGCAGCTCGGCGAGCCTGGTCGGATACACCGTCTCATGTGCCTCGGTCAGTTCCTGGCACGTCCACCAACGCGCTCCCGCGACAGTCCGCCGTTCCAGCTCCGTCAGCCCGGTGGCCTGCGTGGACGTCTGCGACGTACGCGCAAGGAAGTACCGCTCGTCCTGGTCCCAGCGCCGTCCGGCGAAGGGGAACGAGCAGATCCGCTGCCACAGGGCGGGGCCGAGCTCGACCTCGGTGATGCCCGTCTCTTCCATCAGTTCACGCAGTGCGGCCTGTTCATGCGTCTCGTCGCCCTCCAGACCGCCACCCGGCGTGAACCACCAGTCGTCCGCCGTGTTCTCCGGCTCGTGACCGTGCAGCAGCAGGATCCGGTCCCGTGGGTCGAGCAACACGACCCGCGCGACCTTGCGCGGCTGCGACTCAGCCGGCACTGGCGCCCGCTCCCGCGCGATCGCGGTTCTGTGGACGCTCGCGCCTGCGCCCCAGCCGCTTGGCCACCGGACCGTACGCGGCGCCGCCAAGGACCAGGACCGCACCGGCCACCACCGCCCACACCGCGAGCCGCACGGGCCCCGGCTCGGAGATGCCGCCCGGCATGTCGGCGAAGCCCACAGGGCGCTCGAGCGTCCCGAACTTGTCCAGCGGCCAGGCCACCGCGTCGACCCGCCCCTCCACCGCGCCACGCGGCACGGAGCCGTGGTTGGAGTCGCCCAGGTGCACGCTGGAGTCCAGGGAGCCGCTGCGCTCGTCACCGAGCAGGAAGAGGTTGCCCTTGGGGACCGTGGTGGCCGGGATTCCGGTGGCCGCGGCGCCCTCGCCCTCGGGAAGATAGGGTTCTGCGACCTGCTTGCCGTTGACCATCAGTTTGCCGTCCGTGCAGCAGGAGATCCGGTCACCGCCGACACCGACCACACGCTTGACCATCGGCAGGTCGCCCCAGCTCGACTGCCTGAAGACGACGACATCGCCCCGGCGCACCTCGCTGCCGTCTATCCGCTCGGCAAGAACCCGGTCGCCCGCGCCGATCGTCGGCGTCATCGACCCGGTGGGAACGGTGTACGGCTGGTACAAGACGGCGCCCCACACGAAGCCCCCCAGGAAGAGCACACAGCCGAGGGCCACGGCCAGTCCCGACAGCACGCTGCCGAGCCGTCCGTGGCCCTCGTCCGTACGTTGTGTCCTGCTCATCCCAGTGCTCCCCCATATCGGAGACGACCCCGCGCGCCTACGAACAGACGCGCGGAAGATCGGTGATCTGGGACGGCACCCTACCCGGCGGTACCTCCGCCAGAAACCCTCGCGGACTGGGCAGCGGCCACCGTGAGCCGACGCCTGCGCCAGAGCACGACCGGAACCGCCCCCGCGAGTCCGAGGGCCGCGGGCGCCGCGCTCATCGCGGTGTTGATGCCCTGCTGGTCGAAGGTGTCCGGCTTGGGCAGCGTCGCCCAGCGGGTGGGCGGCCAGGCGATCACGATGGCGCGGCCCACGACGTTGTCCACGGGGACGGCGCCGCCGCCGGCCTGGTTCTGGTGGTAACGGGAGTCGAGGGAGTTCTGCCGGTGATCTCCCATGACCCAGATTTTGCCCGCGGGAACGGTGACCTTGAACTGGCCGCCCTGGTCGTCGACGCTGCAAGGGGTGTTGCCCTCGAAGACGTACGGCTCGTTCAGTGCCTTGCCGTTGACCTTCACCGGACCGGTGCCCTTGCACTCGACCGTGTCGCCGCCTACCCCGATGACCCGCTTGATCAGGTCCTTCTCATCGGCGGACGGCATCAGGCCGACCCAGCCGAGGACCCGCTGGATCGCGTTCGGGTCGGGTGTCGGCTCACCGTCGAGCCAGTGACCGGGGTCCCTGAAGACGACGACCTCGCCGCGCTCGGGCTCCGAGCCGAACCACGGTGTCAGCTTGTCGACCAGTACGCGGTCGCCCTTCTGGAGCGTGTTCTGCATCGAGTCCGAGGGAATCGAGAACGCCTGCACCAGGAAGGTCTTGATCACCAGCGCGAGGACGAGCGCGATACCGATGAGGAGCGGCAGCTCCTTCCAGAAGGAGCGCGGCTTCTTCGGCCCCTTTGCCGGCTTCTCGTCCTGCTCACCGGGTGCGGGACTGGCGCCCGCGGTGTCACTCCCGGGGTTCACGCCGTCCGCCGCGGCCGAACCCTCCGGCTCGTCTGACCGCCCTGGCTGCTCCTCGGGCCCACCGTGTCCGGACCGTGCGCCGACCGCCACATCCCCCACATCCACTCCTCAGTCCGTGCCGCTGCCCGCTCCTGATGCGATGCAGGCCCACCACTCCCATAACGAGCGGGAGTTCCGCAGGGGTCGGGAGTCCGGTCGATCCGTATCGATCGCCGAGTGCCACCCTATGCGACGGCCCGACGGCGGTGCCCGACCCCGCACGCGCGTCGGGCACGGACGCGTACGTATCGGGCTCCTCAAGCTTGCGCCAGTGGCCGAAGGGCCAGGCGATGACGAGCGCGCGCCCCACCACGCTGTCCTGGGAGACGGTGCCGCTGAACTTCTCGGTGCGATGGAACCGGGAGTCGGCCGAGTCGGAACGGTGGTCGCCCATGACGAAGAGGCGCCCCTCGGGGACCTTCACCTCGAACTCGAAGGACGAGGGATCGTCACCCGGGTTGATATACGGCTCGGTGAGCGGGACGCCGTTGACCGTGAGTTTCTTGTTCTTGTCACAGCACTTCACGGTGTCGCCGCCGACACCGACCACGCGTTTGATCAGGTCCCGTTCGTCGTCGGACGGCAGCAGTCCGATGAAGGTCAGGCCTTCCTTGATCTGCTTGACGCCCACGGGGTCGTTCTTCTTCTTGGACTTCTCGTCCTCGAGCCAGTTGCCGGGATCCTTGAAGACGACGACGTCGCCGCGCGCGGGCTTGGCACCGAACCACGGGGTGAGCTTGTCCACGAGGACGCGGTCACCGATCTTGATCGTCTGCTCCATCGAGCCCGAGGGGATCACGAAGGCCTGCACCAGGAAGGTCTTCAGGACCAGGGCTATAAGGAGCGCGACGCCTATGAGGAGAGGTATCTCCTTGATCGCCGAGCGTCGCCTGCGCCGCTTGACCTTCCGCGCGAGCTTGCGCCGCTCGGCCCTTCCGGGCAGTACGGGGCCACTGGTGGGCCTGGATCCGGTGGGCAGCGGGGTGTCGGACCGGTGGCCGGCGTCGCGCGCCCGCCCGCGGTTACCCATGCGCGCCGCCTGGTGCCGGCACGCGCGCGTAGCCGTCGGGACGCTCCAGGGAGGTCCAGTGGCCGATGGGCCAGGCGATCCAGTCGGCCCTGCCGATCACGGAGTCGACGGGGATCATGCCGCCGCCGGGCTGACCGAGATAGTCGCGGGAGTCACGGGAGTCGCCGCGGTGGTCACCGAGGAGGAACAGGCTGCCTTCGGGGACGACAGCGACAAAGCGCACCTTCGAGGGGGCGTCCCCCGGGTACAGGTACGGCTCGTCGACGGACTCGCCGTTCACCTTGATCCTCCCCCGCTCGTCGCAGCAGACCACCCGGTCTCCTCCCACCCCTGCGACCCGCTTGATGTAGTCGGCATCCCCGAAGTAGCCGCTGCCGTCGAAGACGACCGCGTCACCTCGCTGCGGCTCGGAACCGAAACGGTACGCCAACTTGTTGACCAGTACCCGGTCTCCGACCCGGAACGCGGGCTCCATGGAACTGCTGGGGATCTGGAACGGCTGCATCACGAAGGTGCTGACGACCAGCAGGAACGCCATGCAGATCAGCAGCGTCAGGGTGACTCTGCCGCCGGGCAACCAGGACACGAGCGACATAAAAGCGGAGCGCGACCTCTCCTCCGCCCCCTCGGACTCACCCTCGCGCTCGGCGCTCGGGGAATCGGTGGGTGGGGAGGAGCGGTCGCGCTCCGTGTGCTGTGCTTCGGTGTCCATCGGGGCCAGATGCTATCCGGCCCCGCTGTGGACCCGTGCGCGAGCTCAGTTGTCGCGCTTCTCCTTGATCTTCGCGGCCTTGCCGCGCAGCTCACGGAGGTAGTACAGCTTCGCGCGACGCACGGCGCCGCGGCTGACGAGCTCGATCTTCTCGACGATCGGGGTGTGCACCGGGAAGGTGCGCTCCACGCCGACGGAGAAGGAGACCTTGCGGACCGTGAAGGTCTCGCGCACGCCGGCACCCTGGCGGCGGATGACTACGCCCTTGAACTGCTGCACACGGGAGCGGTTGCCCTCGATGACGCGCACGTGGACGTTGACGGTGTCACCCGGGCGGAAGGCCGGGATGTCGGTGCGCAGCGAAGCGCTGTCGACGGAGTCGAGCAGGTTAGCCATGATCGTCTGCTTTCTTCACTGATGCCACAGGTCATCAGCGGTAAGTTCGTGATGAGGATTCGATAGCTGTTCACATCGGGCGGGCGTCTGTCCCCCTGTGGCAGGGGCGCACGCTGGACGTACAGCAGCGACCTATTGTTCCACGGCCTCGGGGTCTCGCCCAAATCGGCCGTCGGGGCCCGGCCGCCACCCCAGGATCGAGAGCATCTCGCGGTCCTTCTTGTCGAAGGCCGCGGGGTCGCAACGCTCGATCAGATCGGGCCTGTTGCGGACCGTGCGCCGCAGCGCCTCGTCCCTGCGCCAGCGCGCGATCTTGCCGTGGTGGCCGCTGATCAGCACGTCCGGAATGCCGTGACCGCGCCACTGGGGGGGCTTGGTGTAGACGGGGCCTTCGAGGAGGTTCGCCATGGCGCCCGGCGCGAAGGAGTCGTCGCGGTGGGACTCGGCGTTGCCGAGGACTCCGGGCAGGAGCCGGGCCACGGCCTCGGTGACGACCAGGACGGCCGCCTCGCCGCCCGCGAGGACATAGTCCCCGATCGACACTTCGTAGACCGGCATCCGGGTCGCGTACTCGTCCACGACGCGGCGGTCGATGCCTTCGTAGCGCGCGGGTGTGAAGACGAGCCAGGGCCGCTCGGAGAGCTCGACGGCGAGTTCCTGGGTGAAGGGACGCCCGCTGGGCGTGGGGACGACCAGGACGGGCCCGTGGGCCCCGCCCTCGTACCCCTCGGCGAGTACGTCGTCGAGCGCGGCGCCCCAGGGGTCGGTCTTCATGACCATGCCCGGGCCGCCGCCGTAGGGGGTGTCGTCGACCGTGTTGTGGCGGTCGTACGTCCACTCCCTGAGGTCGTGCACGTTCACGTCGAGCTGGCCACGCGCGCGTGCCTTGCCGACGAGGGAGACGTTCAGGGGTTCCAGGTACTCGGGGAAGATCGTGACGACGTCGAGCCGCATCAGGCGTCGTCCCCCGAAGGAGCCTCGTCGTCCCTGGCGGAGGCGACCTCCGCGCGGTCGTCGATCAGGCCGGGCGGCGGGTCGATGATCGCCCGCTGCTCCTCCAGGTCGATCTCGGTGACGATCTCTTCCACGAAGGGGATCATCACCTCGCTGCCGTCGGGCCGCTCCACGATGAACAGGTCCTGCGAGGGCAGGTGCGAGATCTCCGTGATCCGGCCGACCTCGATCCCGTCCTTGGTGACGACGTCGAGGTCCATCAGCTGATGGTCGTAGTACTCGTCCTCGTCCTCCGGAAGCTCTTCCGGATCGACCTCCGCGATCAGCAGCGTGTTGCGCAGCGCTTCGGCGCCCGTGCGGTCGCGCACGCCTTCGAAGCGAAGGATCAGGCGGCCACTGTGCACCCGGCCGGTCTCGATGGTCAGCGGCCCCGTGGAGGCGGGGTCGGTGGCGAGGACGGCGCCGGGGCCGAGCCGCAGCTCCGGCTCGTCGGTACGCACCTCGACGGTGACCTCGCCCTTGATGCCGTGGGCGCGGCCGATCCGCGCGACTACCAGCTGCACTGCTCTCTCCTGTCGTGTGCCTACGGAAGGGTCCCGTAGGCGTCCGCGGACGCCTGGGGACGTCTGTGGATGCCCGCAGACGACTACGGGCCGAGGAAGGCCCAGAAGCCCTCCCCGGCCCGTGCCGGTGCTACCTGTGGTTCAGTGAACCTGGTCCACGTCGACGAGGTCGACGCGGACACCGCGGCCGCCGATGGCGCCCACGACGGTCCGCAGAGCGCGCGCGGTACGGCCGTTGCGGCCGATCACCTTGCCGAGGTCATCCGGGTGGACCCGGACCTCGAGCACACGCCCCCGGCGCAGGTTGCGCGAGGCGACCTGCACGTCGTCGGGGTTGTCGACAATGCCCTTCACGAGGTGCTCGAGAGCCTCCTCGAGCATGCTCAGGCCTCGGTCGACTCGGTGGGCGCAGCCTCGGCCGCGTCCGCCTTCTTGTCAGCCTTCTTGGCCTTCTGGGTGATGGCCTCACCCTTCACCTCGTCGCCCTCGAGACCCTTGGTGAAGGCCTCGAACGCGGCACGCTTGTCCTTGGGCTCCGCGACGAGCAGCGGCGCCGGGGCCGGAAGGCCCTTGTGCGCCTGCCAGTCACCGGTGAGCTTCAGGATCGCCATGACCGGCTCGGTCGGCTGAGCGCCGACGGAGAGCCAGTACTGCGCGCGCTCCGAGTTGACCTCGATGCGCGAGGGGTTCTGAACCGGGTGGTACAGACCGATCTCCTCGATGGCCCGACCATCACGGCGGGTACGGGAGTCGGCGACGACGATGCGGTAGTGAGGCGCGCGGATCTTGCCCAGACGCTTCAGCTTGATCTTGACTGCCACTGGAGTGGTGTCTCCTGGTCTTGACGTGGTTGGGCACAACGAGATGCCACGTGGGGTTGCGGTACTCGGGGTGCCCGATGGACGCGTCAGCCGGAGGCGAGAGGGTTCCTATGCGGCTGTCGAGTACAGCGACCTATTGTGCCATACGTCGCCGGGGCGCCTTGACCCGGTCCGAACGGCCCCGACCGGCACCTCGTCGGCCCGGCCCCGTCATCCGGCGGCGACGGCGACCACTTCCGGGATACGGAAGGGCTTGCCGCAGCCACCACAGACGATGGGCGCCTGGGCGAGCACCGACGGGACCACGCGGACGTTGCGCCCGCAGTCGCAGACCGCCTTGACGCGCACGCCGCCCCCGGAGGAGCCGTGCCGGGCGGCCGGGCCCCTGAAGCTGCGTGCCGTGTCGGCGGCGGTCGCCGCCGTGTGCGCCTTGAGGGCGCGCTGGAGCCGCTCGATCGTCGGGCGGTAGCGCTTTCTCGCCTCGGGGTTGAGCGTGACCAGCGAGAAGCCGCTGCTGGGATGCGGCTCCTCGGGATGGTCAAGACCCAGCTCCTCGGCGATCGCGAGGAATCTGCGGTTGTGATAGCGGCCCGCGCGTGAGGTGTCGCGTACGCCGCGTGACGCGGCGATGCCATGGACTGCCTCATGGAGCAGTCGCTCGAAGGAGAGCTCGGCGCCGCAGGCGGACGACGACTCTCCGATCAGGGATTCGGGCGCGGCAAGATCGGGCAGCTCGGGGTGGTGCCGCTGAATATCGGCCCACGCCTGTGCCAGCTCTGCGGCGAGAACAGGTGGTGTCGTGCTCACGTCGTGAACAACGAGCCGGGGCGCCCAGGGGTTCCATTCCGGGGCATCCCAAATAATTTGCACGTACCCGTCAGTTGCCGTTGATGCGTCCGGACGAGGGCGGGTGCGCTGATCTGCCCAGAAGCCTCGCAGCTCGTAGCAAGCCGGTACGTAGTGGCGCGTACGCCCCGGCGCGTAGAAGAACCGCTCGCACCGGAGCCTGTGCT
Source organism: Streptomyces sp. NPDC058257 (assembly GCF_042881845.1). Taxonomy (NCBI): domain Bacteria; kingdom Bacillati; phylum Actinomycetota; class Actinomycetes; order Kitasatosporales; family Streptomycetaceae; genus Streptomyces; species Streptomyces sp. NPDC058257. The sequence goes on from NZ_JBHVXJ010000011.1 coordinate 117,940, forward strand.
GCCTGGGCAGGCGTACGAGCCGGGAACGAGCGCGCTGGTACGTACCGGAGACGCGCTCGTCAGTAGGCGCGGGCCACCAGAGCGACGTTACCCGGGGTCTCATCGGCGTCCGGCACTGCCCCGTCCTCCGCGACCAGACACCGTACGGACACCGAGTGCTCGGCGAGCCGGGCCTCGCCCTCCGGGCCGAGCGTGGCCCAGGGGATGCGCGCCCAGCCGCCGGCGGCCGTTGCCTCCACGGCCTGCTCGACGGTCGTGACGTCCGATGTGCGGGACTCCCGGCGCTCGCGAGCCTGCTCCAGGAGCAGCGCCTGACCCTCTTCGAGGACGGTGGGCAGCAGCGCCGCCAGGGAGTCGATCGCCACCGGCTCCTTGCCCCTGCTGTCCTTGCCCAAGATCCGGCGGGCCAGCATCGCGGTGCCGTTCTCCAGGTCGCGCGGGCCGACCTCGACGCGGACCGGCACTCCCTTGAGCTCCCAGTCGACGGCACGGCGCCCGAAGGGGGTGTCCGTGCGGTCGTCGACCCGGACGCGCACCCCCGCGGCCTTCAGCCGGTCGCCGATCTCGCGGACCTTGGCCAGCACGGCGTCGTCGCCCTTGACGGCGAGGACGACGGCCTGGACCGGCGCGAGGCGCGGCGGGACCCGCAGGCCGCTGTCGTCGCCGTGCATCATCACCAGGGCGCCGATCATCCTTGTCGTACTGCCCCAGGAGGTCTGCCAGACGAGCTCCTGCTTGCCCTCCTTGGAGAGGTACTGGGTGTGGAAGGCCTTGGCGAAGTTCTGGCCGAGCTCGTGGCTCGTGCCGAGCTGGAGGGCCTTGCCGTCGCCCATCATGCCTTCGAGCGTGAGGGTGTTGATGGCGCCCGCGAAGCGCTCCCGGGCGGTCTTGCGGCCCAGGACGAAGTCCATCGCGAGGACGTCCCGCATGAAGGCGCCGTAGACGTGCCGGTGGATGCGGGCGGCGAAATCGCGTGCTTCTTCGTACGTCGCGTGGGCCGTGTGGCCCTCTTGCCAGAGGAACTCCGACGTACGCAGGAAGAGCCGGGGGCGCAGCTCCCAACGGACGACGTTCGCCCACTGGTTGATCAGGAGCGGCAGGTCGCGGTAGCTCTGCACCCACTTGGAGAAGTACTCGTTGACGATTGTCTCCGAGGTGGGGCGGATGACGACCGGCTCCTCCAGCTCCTTGCCGCCGCCGTGCGTGACCACGGCGAGTTCGGGGGCGAAGCCTTCGACGTGCTCGGCCTCCCTGGTCAGATACGACTGGGGGATGAGGAGAGGAAAGTACGCGTTCTGGGTACCCGTCTCCTTGATGCGCGCGTCCATGTCCTGCTGCATGCGTTCCCACAGGCCGTAGCCGTACGGTCGGATCACCATCGTGCCGCGCACCGGGCCGTTGTCGGCCAGCTCGGCCTTGTTGATCAGGTCCTGGTACCAGCGCGGAAAGTCTTCCGCCCGGGGCGTGAGAACGGGTGCCTTAGCCATGACGCGCATGGTACGGCGGGCCCCCTGAGCGCGTGAATTGAATTCCCCCGGGACTCCTCCAGGGGGCGCACGACGGTGGCACGCAAGCATTGCCCCACAACCTCTGGACGCCGCGACGGATGCGGAGTTCTCTGGCATACGGGGGGAGTGCGAGCGCACTGCACGGGGGCGGACGAAACGTTTGAATACGACTCTCCAGCAACTCTCGGCGGATTGGGGCGCTTTCGATGACACCTACACTCGCGCAGCCGCACCTCCCCCTCGCGGGCACGACCCCCCGTGGTGTGGACCGGTGCGCACGCGCGCGTGACTGGGCGGAGATCCAGGAACGGATGCTGGTTCCACTCTATGAAGCGGTGTACGAACGACTCGAAATAGGCAGCGGGACAAGGCTTCTCAGCCTCGGCTGCGGCTCCGGACTCGCCCTCCTGATGGCGGCGTCACGGGGCGCGTCGGTCACCGGTGTCGACCCCGCGGCCCCCGAACGGCTCGCTCTGGCACGCGAACGCCTGGCGCCCGACGCGAGCTGGGGCGAACAGCCGGACGGCGCCGCCCGGCTCGTGGAAGGCGACCCCGCAGACATCGCGGGGCCGGACGTACCCGCGTTCAACACAGTCACCGCGTTTCAGCCGATCGGCTGTGTGGCGGGCGACTCCGAAGGCCTCTCCGGTCTCCTGGAGTCCACCGTCCCACTGGCCGGGCGGGGCATCCCCGTGGTCCTCGTCGGATGGGGCCCTCCGGAGCGCTGCACGACCTCTTCTGTACTGAAGGTGGCGACCAAGCTCGCCGACCCGCTCCGTAGTACGGGAAGTTGGCGTCCCGCGCTCCGCGACGATCTGGAGGAGGTCGCCCAGCGGGCGGGCCTCAAGCCGGACGGTTCGGGACGCGTCGCCTGCCCCTTCGGGTACGCGGACACGGACAGCGCGGTCCGCGGTCTGCTCTCGACGGGCCTCTTCGACGCGGCGGTGGGCGCGACGGATCAGGTACAGGTCGACAAGGAGCTGACGGAGGCCCTGCACCCGTACAAACGGCGGGACGGGACCATCTGGATGCCGAACGTGTTCCGGTACTTGATCGCGCGTACGCGGTAGCGGTCCTCGGTTCGTGGACTTCGGCACTTGATCGCGCGTACGCGGTGGCGGGCTAGCTTCCGCCAAGGGCGTTCCGCAGCCGGTCGAGCAGCGCTCTGGCAGCCGGGCTCGCGGGTCCGTCCGTGCGCCAGGTCAGTGCGATCCTGCCCCGGGGCCGGGGACCCGTGATCTCCAGTGTCCGCAGCCCGTACGCGGCAGCGGTGCGGGGTTCGAGCGCCGGCAGGACGGCCACGCCCAGACCGCGGACGACGAGTTGCACCAGGACCTGCGGGGCGGCCGCCTCGAAGGCGATACGGGGCCGGATGCCTGCCTGCGCGCAGGCACGGTCGAGCACCCCGCGCAGGCCGGTGCCGCGCGGCAGGCTGATCAGCGGGCGGTCGCGGAGCTCGGCCAGCGGGACCGTCGTACGCCCCTCGGGCGCGAGGAGGGTGTCGCCCGGCAGGACGACGGCCACCAGGGGCTCGTCGACCACCAGGTGCAGGGAGACGCCCGGCGGGGGCTCCTCGCCTGTCAGTCCGAGGAGGGCGATGTCGAGCTCACCACGGCGCAGCGCGGCCAGCATCCGGTCCGAACTGTCCTCGGTGAGGGCGATCTCGACTCCGGGGTGGTCGTCGTGGAAGTCGGCGAGGACGGAGACCACGTCGAACTCATGAGTGGCCGCCCCTGAGACCAGGCCGATCGCGATCTGACCGCGGAGCAGTCCTGTGAACTCGTCCACGGTGTGCCGCACGCCCTCGACGGCGGCGAGCGCGGCCCGCGCGAACGGCAGGACGGCCTCGCCCACCTCCGTCAGCGTCACCGACCGCCCCGAGCGGTCGAGGAGCGGCTGTCCGAGCTCCCGTTCCAATTGCCGTACCTGGGCACTGACTCCCGGCTGGGCCAGGTGCAGGCGCTCGGCGGCGCGGGTGAAGTTGGCCTCCTCCACCACGGTGACGAAGTACTGGAGCTGCCTCAGTTCCATAACTGAGCATGCTAGCCACCAGAAGATCCAGCTCTTGGACTTATGGAGAGGCGGTCGACAACCTGAAGGAGTGGATATCAAAAGCGCTGTCGCCGCCGAACGCCGTGAGCTCGCTGCCCTGCTCGACGACCTGTCGCCCGCGCAGTGGGAGGCGCCGACTCTCTGCGCTGGGTGGCGCGTTCGGGAAGTGGCGGCCCATATGTCGCTCGGCTTTCGGTACTCGCTTCCGAAGACTCTGACCGAACTCGTCAAGGCGCGTGGGAGCCTCCACCGGATGACTGACCGCTGCGCCCGCAAGGACGCCGCCGCCCACTCGGCCGGTCAGCTCGCCGCGTTTCTCAGGGACAACGCCGGCCACCCCTGGCAGCCGCCCATGGCCGGGATCGAGGGAGCCCTGGGCCACGACGTGGTGCACGGCCTGGACATCTCGGTCGCTCTCGGCCTCGAACGCAGGGTTCCCGTAGACCGTGTACGCGTCCTTCTTGAGAAGGTCACGCCCAGGAGCATCAAGTTCTTCGGGGCCGACGTCGGCGGCGTCGAGCTGCGCGCCGACGACCTCGACTGGAGTTACGGCACCGGCACTCCCCTGGCCGGCGCCGCGCAGGACCTGCTCCTCGTCCTGTACGGCAGGAAGCTCCCCCCGGGCCGCCTCCGAGGGGCGCTTCAGAGCCGCTTCGCCGTGCGGGAGGTCTAGTCGGTGTCCTTCGTGAGCCGTGTGATGCCCGCGATCCTGTACGCCGCTTCCTCCTCCAGGGTCTCGTTCTCCAGGAGCGCGGCCGCCAGGGCGTCCAGCTGGCCCCGGTGGTCCCTCAGTTGCAGGCACGCGCTCTCGTAGCAGGCGTCGACGATCCGCCGCATCTCGTGGTCGATCGTGTCGAGTGTGACCGGGGCGGCCGAGAGCCCGTAGGCCTGCTGGGCGTCGCTCGGCAGGGCGGAGAGACGGCCCACGCGCTCGCTCATGCCCCAGCGGCCGACCATGCCGCGGGCGATGTTGGTGACCTGTTCGAGGTCGCTCTCCGCGCCCGTGGTGATGACGTCGAAGACGACGTGTTCGGCCGCCATACCGCCCAGGGCCCCGACGATCCGGCCGCGCAGATAGTCCTCCGTGTACGCGTACTTGTCGGAGTCCGGAGTCGAGAGCGTGACTCCAAGCGCGCGCCCCCGGGGCACGATGGTGATCTTCCGGACCGGGTCGGCGCCGGGCTGCAGCATGCCGAGCAGGGCGTGCCCGCTCTCGTGGTACGCCGTGCGCCGCCGCTCCTCGTCGGGCATGACCAGCGGCCGCTCGGCGCCGAGCTGGACCTTCTCCAGAGCCTCGGAGAGGTCGGCCTGGGTCACTTCCTTCTGCCCCCGCTTGACCGCGAGCAGGGCGGCTTCGTTGGCGAGGTTGGCGAGATCCGCGCCGGTCATCCCCGGTGTCGTACGGGCGACCTGGGCGAGGTCGATGTCGCCCGCCATCGGGATCTCACGCGTGTGGATCTTGAGGATGGCCTCGCGTCCGCCGCGGTCGGGCGGGCTGACGGTGACCACCCGGTCGAAGCGGCCAGGCCGGGTCAGGGCGGGGTCGAGGATGTCGGCGCGGTTGGTGGCCGCCAGGACGATGACGCCCTCCGAGCCCGAGAAACCATCCATCTCGGTGAGAATCTGGTTCAGCGTCTGCTCACGCTCGTCGTGCCCGCCCATCCCGCCGCCACCACGCGCCCGCCCGATGGTGTCGATCTCGTCGATGAAGATGATGGACGGCGCGACCTTCCTGGCCTCGGCGAAGAGTTCGCGTACGCGCGAGGCGCCGACGCCCACGATCATCTCGATGAACTCCGACGCGGACGCCGAGAAGAAGGGCACCCCGGCCTCACCGGCGACGGCACGCGCGAGCAGCGTCTTGCCGGTTCCGGGCAGACCCGCCAGCAGCACGCCTCGCGGCATCTTGGCGCCCATCTCGCGATAGGCGTCGGGGTTCTTCAGGAAGTCGACGACGTCGCTCAGCTCGCCCTCGACCTCGTCGATGCCCGCCACATCGTCGAAGGTGGTGCGCTGGTCGCCGGGTTCGAGCTCCACCGGCTTCGGCGGGGCCTTGCGGCCCAGCATGCCGCCCGCGCCGCCCATGCCCGAGCTCATCCGCCGGGCGATGAAGATCCACAAGAAGACCAGGAGCAGCATCGGGGCGAGCGAGATGAGCAGGTTGGAGAGGAAGCTGCGCTCCTGGACCACGGGCTCGGCGGTGACGGTGACGTCGTGCTTGGTGAGGTCGTCCCAGAGCTTGTCGTCGGCGAAGGCGGGCCGCTGGGTGGTGAACTTGGTGTAGTTCCCCTTCTCGTCGCCCGGCTTCTCCTGCTCCTTCTTGAGCTGCCCCTGGATCGCGTCGCCCTTGGCATAGATCTTCGTGACGTTCCCGGAGTCGACCTGCTTGCTGAACTCCGTGTACGAGATCGTCGGCTCGTCGCCCTCGTTGAAGAAGGAGAGAACGAGGTTGGCGATGAGATAGACGATGAGCGCGGTGAGGATGAGCCCGCCCCATCCGCCCGGCATCTTCTTCTTCGGCGGCGGCGTGGGCGCGGGCGGGGGTGCGCCCTCGGAGCGCCATGGCTTGTCGGGCGCCCGGCGCGGCGGCACAGGGTTGCTCATATTCGGACGTTACGACACAAACAGGGGCGGGGCACCTGCTCGTATCCGCTACGAAAACGCCTGGGGCGCCCCTCTCCACAGAGGGGCGCCCCAGGCGGCGTACGAGATGTGAGGCGTCAGCCCATGAACTTCTTGAACTCGTCCGGCAGCTCGAAGTCCTGCGCCTGCTGCCCCGCGGGGAGGCCGAAGGCGCCGCCGTCCTGACCCGCCTGCTCGCGGCGGGCGGCGTCCTCCTGCTCCTGCTGCTTGCGCTTCATCGGGTTGCCGGAGCGCTGCTTGCCCTTGGCCTGCTTCTGCTTCTTCTTCTGCTTGCCGGGGCCGCCACCCATGCCAGGCATCCCGGGCATACCCGGCATTCCGCCACCCTGCGCCATCCGCGACATCATCTTGCGGGCCTCGAAGAAGCGCTCGACCAGGTTCTTGACGGCGCTGACCTCGACGCCTGAGCCCTTGGCGATACGGGCGCGGCGCGAGCCGTTGATGATCGCCGCGTCCGCGCGCTCGGCGGGCGTCATCGACTTGATGATGGCGGCGGTGCGGTCGACGTCCCGCTCGTCCAGGTTGTTGATCTGGTCCTTGATCTGCCCCATGCCGGGCATCATCCCGAGCAGCTTGCTGATGCTGCCCATCTTCCTGACCTGCTCCATCTGGGCCAGGAAGTCGTCGAGCGTGAAGTCCTTGCCGCCCTTGCTGCCCTGCAGCTTGGCGGCCATCTTCTCGGCCTCTTGCTGGGAGAAGGTCTGCTCGGCCTTCTCGATCAGCGTGAGCATGTCGCCCATGCCGAGGATGCGGGACGCCATGCGGTCCGGGTGGAACGCGTCGAAGTCGTCCAGCTTCTCGCCGTTCGAGGCGAACATGATCTGACGCCCGGTGACCTGGGCGATCGACAGGGCGGCGCCACCGCGGGCGTCACCGTCGAGCTTCGACAGGACGACACCGTCGAAACCGACGCCGTCGCGGAAGGACTCCGCCGTGTTGACGGCGTCCTGACCGATCATGGCGTCGACGACGAAGAGGACTTCGTCCGGGCTCACGGCGTCGCGGATGTCCGCGGCCTGCTGCATCAGCTCCTGGTCGATGCCCAGGCGCCCCGCGGTGTCGACGATGACGACGTCGTACTGCTTGGTCTTGGCGAACTCGATCGAGTCCTTGGCGACCTGGACCGGGTCGCCGACGCCGTTGCCCGGCTGCGGGGCGTAGACGCCGACGCCGGCGCGCTCGCCGACGACGGAGAGCTGGTTCACGGCGTTCGGCCGCTGCAGGTCGCACGCCACCAGGAGCGGGGAGTGGCCCTGCCCCTTCAGCCAGAGGCCGAGCTTTCCGGCGAGGGTGGTCTTACCCGCACCCTGCAGACCGGCGAGCATGATGACGGTCGGCGGGTTCTTGGCGAACCGCAGGCGCCGGGTCTCACCGCCGAGGATGCCGATGAGCTCCTCGTTGACGATCTTGATGACCTGCTGGGCGGGGTTCAGGGCCTGGGAGACCTCGACCCCTGCGGCGCGCTCCTTGACCTGCTTGATGAAGGCCCGGACGACGGGAAGGGCGACGTCCGCCTCGAGCAGGGCGATGCGGATCTCGCGCGCCGTGGCGTCGATGTCCGCCTCGGACAGGCGGCCCTTGCCCCGGAGGTTCTTGAATGTCGCTGCGAGGCGGTCGGAGAGAGTGTCGAACACGGCGGTCGCGAATCCTCGGGTCGAAGGGGGCGCCCCCTGCTCGACCGAAGCCGAGAACTTGGGGGAGGGCGGATAGGTCGCCCTCCAGGGTATCTGGCCCACTGGGAGTGTGGGCCCGCAGTCCTCGCCCTGGTGTTCAGCAGCCGGGCCCGCGGTGGGGCCGCCGCCTCTTCCAGCGCTCCTCGGCGCGGGGCTCACCGAAATGCCTCTCGCACCCACCCGCCCGATCGCCCCGCATCCACCTCCGTCAGAACAAGCCTTTCCACCCGCCCGCCCGATAGCCCCGCGCCGCCAGGAGGTGGGTGGGCGATCCGCATGAGGGGCGGGTGGGAGCCGCACGGGCCGGGGGGGTGGGCAGGGCAACTACCCCCGCAACGCCTCCTCCACAGCCCGAGCCACCCCCACGGCCCGCTCCCCCGACAGAGGCGACGGCGTCGGCGTCGACGCGTCCGGCTTCGGCTCCGTCACGTAGAAGGCGTCCACCGCGTTCGCACCCAGCGTCGACACATGCGCACTGCGCACCAGCACCCCCGCCGACTCCAGCGCCCTGCCGATCCGGTGCAGCAGGCCCGGCGCGTCCTGGGCCCGTACCTCGATCACCGTCGCGAGGCGTGAGCCCGCCGATGCCACCGTCACGCGGGGCGGCGGCGCCACCGTTCCCCGGCGCCTCGGGTACGCCGCGTCCCGTTCCGCCAGCCTCGACGCGATGTCCAGTGAGCCGTCCAGCGCCCGCACCAGGTCCGCCCGCAGCCGCGCGGCCTGCGGCAGAGAGCCGTACTCCGCGGCGACCCGCCAGTTCAGGAGCAGGACCGAGTCCTCAAGACCGGACGGCAGCCCGACACCCCGGAGCTCAGCCGTCCGTACGGCGAGCCGGTGCATGGCAAGGACTCCCGCGACGGCGGACAGAACGCCGGGCTGATCCGGCACCGCGATCACCAGCTCCACGCCCAGCGGCTCGGGATCCCCGGCCGCCTCCTCCCCCGAACCAGAACCAGAGGGAGAAACTCCGACCCCCTCCGTCTGCGCCCGCAGCGCAAGCACCGGCCCACCCGTACGGAACGCCTCCACGGCCAGCCGCTCCTGCTCAGCGGTGGGAGCGACGTCCTCCCCTCCCTCCGGCTCGTCCCCGGCGAGGACAGCACCCACCCGCTTGACCAGGTCGGCGACGAGCGAACCCCGCCAGGCGGACCAGGCCGCGGGACCGGTGGCGAGCGCGTCCGCCTCCGTCAGCGCGTGCAGCAGTTCCAGCGTCCCCGTCGACCCCACCGCGTCCGCGACGGACCGCACCGTGGCCGGGTCGTCGAGGTCGCGCCGCGTCGCCGTCTCGATCAGGAGCAGGTGATGACGTACGAGAGTGGCCAGCACGGCGACATCCGCCCGGTCGAACCCGATCCGCGCGGCGACGTCCCTGGCGATGATCTCCCCGGCCACGGAGTGATCCCCCGGCCAGCCCTTGCCGATGTCGTGCAGCAGCCCGGCCACCAGCAACAGGTCGGGCCGTCCCACCCGCCGGGTCAGCTCCGAGGCCTGCACCGCCGTCTCCACCAGATGCCGGTCGACCGTCCACGTGTGCACGGCGTTGCGCTGCGGCCGGCACCGCACCCGCTCCCAGTCCGGCAGCAGCCGGGTGATCAGCCCCTCGGCCTCCAGCGCCTCCCACACCTCGACCGTCGGCCGCCCGGCCCCCAGGAGCGTCACCAACTGCTCCCGGGCCTCAGCGGGCCACGGCGTGGGCAGCGGACGTACCGCCGCGGCCATCCTGCGCACCGCGTGCAGCGAAAGCGGCAGTCCCGCCTGGGCCGCGGCAGCCGCGGCCCGCAGCGGCAGCACCGGGTCCCGCTCGGGGCGGGCCGCGCGGGCGAGGACGACCTCCCCGTCCTGCTCCACCACTCCCTCGGCCAGCGGCGACCGCTCGGCCACCGTCCCCTTGCCGCCGCCCAGCATCGCCCGCAGCCGAGGCCGTACGGCCCGGGACCGCAGCACCCTGCCCACCTCGCGCCACGTCACGTCACTCGCGTACGAAACGGTGCGGGCGGCCTCGTACACCTGCCGCAGCAAGGTGTCCGCGTCAAGGAGCCCCAGCTCGGCGGCGACCTGGTCCTGCTCCTGGAGGGCGAGCCGGTCCGTGGCACGCCCCGTGGTCAGATGCAGCGCGTCCCGCACGTCGAGCAGCCGCCGCCGGGCGTCGGAAAGGCCCTCACGCGGCGCGTCCGCGAGCCACGAGGCGGCGACGGCCCGCAGCGCGGTCGCGTCCCTGAGCCCACCCCTCGCCTCCTTCAGATCCGGCTCCAGGAGATAGCTCAGCTCCCCCTGCCGCTCGGCCCGTTCCTCGCACAGCTCCCGCAGCTCGGGCAGCTTCTTCGGCGCGAGGTTGCGCCAGTCCGCGAGCACCGCGGTGCGCAGCCCGGCGGTGAGCCCGAGGTCACCCACCACGTGCCGCGCGTCGAGCAGCCCCAGCTGCACCTTGAGGTCATCGCCCGCCGTCTTGCGGGCCTCCGTCGGCGTCCGCACGGAGTGGTCGAGCGCGAGCCCGAGATCCCAGATGGGATACCAGACGCGGTCCGCGAGGGCCGCCACCTCCCCGGCGTCCGCGCTGCCGTCGTGCAGCAACAGCAGATCCAGGTCGCTGCGCGGCGAGAGCTCGCCCCTGCCGTAGCCCCCCACGGCGACGAGCGAGGTCCCGCGCGGCGCGCCCGCGGCCATGAAGAGTCCGGTCAGCCAGTCGTCCGTGAGGTCGGACAGGCCCGAACGGCGCGGCGGCCCGGACTGCGCCTCCCCTTGAAGGAGGCGCAGCCGGGCCGCCGCATAGCCGCTGGGTCCGGAGTCTTCCGAGTCCGATTCAGTACGTTCGTCCATACTCGTCACCCAGCAGCTCCTGTCCGTCCCGCTCAGTCCCGCTCGTCCCGCTCAGTCCCGCTCGTCCCGCTCAGTCCCGCTCGGCTCAGCTCGGCCGACCCCGCTCACAGCGCGTCGGGCCCGCGCTCGCCGGTCCGCACGCGCACCGCCGTCTCGACCGGGACGCTCCAGACCTTGCCGTCCCCGATCTTGCCGGTTCGGGCGGCCTTCACCACGACATCCACGAGCTGTTCGGCGTCGTCGTCCTCGACCAGGACCTCGATCCGGATCTTCGGTACGAGATCGACGGTGTACTCCGCGCCACGGTAGACCTCGGTGTGGCCGCGCTGCCGTCCGTAGCCGCTGGCCTCGGTGACGGTCAGGCCCTGGACGCCGAAGGCCTGGAGGGCCTCCTTGATCTCGTCGAGCCGGTGCGGCTTGACGACCGCGGTGATGAGCTTCATGCGTCCACCTTCTTGTTCTTACCGGTGTCCTGGACCGGCGGGCTCGGCGCGGCGGCGGTGCGGGGCGCCGTGCCACCGCCCGCTCCGCTGTAGTCGTACGCGGTCTCGGCGTGCTGCACCTGGTCGATGCCGCCGACCTCCTCGTCCTCGCTGACCCGCATCCCGATGGTCCTGTCCACCAGGAAGGCGAGGATCGCTGAGGCGATGAGGGAGTACGCGAGGACCGCGCCGACACCGGCGGCCTGCTTGCCCAACTGGTCGAGGCCGCCGCCGTAGAAGAGGCCCTTGGCGTCGGACTGGACTCCACCGGTGGCGAAGAAGCCGACGAGCAGCGAGCCGACGACACCGCCGACGAGGTGGACGCCGACGACGTCGAGGGAGTCGTCGTAGCCGAACTTGAACTTGAGGCCGACGGCCATGGCGCACAGCAGACCGGCGATGGCTCCGACGGCGATCGCGCCGAGCGGCGAGATGGAGCCGCCGGACGGAGTGATCGCGACGAGCCCCGCCACGGCACCGGAAGCGGCGCCGAGCGTGGTGAACGCGCCGTGCCGGATCTTCTCGTAGGCGAGCCAGGCCAGCATGGCCGCGGCGGTGGCGACCTGCGTGTTCAGGAACATCATCGCGCCGACGCCGTCGTCGTTGCCCAGCCACGATCCGGCGTTGAAGCCGAACCAGCCGAACCAGAGCAGTGCGGCGCCGAGCATGACGAGCGGCAGGCTGTGCGGCCGCATCGGGTCCTTCTTGAAGCCGACGCGCTTGCCGATGACCAGGATCACGCCGAGCGCCGCGGCTCCGGCGTTGATGTGCACGGCCGTACCACCGGCGAAGTCGATGACGCCGAGCTCGAAGGCCCAGCCGCCCGTGCCCCACACCCAGTGCGCGACGGGGAAGTAGACGATCGTGACCCAGAGCGTGACGAACAGCGCCCAGGCGGTGAACTTCACGCGGTCGGCGAGCGCACCGCTGATCAGCGCGGGCGTGATGATCGCGAACATCAGCTGGAAGACCGCGAAGACATAGACCGGGATGGTGTAGCCGTCCCAGAGCTCGGTCAGGCCTATGCCGCTCAGCCCGACGTAGTCGGACGACCAGCCGAAGAGGCTGCCGTGGTCGGTGCCGAACGCGATGGAGAAGCCGTACAGCACCCAGAGGATGGTGACGATCCCCAGACTGATGAAGCTCATCATCAGCATGTTCAGCGTGCTCTTGACGCGGACCATGCCTCCGTAGAAGAAGGCCAGTCCCGGCGTCATGAGCATCACCAGGGCGGAACAGATGAGCATGAACCCGGTGTTGGCGGCAGACAGCTGCGGGGCGTCTGCGGCGATCGTGATGCCTGGGGGCATCGGCGTCTCCTCGTCGTCGTATGCGGCCCGTGCGGGCGGGGCTGGTGGGCTCTCCCCTGGTCGAGCGGAGCCGAGAGCTTGGGGAACGGTGGGCCGTTATGCGCCACGAGATTGGCGCAGCGCCGTTTCCGGGGGTGCCCCTAGGTGTTTCGCCGCAGTGACGAAGAGGTCGTACGTGTTACACGTCCATGAACTGCCGGGTCAGGCGGGGCGCGTTTCCATACCCTGCGCACAGCACGCGAACCGGCCGCGGCGGCCATCCGATGGGCCTGGCGCGGGGGAGCCGAGTCGGGCAGTTCGGGATGGGCCGGCCACGGCCGGAGTCTTGGTGGGGCGCTGTCAGACCGCCCGCGGATTCGTCAGACCGCCCGCGGTTTCGTCAGACCGCCTCCGCGGTTCTCGTCAGACGGTCTTCGTCAGCCGGCCTCCGCGGTTTCCGGCATGTCGACGGCGAGCTGCTCGGTGAGCCGCACGACCTCCGCGGTGTCGCCGAAGTCCCGCACCGCGGTGTCCACCGTCTTGCGAAGGCGGGTGTTGACCCGCTCGGAGCGGACCTTCTTGGCGATGGTGAGGGCCTGGCCCGCCAGGATCGTGCTCTGCTCGGGCTCGCGCTGGAGCAGGTGGACGGTGGCCATCCCGATGAGGTTCAGTGCGTACGAACGCTGGTGCTCGGAGTCCTTGCCGAAGAGGTGGACGGCGCGCTCCATGACGGGCTCGGCGAGCGAGGCGTAGGTGGGGCTGCGGCCCGCCACATAGGCCAGGTCGCGGAACGAGTGGGCGTTCTCGCCGTTCAGCTCGGCCTCGGAGAAGAAGCGGATCCAGTCGGGCTCGGGCTCGTCGCAGTCGGCGGCGTCGCAGAAGGTGTCCTCGGCCATGCGCACGGCCCGTTTGCACTTGCCGGGCTGGCCCATGCTGGCGTAGGCGCGGGCCTCCATCGCATACAGCATGGCCTGGGTGCGCGGGCTGGCGCAGTCTCGACTGCCGTACTGCGCGAGATGGATCAGTTCGAGCGCGTCGTCGGGCCGCCCGAGGTGGATCATCTGGCGGCTCATGCTGGAGAGGATGTACGAACCGAGCGGCTTCTCGCCCGCTTCCTTCGCCGCGTGCAGGGCGAGCACGAAGTACTTCTGGGCGGTGGGCTGGAGTCCGACGTCGTAGCTCATCCAGCCCGCCAGTTCGGCCAGTTCGCCCGCGACCTTGAAGAGCCGCTTGGACGTGGCCTCGGGCTGGGGCTCCTGCAGCAGGTCCGTCACCTCGTGAAGTTGGCCGACGACCGCCTTGCGCCGCAGACCTCCTCCGCACTGCGCGTCCCACTGCCGGAACATCACGGTGGTGGACTCCAGGAGGTCGAGCTCCGGTTTGGAGAGCCGTCCCGGCCTGCGGGACGGCGTGGCGGGCTCGGGGTTGCCGACCGGGGTCGTCGGTCCTGGGACCAGCCAGCGCTGCATCGGTTCGATGAGGGCGGTGCCCGCGGAGAGCGCGAGCGAGGTGCCGAGGAAGCCGCGCCGGGCCAGCATCAGGTCGCTGCGCGAGAACTCACTGATGAGCGCGACGGTCTGGGGTCCCGTCCAGGGCAGGTCGACGCCCGAGACGGAGGGCGCCTGGTGCGCGGCGCGCAGCCCGAGGTCCTCGACCGCGACGACGCAGCCGAACCGCTCGGAGAACAGCTCGGAGAGGATGCGCGGGATGGGCTCGCGGGGGTTCTCGCCGTCCAGCCAGCGGCGCACCCGTGAGGTGTCCGTGGAAATGTGGTGCGCACCCAACTCCCGTGCCCTGCGGTTCACTTGCCGCGCGAGCTCGCCCTTCGACCAGCCGCTTCGCACGAACCAGGAGTTGAGCAGTTCGTTGGGGCGCTTCTCAGCGTTCGCACCACTTTCGCCGTTGCCGCCCACTAGAACGCCCCCATCCCTCAAGACACTTACGCGCGGTCTCACGCCAAGCCTTACCAGAATGCCGCGCGTTGCGGCTCTCCGCCCGGAGAACGTCACCCGTCGAACAGGGGACCTAGTTGCCTCCGGCATACCCACGATTGCACAACACTTAGGGTCCGTGCACTGAAAGTAATCCTACGATCACCCCTCCGGCGAGGGCGATCGCGTAAACGCCACCATTCGCCACCCCTTCGAATGAACTCCCGCCCGGTCACAAGCGATTGACTTGACAGTGGACGTCCGAAGGTGGGCGGAAGGGAGCACTTCGGGGGCGCACATTTGCGAGCACTCCCCCCTCTCACCTCCGGGCGCCCGCACAAAAGCAGAGGGTCACGATCCGATTCCGTCACGTAACCACACCGCGCTCGACCCGTTGGAGGGGGCATGGGCTTCACGATCGGCGGCATCCGGGGAACGAGAGAGCTCCGCACCGGTTCACGTCGGCGCGGCCGCACCTCGGAGTGCACGGCGGTGGCCGAGTACACCGGACTGTGGGGATGGGCGACGGTCCCCGGCGCACGCGCCCTGGACGGCCGCTGCTCCTGCGGCGCGACCGACTGCGCGGCCCCCGGCGCCCACCCCCTGGAGTTCGCTCCCGAGGTTCCCGCCGGGGCGACGCTCGACGAAGTGACCGAGGCCTGGTCACAGTTCCCCGGCGCGGCCGTGCTGCTGCCCGTGGGGCGCGCCTTCGACGTGATCGAGGTGGCCGAGGCAGCCGGACGCAGGGCGCTGGTCCGCCTGGAGCGCATGGGCCTGCCGCTCGGCCCCGTGGCGGTCACCCCGGACGGCCGCACGCACTTCTTCGTGGCCCCCGGCGCCGCCGCCGAACTCCCCCAGCTGCTCTACCGCATGGGCTGGGACGACGCCGACATCGACCTGCACGGCCTGGGCCCCGGCACCCACATCACGGCCCCGCCGTCCGACCGCGGGGGCCTGGGCCCGGTCCGCTGGCTCCGCGCGCCGGACCTGGACTCGGCGACGCATCCGCCGCAGGCGCGGCTGATTCTGGGGACCTTGGCCTACGTGGCACACCGCTCACCGGCGTAACGCCCGCACAGCGAAATGCCCGCCCCGGCTGCACCCCGGGGCGGGCATTTCTTCTACAGCGGCACAGTGGCACCCCTCAGGGGCGCGGGGCCGTATCGATACGCGGCTCCGCCGCGGGGGTGCGACCAGCCACAACGCACCCGCGGGGCACAGACGGGCCGCCCACCGGCAAAGCGCTACTCGCCGATCAACGCGTCCACGAACGCCTCCGGCTCGAACGGCGCAAGATCGTCCGCGCCCTCGCCGAGCCCGACCAGCTTCACCGGCACGCCCAGCTCGCGCTGGACCGCCACGACGATGCCGCCCTTGGCCGTGCCGTCCAGCTTCGTCAGGACGATGCCGGTGATGTCGACGACCTCGGCGAAGACCCGCGCCTGCACCAGGCCGTTCTGCCCGGTCGTCGCGTCCAGGACGAGCAGCACCTCGTCGAGCGGCGCGTGCTTCTCGACGACGCGCTTGACCTTGCCGAGCTCGTCCATCAGACCGGTCTTGGTGTGCAGCCGGCCCGCGGTGTCGATGAGCACGACGTCGGCGCCCTCCGCGATGCCTTCCTTGACCGCGTCGAAGGCGATCGACGCGGGGTCGCCGCCCTCGGGCCCGCGGACCGTGCGTGCGCCCACGCGCTCGCCCCAGGTCTGCAGCTGGTCGGCGGCAGCCGCGCGGAACGTGTCAGCGGCGCCGAGGACCACCGAGCGGCCGTCGGCGACGAGGACGCGCGCGAGCTTTCCGGTGGTGGTGGTCTTGCCGGTGCCGTTCACGCCGACGACCATCACGATGCCGGGCGTCTCCAGGCCCGACTCGGTCTTCACGACGCGGTCCAGGTCGGGGCCGAGGAGCGTGAGGAGTTCCTCGCGCAGCAGGGTGCGCAGATCGTCCGGGGTGCGGGTGCCGAGTACGCGGACGCGCTCGCGAAGGCGCTCGACCAGTTCCTGGGTGGGGGCCACGCCGACGTCGGCGGTGAGGAGCGTGTCCTCGATCTCCTCCCATGTGTCCTCGTCCAGGTGCTCGCGGGAGAGGAGCGTGAGCAGCCCCTTGCCGAGTGCGTTCTGCGAGCGCGAGAGCCGCGTGCGCAGACGTACCAGGCGACCTGCCGTGGGCTCCGGGGTCTCGATCTCCGGTGCGGCCGGTTCTTCGACGACCACGGGGGCCGACGCCGACGGCTCGGCGAGCGGGAGTTCCACCTCCTCGATCGTGCGGCGCGGTTCGTCGCGCGGCGTCTCGGCCTCGTCGCCGACATGCGGCTCGGCCGGAGGAGCGGTGATGGTGGGCGTGGACGACGGGGCCTGCGGCGGCAGCTGCTTCTTCTTGCGGCTGCCGATCACGAGCCCGCCGAGCGCGCCGATCACGACCACGGCGATGACTACAGCAAGGATGACGATTTCCATAACTCACCCAGTATCAGCCATGGGGGCAACACGGGCCCAAGCTGTAGCTTCCTCCAAAGAACATAAGCTAATAGAGGGCACTACTCGGACTAAAGTACGATGGAGCTCTCCGTATCAACGCGCGTAGAGTCCAACTCGATCACCCCCACACGGACGGATCACGGACGGATCGCAGCGTTGCGATCCGAGCGAGAGGCACGGACCCCACCCCATGAGCACCACCGCCACCGCCGAAACCGAAGGCGCCCTGGAGACACGCGGCCTCGAGCCCGTCCCCGACTCCGAGCGCACGGGCCGGACCCGCGAGCTGTTCCCCACCTGGGTGGCGGCCAACATCAGCGTCCTGCTGCTCACCATGGGCGCGGGCCTCATCGTGACCAACGGCCTCAACTTCTGGCAGGCCCTGGTCGTCGCCCTCGTCTCGCCCCTCCTCAGCTACGGCCTGGTCGGTCTGATCTCGATCGCGGGCAAGCGCGGCGGCTCCCCCGGCATGACGCTCTCGCGCGCCGTCTTCGGTCAGCGCGGCAACCTCTTCCCGGGCGCGCTGATCTGGGTCGCGCGCTGGGGCTGGGAGACCATCAACGCGGTGACGGGCGCCTACGCGATCATCACCGTCCTGGACATCTGCTTCGGCGTGAAGTCCAGCACGTGGCTGACGGTCGTGACGCTGGTCGCCTTCGTCTCCTGCACGTTCCTGATCAGCGGCCTGGGCCGCAAGGTGCTGCACATCTGCAACACCTGGGCGACGTACCTCTTCGGCGCGTTCAGCGTCCTCGTCCTTGTCTACCTGGTGGCCAACACGCCCTGGTCGGACGTCTTCTCGCGGTCCGCGGGCTCCACCGCCGCGATGATCGCGGGCATCGGCACGATCGCTGCGGGCGGCATCAGCTGGGTCCCCACGGGCCCGGACTTCACGCGCTACCTCCCGCGCAGGGCCTCCGGCAAGGCCCTGGTGGGCAACGCGATCGGCGGCGCCGGCATCGTGGTCGTACCGATGGTCCTGATGGGCGCGGTCATGGCGGTCAGCGTGCCGAGCCTGTCGAAGGCCTCGGACCCGGTCTCCTTCGTCGGCCAGCTGCTTCCGACGTGGATCGCGGTGCCGTACCTCCTGATGGCACTGATCGGCATGCTCCTGATCAACTCGATGTCGATGTACTCCGCGGGCTTCACCGCGATGACGCTCGGCATCAAGGTCCCGCGCACCTGGGCCGTGAGCATCAACGCCGTCATCAGCCTGATCTTCGGCTACCTCCTGATGAACGTGGCCACCAGCTTCATCAGCTCGTTCGTCTCCTTCCTGACCCTGCTCGCCGTCGCGTTCTCCGCCTGGATCGGCGTCTTCGGCATCGACATGCTGAGCAGGAAGACGTACGACGCCGAGGCCCTGATGGACACCAAGCGCACCAGCGCCTACTGGTACCGGGCGGGCTTCGCCTGGCAGGCCATGACCGCGTGGGCCGTGGCCCTGGTGATGGGCCTGCTCTTCACGAAGGTCGACTGGTTCAGCGGCCCGCTCGCCACGTCCTGGATCGGCCGCAACGGCCTGGGCTGGCTGGCCACGATCGTCATCGCGGCGGCGCTGTACGCGGTACTGCCGAGGAACCCCGCCGTCGAGGCCCCCGAGGACGAGGGCGAGACCGAGCTGGTCTCGGCCTGATCCGGTCCCGGCCCGCTGCCGGCCCGGCCTGATCCGGAACAACTGCCCCCGGACCCTGTTCATCTGACACCACGTCATCTAACGTCCCTCTTCGCCCGCCCACGGTGAAGGGGGACGTTTTCCATGCCCGTGACAGTCGTACGATTCAACCTCGTCGAACCGGATGCCACGCCCACCTCGCTGAGCGACCGCTACAAGGCCGCCCTGGAGATGGCCGCGTACGCGGATGACCGGGGCATCTCCACCGTGCAGACCGAGGAGCACCACGGCGTCGACAACAACTGGCTGCCCTCGCCCTTCACTTTCGCGGGCGCGGTCTTCGGCGCGACCCGGCGCATCGCGGTCACGGTCTCCGCGATCATCGGCCCGCTGCACGATCCGCTCCGGCTCGCCGAGGACATCGCCGTACTCGACCTGCTCAGCGGCGGCCGACTGGTGACGGTGGCGGGGATCGGCTACCGGCCCACCGAGTACGAGGCGTTCGACGTCGAGTGGAAGCGGCGCGGCAAGCTCCAGGACGAGCTGCTCGAAACGCTCCTGAAGGCGTGGACGGGTGAGCCCTTCGAGTTCCGCGGCCGCACCGTGCGCGTCACCCCGCGCCCGTTCACCCGGCCCCACCCGCTGCTCCTGGTCGGCGGCTCGTCGCAGGCGGCGGCCCGCCGCGCGGCCCGGCTCGGCCTGCCGTTCTTCCCCAGCGCCCATCTGCCGGACCTTGAGGCGTACTACAACGCGCGCCTCACCGAGTACGGCACCGAGGGCTGGACCATGATGCCCGCGGCAAAGACCCCGCTCCTGCACATCGCGGACGACCCCGACCGCACCTGGGCCGAGCACGGCGAGCACTTCCTGCACGAGGCCCGCACCTACGCCTCCTGGCAGTCCAAGGACATCCGCTCGGCGGTGAAGTCCGGCGCCACGACGGTCGAGGAGCTGCGCGCCGAGGGCGTCTACCGCGTCCTCACGCCCGACGAGTGCGTGGCGTACGTGCAGGGCGGCGCCGCCAATCTCGTACTACACCCGCTGTCGGGCGGGATGCCGGTCGACGAGGGATGGCGCAGTCTGCACCACTTCTGCGAAAACGTACTGCCCCGGCTCAAGGAATAGGTCCTTGAACCGGGGCAGCTTCCTCGGAGGAGGGGCAGCGGGGGTTAGCCCATCTCCTCCAGGGTCTTGCCCTTCGTCTCCTTGACGAACTTCATGACGAAGGGGATCGAGAGCACGGCGAAGGCGCCGTAGATGATGTACGAGCCGGTCAGGCTCCACTCGGACATGCTCGGGAAGGTCTTGGTGATCGCGAAGTTGGCGAGCCACTGGGCCGACGCGGCGACACCGAGGGCCGCCGCACGCAGCCGGTTCGGGAAGATCTCGCCGAGCAGGACCCAGACCACCACGCCCCAGGAGAGGGCGAAGAAGAGCACGAAGGCGTTGGCGGCGATGATCGCGGTCAGGCCCTGCGCGTTCGGCAGCGAGACGTTGTCGCCGGACCCTGTGCGGTACGAGAACGCCCAGGCGCAGGTGAAGAGCGCGAGCGCCATACCGGCGGAGCCGATGATGGCCAGCGGCTTGCGGCCGATACGGTCGACGAAGATCATCGCGATGACCGTGCCGATGATGTTCACGATCGACGTCTCGAACGAGTACAGGAACGAGCTGCTCGGGTCCTTGCCGATCGACTGCCACAGCTGGTTCGAGTAGTAGAAGATCACGTTGATGCCGACGAGCTGCTGGAACACCGAGAGTCCGATGCCGATCCAGACGATCGGCAGGAAGCCGACCTTGCCGAGCAGGTCCTTGAACGAGGACTTGTGCTCGCTGCGCATGCCGTGCTCGATCTCGGCGACGCGTCCGTCCAGGTCGATCCCGGTGCCCTCGACCTCGCCGAGCACCTTCTTCGCCTCGGTGTTGCGGCCGACCGAGATCAAAAAGCGCGGCGACTCGGGGATGGCGAAGGAGAGCAGGCCGTAGATGACGGCCGGGATGACCATGACGCCGAGCATCAGCTGCCAGGCCTCGAGGCCGAGGAGCTTGCCGCGCTGGTCGCCGTCGGCCATGTTCAGGATGCCCCAGTTGACCAGCTGGGAGACGGCGATGCCGGTGACGATCGCGGCCTGCTGGAACGAGGCGAGGCGGCCTCGGTACGCGGGCGGCGCCACCTCTGCGATGTAGGCCGGGCCGATGACGGAGGCCATGCCGATGCCGATGCCGCCGATGAGGCGCCACATCGTCAGGTCCCAGGCGGCGAACGGCAGGGCGGAGCCGACGGCGCTCGCGGCGAAGAGGACGGCGGCGATCTGCATGCAGCGGATGCGGCCGATGCGGTCGGCGATGCGCCCGGCGATCGCGGCACCGACGGCACAGCCGAGCAGTGCGGTGGCGATGATCCAGCCGAGCATGTTCGCGTCTACGTCGAAGCGGTGCTGGATGGCGACGGTGGCGCCATTGATCACCGAACTGTCGTAGCCGAAGAGGAAGCCACCCATCGCGGCGGCGGCCGTAATGAAGATGACATGGCCGAGATGGTCCGGGTGGGCCTCTCTGCCTCCGGGCTGCGGCGCCTTCGTTGTGCTGGTCACATGGACTCCTCGGGCCACCGGCAACATCGCCGGGGGTGGGGGTGAGCACTTCAAGTGGCGCACAACTTCGTGCCGCCCACCACCTGAAGGTAAAAGCAACGTTGCAGAGACTATGCCTTCAAGTTTCGAAGTCAACACCTGGGTTCTTGCGAACTTCAGGCACGCGTGGGGCTCGTTTCGTTCAAGACTTGAAGTTAATGAGGTGAACCGGTGAAGGTCACCGCCGGAGAGCCGCAGAGAGCCGCGGAGAGCTATCGAAGCCGCTGGCTGATCACCTTGGAGACGCCGTCGCCCTGCATGGACACGCCGTACAGCGCGTCCGCGACCTCCATCGTCCGCTTCTGGTGCGTGATCACGATGAGCTGCGACGCCTCCTGCAGCTCCTCCATGATGCGGATGAGCCGCTGCAGGTTGGTGTCGTCGAGCGCGGCCTCGACCTCGTCCATCACGTAGAAGGGACTGGGCCGCGCCTTGAAGATCGAAACGAGCAGCGCCACGGCCGTAAGGGACCGCTCACCGCCGGAGAGCAGCGAGAGCCGCTTGACCTTCTTGCCCGGCGGGCGCGCCTCGACGTCGACGCCCGTGGTGAGCATGTTGTCGGGGTCGGTCAGGATGAGCCGCCCCTCGCCGCCGGGGAAGAGCCGCGAGAAGACGCCCTCGAACTCACGGGCCGTGTCCCGGTAGGCCTCGGTGAAGACCTGCTCGACGCGCTCGTCGACCTCCTTCACGACTTGCAGGAGATCGGCCCGCGTCTTCTTCAGGTCCTCCAACTGCTCGCTCAGGAACTTATGGCGCTCCTCCAACGCGGCGAACTCCTCAAGAGCCAGCGGGTTCACCTTCCCGAGCTGCTGATACGCCCGTTCGGCTGACCTCAGCCGCTTCTCCTGCTCACCGCGTACGTACGGCACGGGCCTGTTGCGCGGGTGCTCCGGGTCTTCGGGAAGCTCCTCGCCCTCGGCGGCGGGCGAGGGCGGCACGAGCTGGTCGGGGCCGTAGTCGGCGACGAGTCCTGCCGGTTCCACACCGAGTTCCTCCAGTGCCTTGGACTCCAGCTGCTCGATCCGCAGCCGCTTCTCGGCACCGAGTACCTCGCCGCGGTGAACTGAATCCGTCAGTTTGTCGAGCTCCGCCTTGAGGTCGCGCCCCTGGCCCCGCTCGGCGGTCAGATCCCGCTCCCGCACTTCCTTGGCACGCTCGGCGGCGGCACGCTCCTCCTGTGCCCGTACGAGAGAGACCTCGACGTGCGCGAGCAGCTGACGCGCACCACGGGCGACGGCCTCGGCGACCGCGGCTTCGTGCCGCATCCGGGCCTTGCGCTGCTCGGCACGCGCGCGTGCCTCGCGTTCGGCGCGGGCGGCCCGGTCGAGCGATTCGGCACGTCCCGCGAGACCCTTGACCCGCTCCTCGTGCGTACGCACCTGGAGCCTGGCCTCCATCTCGGTCTGCCGGGCATTGGCGCCGTCGGCGGCGAGCCGGTCCCGCACGGCGGTGTCGGGCTCCTCCTCGGCCGGAGCCTCTTCCGCCACGGCAAGCCGCTCGGCCAGCTCCTCGGCGTCCTCGACCGCCTTGTCCAGCGCCTCCTGCGCCTTGGCCGCGGCGGCCGCACTGCGCTCGGCCTCGCCCACGGCGCCGCGCGCCTGCCCGGCGAGCGCACCGAGCTGCTGGGCCACGGACGACTTCTCCCGGTCGGCGGCCCGCCTGCGCTCGCCCAGCTCCTCGACGAGCGCGGCCGTCTCCTTGCGCCGCTCGCCCGCCTCCTGCTGCGTACGCGCCAACTCATCGCACTGTTCGGCGAGTTGTTCCAACTCGGCAGCCGCCTCGTCGACGGATGCCTGCACTTCGAGAAGGCTCGGCGCCCCGGCGGACCCGCCCTGCGCGAAGTGCGCCCCGAGCAGGTCGCCTTCGGCGGTGACGGCGGTGAGTTCCGGGTGGGCGTAGACGACGTCCTCGGCGTCCTCCAGCGTGCCGACGGCGACCATTCCCCGCAGCAGCCGTCGCACCGCGGGCATCAACTCCTCGGGCCCGCGCACCAGTTCGGCCACCAGTGGCGGACCTTCGGAGCCTTGAGGGCCTTGAGGCCGTACGTCACGGGGGTCATCGCCCGTCCCCTCCGGCGCCCCCGCGAGCAGCAGCGCGGCCCGGCCCGCGTCCTGCTTGCGCAGCAGCCGGATGGCCTCCGCCGCCGACGCCGGTGTGCTCATCGCGATCGCGTCCGCCGCCGCGCCGAACGCCGCCGCGATCGCCACCTCGTGCCCCGGAGCGATCGAGAGCAGCTCGGCCGCGGGACCGAGCAGCCCCGTGAGGCGGTCCTTC
Organism: Streptomyces sp. NPDC058257; assembly: GCF_042881845.1. Taxonomy (NCBI): domain Bacteria; kingdom Bacillati; phylum Actinomycetota; class Actinomycetes; order Kitasatosporales; family Streptomycetaceae; genus Streptomyces; species Streptomyces sp. NPDC058257. The sequence continues at coordinate 141,331 of NZ_JBHVXJ010000011.1, forward strand.
GCGGCGAGCAGCGCGCCCGTGCCGTCCTTGCGCCGCAGGCCGAGCGCGAGCGCCTCGTGCCGGGCGGCGACCGCGGCCCGCTTGCGCTCGGCGGCGGTGGCCGCCTCGCGCGCCGCGGTCAGCGCGGCCTCGGCCTCCGCGAGGAAACGCTTCGCCTCGTCGTGCCGCTCGCCGAGCTCCGCGTCACCGGCGTCGAGGCCGTCGACCTCCGCCTTCAGCTGCTCGTACTCCTCCTGGGCGGCGACCGCCCGCTCCCCCGCCTCATCACGCGCCATGGCGAGCCGGTCGATCTCGGCCTGCGCCGAGCCCGCCCGCGAACGTGCCGCGTTGACCTGGCCGTTCAGCCGCGCGAGCCCCTCACGCCGATCGGCGATGGCCCGCGCCGCGTCCTTGAGGCGGCGCTCCTCGACCGCCAACTCCCGTTCCAGATCGGCACGGTGGCCCACCGTGTCCTCAAGCGCGTGCTCCGCCGCTTCCAGAGCGGCTTCCAGCTCCGCCTCCTGCTCGCGGATCCGCGCGGCCTCGCGCTCCATGTCCTCGGGGTCACGGCCGCGCCGCTCCTCCGGGGGCGCGGCGGTCGCACTCTTGACCCGGGCATCGGCGAGGGACACCGTGCCGCGCACCCGCTCGGCCAGCTGCGAAAGTTCGTACCACGTCTGCTGTGCGCGCTGGAGCCGTGGCGTGAGGCGCCGCACCTCGTCCTCCAGCTCCGCCTCCCGGTTCAGCGCCTTCTTCAGCTCGGCCTCGGCGCTGTCCTTGCGCTGCTTGAGCGCGGCTTCGTCGGCGACCTCCGTCCGCAGGGCGTCCCGCAGGCGTACGAGATCGTCGGCGAGCAGTCTCAGGCGGGTGTCGCGCAGGTCGGCCTGGATCACGGCGGCGCGGCGCGCGACGGCGGCCTGCCGGCCGAGGGGCTTGAGCTGGCGCCGCAGCTCGTCGGTCAGATCCTGTACGCGCGCGAGGTTGGCCTGCATCGCGTCGAGCTTGCGCAGCGCCTTCTCTTTGCGCTTGCGGTGCTTGAGGACGCCCGCGGCCTCCTCGATGAAGGCACGGCGTCCCATGGGGTCGGCGTGCAGTACGCCGTCGAGCTGCCCCTGCCCGACGATGACGTGCATCTCACGCCCGATGCCGGAGTCGGAGAGCAGTTCCTGGATGTCGAGCAGGCGGCAGGTCTCGCCGTTGATCTGGTACTCGCTGCCGCCGTTGCGGAACATGATCCGCGTGATGGTGACCTCGGCGTACTCGATGGGGAGAGCCCCGTCGGAGTTGTCGATGGTGAGGGAGACCTCGGCGCGGCCGAGCGGCGGGCGCCCGGTGGTGCCGGCGAAGATGACGTCTTCCATCTTGCCGCCGCGCAGCGACTTGGCACCTTGCTCGCCCATGACCCAGGACAGCGCGTCCACGACGTTGGACTTGCCGGAGCCGTTCGGTCCGACGACGCAGGTGATGCCCGGTTCGAACTTCAGCGTCGTGGCGGACGCGAAGGATTTGAAACCGCGCAGTGTCATGGCCTTGAGGTGCACGCGGACGGACTCTACCTGCCACCCGTGGCGCACCACCGCCCTTCCAACGGGGCGCTGCGCGCCGCACCTCTTCCTTCTCCGTTTCGCCCAGGAAGATGCAGGGCACATCAGACGGTGAAGGAAGCGGCGTACGCGGCGACAAGAGAGAAGGGACGCCGAAGCGCCCCTTGCAGATATGGACAAGCGGCTGACTTGGTCAGCCCGACCACGTGCGTGAAGAGGCTGCTCACACGAGGGCCGGAGCGCGACGAGGAATGGTCGTTACGCGGACCCTGCGGGTGAGGTGAGCCCGTTGCTCGGTGTTGGCAGTGGTCAGGTGAGCGCAGGCTCCGCCTGGGGTACGTCGATGCCCTCGAGGAGCGATTCGTGAGAAGCGGCGACCGCAAGCGCGTCGTTCTCGGCCTGGATCTTTACGAGCTCAGATTCCAGGTCCTGGACACGCTGCTGGAGCCGTCGCATCTCGGCGAGAAGTCGCGGGTCAGAGCCGCCGACGTAACCGAGAAGCGCCTTTGCCATGATGGATGGTCCTCCACAATGAGTGACCGACCGAAGCGGTGTGGGTCGTGAGGGATTCGCACCCGCGGTGCTTGGCACTCGTTGTTCCTGCTAGGTCTTGCTGGCCGTTCTCACATGCCAAACAGCTAAGGTGCGCGGGGCTTTCAGAGTCTCACCAAAAAGTTTGACGGTCAACACGATCACGCCCCGTATTGGCGGGCAACCCGGGGGCCTGCGGCCGTACGAACGGCGGCGCTGCCTCTGCTGCGGGGCCCTGGGGGCGTGTCGATCATCCTTCACCGGGGAGCCTGCCACGACGTACGGTTCTTGGCAACCACCAGGGCTTTCCTGCCCCGGGCGGTTGCCACAGCCGCACCCGCACCGGCCCGTCGGGCAGCTCTTCGTCAGCGAATCGCGAACGTGTCGTAGATGCCGCGCGGAGTGTCCCAGATCTCAGTGACGCCGTCGACGCGGCCGGGTGTGTCGCCCTCCCGCAGCCAGTCGAGCAGTCCCTGGGCGCCGACTCGGGCACCCTCGGCGACGACTTGCACACGGCCGTCGTCCAGATTGAGAGCAAAACCACTCAGGCCCCCGATCTCCAGAGCCTTGGCCCGCGTGAACCAGCGGAAACCCACGCCTTGCACCTGGCCACGCACCCAGGCCGTGACTCTGACTTCTTCGTTCATGGGTGCACGCTAACCGGCCAATTGCTCTCGGAGCACTTCGTCCCCATGCGCCATCGCGTACAGTCCCGACTCGATGAGCCTCACCCGTACGGGTGAGCCACTTTGACCGCCAGGACGAGGAAGGCCAGGAGATGGGACGCCACCGACGCTCCGGCGCAGGGGCAGCCGCCACCGGCCGCGCCACCGGGGTCTCCGACAGATACGCGGGCGAGCACGCCGGCTACCCGGAGCCCCGCCCCGCCACCGTGTCACACCGCCGCAGGGGCCGCGCCACACCGGTGCGCACCGGTCTGCTCGGTGTGTCGGCGGCGGTCGCGATGGGCGCCGTGGCGGTCGCCTCCGGCCTTGTCCCCGGCGCCGACAACTTCTCCCTGGGCGGTGGCGGCGACTCGAACAAGGTCCGCTCCGCGGGATCCCCCACCGAGGTGGCTCCCCAGGGCGGCGAGAACGGCACCGCCGATCGCGAGTCGGCCCCGCCGAGCCGCGGCTCCGAGCGCGCCGATGCCCCGGACCCGTCCCCCTCGCAGTCCGCCCCCGCCGAGAAGCCCTCGGCGGAGCCGTCCAAGAAGCCGTCGTCCAAGGCCCCCGCGCCCCAGACCGGCGAGAAGAAGAAGACGACGCCCCCGACGAGCCCGTCGCGCACCCCCTCCGAGAAGCCCAAGGCTCCGCCGGACGGATCGCAGTCGCCGTCCGCCGAGAGCGCCGCCGAGGCCTCAGTGCTCACGCTGGTCAACGAGGAGCGGGCCAAGGTGGGCTGCTCCCCCGTGCGCGCGGACGCCTCGCTGGCCTCGCTCGCCGGAGCGTTCAGCGAGGACATGGCCGAGCGGGACTTCTTCGACCACACCGACCCGGACGGCGCGACCCCGTGGGACCGCGCCGAGAAGGCCGGGATATCGGACCTCGGCGGCGAGAACATCGCCCGCGGCCAGGCCAACGCCCAGTCCGTGATGGACGCCTGGATGAACAGCGCGGGGCACCGGGCCAACATCCTCAACTGCGACTACAAGACTCTGGGCGTCGGTGCGCACTTCGCGCCGGGCGGCCCCTGGTGGACGCAGGACTTCGGCTTCTAGGAAGCCCGCGGGGTCTCAGGCCGCGACGGGCGCGACGGCCGCCCGCCCCGTCACGAACACCCGCGCGGTCTGCGTGACCCGGCGGCCGAGGTGCTCGGCCGTGGCGATGTCCGCCTTGTGTACACCTTCGGGACCCTCGTCGGAATTGGTCTGCGCGGCGGCCCCCGAGAAGAAGCCCAGACGGTTGAGGTCGTGCTCGGAGCCCTGCGTGGAGTTCCAGCCCGGGGTCAGACCGAGGCTCACCCAGTGCATCGCGTGCTGTGCCGCGAGCGTCTGGAAGAACTGCAGGGTGTGCAGCTTGTCGCCGCTCTTGGAACCGGAGTTGGTGAACCCGGCAGCCAGCTTGTCGTGCCACGCCTTGGCGAACCAGCGCTTCGACGAGGCCTCCGCGAAGACGTGGAAGGCGCCGGACGCGGTGCCCATGTAGGTGGGCGAGCCGAAGACGATCGCGTCCGCGGCGTCGAGCAGCTCCCACTCCGCTTCGGTGATCTCGTCGACCTTGATCAGGTGCACGGTGGCGCCCGCGTCGGCGGCACCGGCGCGGACCGCCTCGGCGACGACGGCGGTGTGGCCGTAGCCCGAGTGATAGGCGATCGCGACGACAGGGCTTGTCATGGTGGGTGCTCCTCGTGAGGCAGAACGCGGCAGGACCGGTCGGACCCTGGTCGGACGGGCGCCAAGCGGTGACTGAAGGAAAGCACTAACTTTCAGTTAGCGCAACCCATTGGATAGCGCTGCGCAGGAGTATGCTGTGTGCATGGATTCGTGTACCGAAGGCGCCCGGGACATGGCCGACGCGGCCGCGCAGGACTTGGCGTACGACGTGTTCTCCAAGCAGTGCCCCTCGCGCGGCACCCTGGAGCACGTCACCGGACGCTGGGGCGCGCTCATCCTGGGCGCGCTGCACGACGGCACGTTCCGGTTCAACGAACTGCGCCGCCGGGTCGACGGCGTGAGCGAGAAGATGCTGTCCCAGACCTTGCACGCCCTTGAGCGCGACGGCCTGGTGCACCGCGAGGCGCAGCCCACCAACCCGCCGCGCGTGGAGTACCGACTGACCCCGCTGGGGCGGGAGATCGCCGACCGCCTGATGAACCTCATCCACTTCGTGGAAGGCAGGATGGACGGCGTGCTCGAAGCGCGCGAGCGCTACGACAGCGTGGCGACCGGCGGCCGCTGACAGCGCGGGCAGAAGTAGCTTGAGCGGTTCATCCAGGGGCGCCGGCGCATCGCCGTACCGCAGCGGCGGCACGGCTCGTCCTCACGTCCATAGGCGTCGAGCGACCGCTCGAAGTACCCGGACTCGCCGTTCACGTTCACGTACAGGCTGTCGAAGCTCGTGCCGCCGACGGCGAGGGCCGCGTTCATCACGTCCCGTACGTGGCCCAGGAGTTCAGCCGTGCGCGGGCGCGTGAACGTGGCGGTGGGCCGCTCGTAGTGCAGCTTCGCCCGCCAAAGAGCCTCGTCCGCGTAGATGTTGCCGACCCCGCTGATCAACGACTGGTCGAGCAGCGCGCGTTTGATCGTCGTACGGCGGCGGCGCAGCGCGGCGTGGAAGGCCGCGTCGTCGAACGCGTCGTCGAGCGGGTCGCGCGCGATGTGCGCGATGACGTCCGGCAGCCCGTCCGGAGTGTTCGCGTGCAGCGAGAGCCCGCCGAAGGTGCGCTGGTCGACGAAGCGCAGCTCGGTGCCGAGCTCGTCGGCGAACCGGACCCGGATCCGCAAGTGCTTCTCGTCGGGGGCCTCTTGGGGCTGCACGAGCAGCTGTCCGCTCATGCCGAGATGGGCGAGGATCGAGGTGCCGCCGTCCTCGACGGGCAGCCAGAGATACTTCCCGCGCCGCATCGCCGTACCGACCCGGTGTCCCTTGAGGCGGTGCCCGAAGTCCTCACCGCCCGCGATGTGCCGCCGCACGGAGCGCGGATGCAGGACCTCGACATCGGCGACGGTGCGATGAGCCACCCACCGCTCAAGACCACGCCGGACGACTTCGACCTCGGGCAGCTCGGGCATTGACTACTCCGGGTGATCACATGGGTGGGTGCGGCGAAAAAAGCTGGTGCCGGCCACCCGAAGGGCGACCGGCACCAGCCGGTGAATCAACTGTCAGGCGGACGGGGCGTCGGTGCCCCCGTCGTCCTCCGCAGCGGTGGTAGCGACAGCAGCACCCGCGGCGGCTTCCGCCGCCGCGATCCGCTCATCCGCGGCGGCACGAATCTCGCGCCAGGCGGACTCCGCGGCCTGCTGCTCCGCTTCCTTCTTGCTGCGGCCGGTGCCGGTGCCGTACGAGACGCCTCCGACGCGGGCGGCAGCAGTAAAGGTCTTCTCGTGGTCCGGGCCGCTCTCCGTCACGAGGTACTCGGGAACGCCGAGGCTCTCGGTGGCGGTGAGCTCCTGGAGGCTGGTTTTCCAGTCCAGGCCCGCGCCCAGGTTCGAGGACTTCTCGATCAGCGGGTCGAAGAGCCGGTGCACCAGCTCGCCCGCCGCGTCCAGACCCTGGTCCAGATAGACCGCGCCGATCACCGCTTCAAGGGTGTCGGCGAGGATGGATGCCTTGTCCCGGCCACCCGTACCCTCTTCGCCCCGGCCGAGCCGGATGAAGAGGCCGAGTTCGAGGCCGCGACTGACCTCCGCCAGCGCACGCGAATTGACCACCGCGGCCCGCAACTTGGCCAGCTGGCCTTCGGGCAGGTCGGGGTGGGTGCGATAGAGCGTGTCCGTGACGACGAGTCCCAGCACCGAGTCCCCGAGGAACTCGAGCCGTTCATTCGTCGGCAGACCGCCGTTCTCGTACGCGTACGAACGGTGGGTCAGTGCACGCACCAGAAGGGCGGACTCGAGTTTGTACCCGAGCCGCCCTTCCAAAAGCGTGTGGGACGAGGCCGTGTTTTCCGCCTGCTTCTTGGCGTCATCCGCCGTTTTGTGGCTAGACACGGTGCCTCTCACCAGCCGCTCAGACCTCGAGGACCTGGCGCTTGTTGTACGTGCCGCAGCTCGGGCACGCGATGTGCTGCAGCTTCGGCTCCTGGCAACGCTCACACGAAACCAGAGTGGGGACCGCAGCCTTCCACTGCGACCGGCGGTGGCGCGTGTTGCTGCGCGACATCTTCCGCTTCGGAACAGCCACGGCTACTTCTCCTGCTTCTCGTCGACGCCGGCTTCGGCGCCGCTCACGTCGTCCTTCTCGCCGTCCTGGATGGTCCCGGCGAGTCCCTGCAGTGCCGCCCAACGAATGTCGGCGACGTCGTGGTGATGCTCCGGGTCGTCCGCGAGCCGTGCTCCGCACTGGGAACACAGGCCCGGACAGTCGTCCCGGCACACCGGCTGCATCGGCAGTGCGAGCACTACCGCGTCACGCAGCACAGGTTCGAGGTCGAACAAGCCGTCCTCGAGATAGAGCCTGTCCTCGTCTTCCTCGGCGTCGTCGGCCGGTTCCGCGGTGCGGCTCCGGTCGTCGGCGTCAGGGTACGAGAACATCTCCTGGAAGTCCGCGTCCACATCAAGCTTCAGCGGCTCCAGACACCTTACGCACTCCCCCTCGGCCGTTGCACGGGCGGTGCCTGTGACAAGCACCCCTTCCATGACCGACTCAAGGCGGATCTCCAGCTCGACCGGAGCGCCGGCCGACACTCCGATGACCCCGTCGATACCGAAGACACCCGGAGAACCGGGGGCCTCGACGGAACGGGTCAGCCGCTGCAGCGCACCAGGACGCCGACCCAGCTCGTGTGTGTCGAACACGAGTGGGTTTCGGTGGTCAAGGTGAGTGCTCAGGGCTGGTCCTGCTTTCGAATCCTGGAAGTTCAAGGAGGGCCGCCCCCGTCGTGAGCTTCGCTCACTAGCCGGGCAGCCTGGATCGCGGACGTACGCGCGACCGAACAGCCAGGATACTGGACCATTCGCTCTCGGCCCAATCCGGCCCCAGGCCGGCCCCCGAGCAGGCTCTAGCGGCCCTGTTCGTACTGGCGGAGCTGCTCAGCCGTGATCATGCCGGTGTCGAAGAGACTGGTCTCGTCGAGCACGCCGGGGGCCTGCTGCTGGTGCTGTTGTTGCTGCTCGTGCTGTTGTTGCTGCTGTTGCTGCTGCTGCGGGTCCACGTACCCCTGCTGTTGCATCTGGTCGTACCCCTGCTGCGGGTAGCCGTACGGATCCTGCTGCTGGTAGCCGTACGGGTCCTGCTGCGCGTACTGCTGCTGGTAGGCGTACTGATCCTGCTGCTGGTACGCGTACGGGTCGGGCTCCTGCTGGGGCGGGGCGTACGGCTGCTGCGCGGGGATCTGCGGGGCCGCCTGGGGCGGCTGCGGGGCGGCGGGCGCGGCGGTCACCGGCGCCGCGGGGGCCGCCGGGTCGGTGAGGCCCGCGAGGTACTCGGCGTCCGTGGTGTGCCCCTGGGGTCCAAGGCCCTCGGCGAGGCCCGCGAGGTCGTCGGCGGGCGCACGGCCGTGCAGGGTCTGACGGCCGCGGCCGACCGCTTCCAGGGTCTTGGCAAGGACGGCCTCGAAGGCACCGAGCTTGACGTCGACGTACGCGTCCGCGTCCCGGCGCAGGGTCTCGGGATCGTGGCTGCGCTGCGGGGCGTCCTCGTCCTCGTAACCCTGCTCGTCGAGGCCGGGGCCGGTGCCCAGGAGCTTCTCGCGGCCGCGGCCTACCGAGCCGAGGGTCTTGGTGAGGACGACCTCGAAGTTCGCGAGCTTGCTGTCCACGTAGTCGTCGGCCTCGACGCGGACCTCGTCGGCCGCCTGCCGGGCCTCCGCGAGGATGCGCTCGGCCTCGCCCTGGGAGTTGCGGGCGACCTCCGTGTCGGAGATCAGCGAACCGCGCTCGGCGTGCGCCGTCTCGATGATCCGGTCCGCCTCCTGGCGGGCCTGCTCGACCAGCTGCTCCCGGCCGCCGATGAGCTCCTGGGCCTGGGCGAGGGAGCCGGGCAGCGCCTTGCGCACCTCTTCGAGCATCGACAGGAGATCGGCGCGGTTGACCACGCACGAGGCCGACATGGGCATCGACCGGGCGCTGCCGACCGCCTCGACGATCTCGTCGATCTTCTTCTGTACGTCCACCGTGCGCTCGCCACTCTCTACAGCTGGTTGGAGACGGACGGCACGACTGTAAGGCCAGTCGGCTGCCGCACGACACCGGATGACGGGCCATCAGACCGTGCGAGGGCCCGGCAGCGACCCGTCCGGGACGTCACTTCTTGCCGATGCGCTCCGTCAGCGCCTCGTGGACCACCGGCGGCAGCAGGTGGGCGACGTCGCCGCCCCAGGCGGCGACCTCCTTGACCAGCGAGGAGGAGAGGAAGCTGTAGGTGGGGTTGGTCGGCACGAAGAGGGTCTCGACGCCCGAGAGGCCGTTGTTCATCTGGGCCATCTGCAGCTCGTAGTCGAAATCGCTGACCGCGCGCAGGCCCTTCACGATGGCCGGAATGTCGCGCTGCTTGCAGAAGTCGACGAGGAGGCCGTGGAAGGACTCGACCTCGACGTTCCCGAAGTCCGCGGTGACCTCGCGGATCAGCTCTATCCGCTCGTCGACGGAGAACAGGCCCTTCTTCGACTGATTGATCATCACCGCGACGTGCACCACGTCGTACAGCCTGGAGGCGCGGGCGATGATGTCGAGGTGTCCATTGGTGATGGGGTCGAATGACCCCGGACAGACGGCGCGGCGCAACTGAAGTCCCTCGCTCTCCGGTCCGGTCATGGCGCGATCACTGAGTCGTCGCACGTAGAGGCGGCGCGACCGTACCAAAACGTGGCTTCGCCGTACCGACGGGACCTCAGTGCCTCGAAGCCGTCGGGCCAACCGAATTCTCCGCCCCTGGTACTGCGCTCAACGGTGACGAGCGCATCGCCGGTGAGCCAGCCCTCCGCACGGAGTGTGAGCAGGATCTCGCGAAGATCGTCATCGGTGACGACGTACGGAGGGTCGAGGAAGACCAGGTCGTACGGGGCCGTGGGGGCGCCGCCCTGGACGATCTGGGTGGCTTTGCCCGCCCTGACCTCGGCGCCGGGCAGGCCGATGGCCTTCACGTTCTCCCTGATCGTGCGCACCGCGCGGGCGTCGGTCTCGACGAGCAGGGCATGGCTCGCGCCGCGCGAGAGCGCTTCGAGGCCGATGGCTCCGGACCCGGCGTACAGGTCCAAGACGCGTGCCTCGTCCAGCGTGCCCTGCAGGGCCTGCCAGGTGGAGAACAGGCCCTCGCGCGCCCGGTCGGACGTGGGCCGTGTGCCGGTTCCCGGCGGGACGGCGAGGAGACGTCCGCCGGCCACACCGGCGATCACGCGGGTCATCTGAGTCCTTGTCGGTGTACGTACGGGAAGATCCGGCCTCAGTCTGTCAGCCCTTGTCGAGGTACTGCTCGCGCTCGTCGTCCAGGAGGGCGTCGAGGGCCGTGCGCAGCTCGGGCAGGTGCTCCAGGTCAGGGTCGCGGGACACGACCGCGACGGCCTCCTCGCGGGCCTCGGCGATGATCTCCTCGTCCTCGATGACCGCGAGCATGCGCAGGCTGGAGCGGACACCTGACTGCGCCTGGCCAAGGACGTCGCCCTCGCGGCGCTGCTCCAGGTCGATCCGGGAGAGCTCGAAGCCGTCGAGCGTCGCGGCCACGGCTCCGAGGCGGGCGCGGGCGGGGCTCGCCTCGGCCATGTCGGTGACCAGGAGGCAGAGGCCGGGGGCCGAGCCACGGCCGACGCGACCGCGCAGCTGGTGCAGCTGCGATACGCCGAAGCGGTCCGCGTCCATGATCACCATGGCCGTGGCGTTCGGGACGTTCACGCCGACCTCGATGACCGTCGTCGCGACCAGGACCTGGGTCTCGCCCGCGGCGAAGCGGCGCATCACCGCGTCCTTGTCATCGGGCTGCATGCGGCCGTGCAGGATCTCCATCTTGAGCCCGCTGAGCGGGCCGCGGGTGAGCTGCTCGGCGACCTCGACGACGGCGAGCGGCGGCCGCTTCTCGGCGGTGGCGTCCTCCTCGGCCTTCTTCTTGGCCTTCTTCGGGTCGTCGTCCTCGTCGCCGATCCGGGGGCACACCACGTATGCCTGATGGCCGTTCTCGACCTCCTCGCGCACGCGCTCCCACGCGCGCGCCAGGAAGTGGGGCTTGTCCTCGGCCGGTACGACATGGGTGGCGATCGGCGAACGGCCCGCGGGGAGCTGGTCGAGGACCGAGGTCTCCAGGTCGCCGAAGACCGTCATCGCGACCGTGCGCGGAATGGGCGTGGCCGTCATGACGAGGAGGTGCGGGGGCTGTTTGCCCTTGCCGCGCAGGGCGTCGCGCTGCTCGACCCCGAAGCGGTGCTGTTCGTCGACGACGACCAGGCCCAGGTCGTGGAACTGGACCTTGTCCTCGATCAGCGCGTGCGTGCCGATGACGATCCCGGCCTCGCCGGTGACCAGGTCGAGCAGGGCCTGCCGGCGGCCCGCCACGCCCATCGAGCCGGTGAGCAGCGTGACCTTCGTCCCCTGGTCCGAGCCGCCGAGCATGCCGCCCTCCGCCAGCTCGCCCATCATCTCGGTGATCGAGCGGTGATGCTGCTGGGCGAGTACTTCGGTGGGCGCGAGCATCGCGGCCTGCCCACCCGCGTCGACGACGGCGAGCATGGCGCGCAGGGCGACCATCGTCTTGCCGGAGCCCACCTCTCCCTGGAGGAGGCGGTGCATCGGGTGCTCGGTGGCCAGGTCGTCGAAGATTTCCTTGGAGACCTTCTCCTGGCCCTCGGTGAGGGTGAAGGGCAGCTTGGCGTCGAAGGCGTCGAGCAGACCTCCCTCGCTGGGGCGGCGGGCGATCGCGGGGAGCTGCGCGTCCGCGTACCTCCGGCGGGCCAGGGCGACTTGCAGGACGAAGGCCTCGTCCCACTTCAGGCGGTCGCGGGCGGATTCGACGTCCGCCTTCGTCTGCGGCCGGTGGATCTTCAGGAGCGCCTCGGGGAGCGGGATCAGCTCACGGCCGTCGCGCAGGCTCGGCGGCAGCGGGTCGACGGCCTCCTGGGCGCTGGGCAGGACCGCGTCGACGGACTTGGCGATCTTCCAGGACTCCAGCTTGGCGGTGGCCGGGTAGATCGGGATGAGGGCGCCCGCCCAGGAGCCGACCGCTTCGTCCGCGTCGGCCGGGTTGTCGGGGTCGCCCTTCAGGAGTTCGTACGCGGGGTGCGCGAGCTGCATCTTGCGGTTGAAGACGGACGCCTTGCCCGCGAACATCGCGCGCGTGCCGGGCAGCAGGTCCTTGTGCGGCTTGTGGATGCCGCGGCCGAAGAAGACGAGCTGGAGCTGGCCGCTGCCGTCGGTGATCGTCACTTCGAGGCGCTGGCCCCTGCCGCCGTTGAACGTCAGGATGCGCGCCGTCGCGACCTGGGCGACCACGGTGACGTGCTCGTCCAGGGGCAGGTCGGCGAGTCGGGTCAGCTCACCGCGCTCCGCGTACTTCCGCGGGTAGTGGTGCAGCAGGTCGCCGACCGTGTGCAGGTCGAGGTGCTCGGCCATCACCTTCGCGGTGGCGGGACCGACCACTTTCTTCAGGGGTTCTTCGAGCGCGGGCACGAGATCCATTGCACACCACCGCACTGACAATTCGGCGTACGTCTGTGAAATCCGCTGGTCAGGGCTGTTCTTGCTATTCCACGCCGATCAGCAGCAGGGCCGACTGACGTCCACCCCGATAGACGACCGTATCGACCGCCATATGCGCCTCGCGCACATGCTTCTCCAACTCGTCACCGAGGCTGTCCGGCACGGCCTCGCCGAGCACCAGCGTGACCATCTCGCCGCCCGCGGCGAGCATCCGGTCCAGGACGGAGCGCGCGGTGCGTGCGGCGTCGCCGCCGATCACCGCGACGTCACCGTCGATCAGACCGAGGACGTCACCGGCCTGGCAGATGCCCGCCATGGTCCACGACTGCCGCTCGGCGACGGTCAGTTCGGCGTACCGGGTGGCACCGGCCGCCGAGGTCATCGCGACGACGTCCTCGTCGAAACGGCGGTCCGGCTCGTGCACGGCGAGCGCCGCGATGCCCTGGACCGCGGACCGGGTGGGGATCAGCGCGACGCGCACCCCTTCGGTGCGGGCCTGCTCAGCGGCGGCGGCAGCGGTGTGGCGCAGCTCGGCGTCGTTCGGCAGGAGCACCACCTCGCGCGCGTGGGCGCGCCGGATGGCGTCGACGAGCTCACCGCTGGCGGGCGGCTCCCCGGGGCGTGTGGGCACCGTCGTCGCCCCTGCCTCGGCGTAGAGACCGGCGAGCCCCTCCCCCGGTACGACGGCGACGATCCCGCGCTGCGTAGGTTCCCGGGGCGGCTGCGCTGCGCCCGCCGTATGCGCGTCGCCCACTCCGAAGTGGGTGATGCGGATGCGGTGGGGCCGCCCCGCCTCGACGCCCGCCTCGACGGCGGCCCCGGCGTCGTCGACATGGACGTGGACGTTCCACAGTCCGTCACCGCCGACGACGACGAGCGAGTCACCGAGCCCGTCGAGTCGCGTCCGCAGCCGTGTCACGGCCTTGTCGTCGGCTTCGAGGAGGTAGATCACCTCGAAGGCGGGGGCCGTGACGTCAGGTGATGTGTCCTGGCACTCGACGGGCTGCGCGCGCGCGTGGCCGCCCGGCGCCGTCGCCCTCAGGCGCACCGTCTCCCCCGACAGTGCTCCCACCAGCGCCCCGAGCACCGCCACGAGCCCGCGTCCTCCGGCGTCCACCACTCCCGCACGGCCGAGCACCGCGAGCTGCCGGGGCGTCGCGTCGAGGGCCCGGCACGCGCTGTCGTAGGCGGCCCGTGCCACCGCCCCGCAGTCACCGTCGCCGTCGGCACCGCAGGCCGCGTCGGCAGCGGCGGCGGCCACCGTGAGGACCGTGCCCTCGACGGGGTGCGCGACCGCTTGGTAGGCCGAATCGGCGGCCCGGCGCAGCGCGAGCGCGAGGGCACGGCCGTCGGCGTGATCAGTGTCACAGTCGGCGCCGAGCACCTGCGCCATCCCGCGCAGCAGCTGCGACAGGATCGTGCCCGAGTTCCCGCGGGCCCCGATCAGGGCGCCGTGCGCCATCGCCCGCACGGCCTCGGCCAGCGAGGGGCGGGACGGCTCAAGGCCCGTGAAGACGGCGTCGACGGCCTGGGACGCCGATTCCACGGTCAGATAGAGGTTGGTTCCGGTGTCTCCGTCCGCGACCGGGTAGACGTTGATCGCGTCGATCTCCTCGCGGGCCCCTCCCAGGGCGTCCAGAGCGAGGCCGCACCAGGCGCGCACCGCGACGGCGTCGAGGTTCTGCGGCACCTGCTCGCCTCCTAAGGGCATCCGGAATGGACGCAGCGTAGACCGGGAAGGGCGGGAGGCCCGGGGCGGGGCCGGGGCGAGACATGGTAGTTTCGTTCTATCGAAGCAGTCGTTGTATGCTGCTCCGGTTGCCCGATACCCATCGGGACATTCCTCCTGGCAACGCCACCCACGATCATTGCACTGATCCCGGCATGCCGGGATTAACCGTAAGTGCATCTGAAGTCTTGGAGTGACCCGTGGCTGCCAACTGCGACGTCTGCGGCAAGGGGCCGAGCTTCGGCAACAACATCTCGCACTCTCACCGCCGTACGTCCCGTCGCTGGAACCCGAACATCCAGCGCGTTCGTGCCGTGGTCAGCGGGACGCCGAAGCGGCTCAACGCCTGCACCTCGTGCATCAAGGCCGGCAAGGTCTCGCGCTGACGCATGTAAGCGCGGCCACCTAGCTGGTTGCTGAAAGAGCCGGTCCCCTTCGGGAGGCCGGCTCTTTCGTGTGCCCGTAAAGGCGCGCCAGTACTTACTGCCCCCAAAACCGCCACCCGTGATCCACGGGCCCGATCCCGCCGCCGAGCGCGAACCCGGCCTCGATCGCCCCGGTCACGTACTCCTTCGCCGCCGCGACGGCCTCCGGCACCGGCAGGCCCTTGGCCAGGTGCGAGGCGATGGCGCTCGCCGCATCCCGTCCTCGGACTCGACCTGGACGCCCGTGAGCTGTGCGACCTCGTCGAGGTTCGGGGTCGCGACCGTGGCGACGGGGAGCAGTTTCGTACGGACGGAGTCGAGCGCGGAGGCGGCCAGGAGCGAGTCGCCGTGCTTGGAGACGCCCACCGGGTCGACGACCGAGGGGGCGTCCGTGTCCGCGATCAACTCGGCGACGGTCTCGACCAGTTCGGCCGATGCCAGCATGCCGGTCTTGACGGCCTGGACGCCGATGTCGTCGACGACGCTGCGGTACTGCGCGCGCACCGCCTCCACCGGCAGCTCCCAAAAGCCCTGCACGCCAAGGGAGTTCTGCGCCGTGACGGCCGTGACGACGCTCATGCCGTGCGTGCCGAGCGCCAGCATCGTCTTCAAGTCGGCCTGGATACCCGCGCCGCCGCCGGAGTCGGATCCGGCGACGGTCAGGACTCGGGGCGGGGCCTGGGCCGCTCCGAGGGGCGCGCTCACTCCATGTCCCCGTTGTCGCCGAAGTGGTCCCAGCCCTTGCTGGTCCAGGGCGCTCCGTCCACCGTCACCTGCGGCAGGGCCGAGGGGTTGAGGACCTCGCCGATGACCTTCCAGCGGGCGGGCAGCTTCACGTCGGGCGGGAACGTCGCCACTATGGCGTGGTCCTCTCCGCCGTTGAGCACCCATTGCAGCGGGTCGACGCCGACGGCCTGGCCGATGTCGTTCATCTGGGTGGGCACGTCGACGTCTCCGGAGCGGATGTCGATGCGCACCTTGCTCGACTCGGCGATGTGGCCGAGGTCGGCGATGAGGCCGTCGCTGACGTCCGTCATCGAGGTCGCGCCGAGGCCGGCGGCGGCGGGGCCCGCGTGGTAGGGCGGTTCGGGCCTGCGGTGGGCCTCGACGAAGGCGCGGGGCGAGCGGAAGCCGCGGGAGAGGACCGCGTGCCCGGCGGCGGACCAGCCCAACCAGCCGGTGACGGCGACGACATCGCCCGGCTGGGCTCCCGCGCGGGTGACCGGCTCGTGGTTGCGCAGATCGCCGAGTGCGGTGATCGCGACGGTGATCGTGTCGCCGCGTACGACGTCGCCGCCCACGACCGCCGCTCCCGCGACCTGGCATTCGTCCCGCAGGCCGTCCATGAGTTCGGTGGGCCAGCTTGCGGGGAGTTCGGCGGGCACGACCAGGCCCAGGAGGAGCGCGGTCGGCACGGCGCCCATGGCGGCGATGTCGGCGAGGTTCTGTGCGGCGGCCTTGCGGCCCACGTCGTACGCGGTGGACCAGTCGCGGCGGAAGTGGCGCCCCTCCAGGAGGATGTCGGTGCTCGCCACGACCCTGCGGTCGGGAGCCGACACGACGGCGGCGTCATCGCCCGGGCCGAGCCGGACGGCCGGGGTGGAGGTGAGCCGAGAGGTGAGTTCCCTGATGAGTCCGAACTCCCCCAACTCGCCGACGGTTCCCTTCACCGGGACTCACCATGCCCTTTCACGCTGCTCGGCTCGCGGTCGCGAACCGTCACTGTCATAGGTACGGTCGAGACGACCGTCAACTTCTGTTGTCCGTCCACCGCGAAGTGCGCGCCACAGCTGCCTCGGGTCTCCCCGTGGGAAGCGGCGACGCGGTACCGTGGCGTCCCTTCTCCCCACATGATCCTCGTGGCCGCCCTGGAGGTTCCGTGGTACAGGCGTACATCCTGATCCAAACAGAGGTCGGCAAAGCGTCGACCGTCGCCGAGCTGATCGGCAAGATCCCAGGAGTGATCCAGGCCGAGGACGTGACCGGACCCTACGATGTCATCGTGCGCGCCCAGGCGGACACGGTGGACGAACTCGGCCGCATGGTGGTCGCCAGAGTCCAGCAAGTGGACGGCATCACTCGGACCCTGACCTGCCCCGTCGTGCACTTGTAGCCCCCGTCTACCCTTGGCCGGTGAAGATTTCCCCTCGCCGGCGTCGCTGCCTGGTATCAGCCCCCGCTCTCGCACTGCTGATCGCTTCAGCGGGCTGCTCCTCAGCAGACGAAGGGGTTGGCACTGCGGTTCCCACCCCGGACGGCAAGGTCACCGAACTGTGCCGGAACCTGGACAAGCAGCTGCCGAAGAAGGTGGACGGTCTTGAGCGGGCTGATCCCGAGCCGAAGTCGGAGCTGACCGCCGGGTGGGGAGACCCGGCGATCATACTGCGCTGCGGTGTCGCCAGACCGCCCAAGATGAAGGACCCGGAAGCGGACGGCGTGACGGTGGACGGCGTCAACTGGCTGCTCGAAGAGCAGGACGACGGCTCGTTCCGCTTCACCTCCACGCTGCGCGAGGCGTACGTGGAGGTGACCCTGCCCAAGGAGCGTGCGGGAAACGGCGTGAGCCCGCTCACGGACCTCGCCGCACCCATGAAGGAGGCCATCCCCAAGGGGATCGCCTCCTAGCTCCGCAGAGCCTGCACGGGAGGCGCTAGCGCAGCCCTGTCGACCGGTCGAGGGCCGCCTGGATCAGGCGGTCGACCAGTTCCGGATAGCTGACGCCGCTCGCTTCCCACATCTGCGGGTACATCGAGATGGGCGTGAAGCCCGGCATCGTGTTGATCTCGTTGATGACGAACTGCCCGTCATCGGTGAGGAAGAAGTCCGCGCGCACCAGGCCCTCGCAGGATGTGGCCTCGAAGGCGTCGACCGCGAGCCGCTGGATCTCGGCAGTCTGCTCGGGGGTCAGCGGGGCGGGCACGATCCCGGGTGTCGAGTCGATGTACTTCGCCTCGAAGTCGTAGTAGTCGTGGGACTGCACCGGCGGGATCTCGGCGGGCAGGCTCGCGCGCGGCCCGTCCTCGAACTCAAGGACCCCGCACTCGATCTCGCGGCCGCGCAGGAGCGACTCGACGAGGATCTTGGGGTCGTGGCGGCGGGCCTCCTCGATGGCCTCGTCGAGGCCTTCGAAGGAGTCGACCTTCGTGATGCCCATCGAAGAGCCCCCGCGCGCGGGCTTGATGAACAGCGGCCAGCCGTGGTCACCGGCGAACTCCGCGATCTTCTTGCGGGCGCCCTCCTGGTCGCGGTCCCACTCGCGCGGGCGGATCACCAGGTACGGGCCGACGGGAAGTCCGAAGGAGGTGAACACCCGCTTCATGTACTCCTTGTCCTGGCCGACGGCCGACGCGAGCACCCCGGCGCCCACGTAGGGCACTCCGGAGAGCTCCAGGAGTCCCTGGAGGGTGCCGTCCTCGCCGTAAGGGCCGTGCAGCATCGGGAAGACGACGTCGACCTCACCGAGCGCCTTGGGCACGGAGCCCGGCTCGCTGTAGACGACCTCGCGGTTGTTCGGGTCCAGGGGCATCACGACGCCGCCGTCGGCCGAATCGGCCAGCTCGTCGACGTTGGGCACCCGGCGGTCGGTGATCGCCATACGCTCGGGGTCGTCGGCGGTCAGCGCCCACCGGCCGTCCGTCGTGATGCCGATGGGCAGGACGTCGTACTTGGTGCGGTCGATGGCCCGCAGCACGGCGCCCGCCGTGACGACCGAGATGCCGTGCTCCGAGCTGCGGCCGCCGAACACGACGGCCACACGCGGCTTGCGGAGCGGCAGCTCAGAGCTCTGCTCGGGGCGCGGCTCGGGGCTCTGGGGGAGGTTCTCGCTGCTCATATCGGGTTGAGGGTACCCGCTGGTCCTCGGAGAGTCAGCGTCGCTCGGGCTTGGCGCTGCGCGACATCAGCTCCTTGAGGGCGACCACCGGCGGCGTGCCCTCGTGCACGATGCCCACGACCGTCTCGGTGATGGGCATGTCGACGCCGTGCCTGCGGCCCAGTTCGAGGACGGACTCGCAGGACTTGACGCCCTCGGCGGTCTGCCTGGTGACCGCGATGGTCTCCTCGAGCGTCATGCCCTTGCCGAGGTTCGTGCCGAAGGTGTGGTTGCGCGACAGCGGCGACGAGCAGGTGGCCACCAGGTCTCCGAGGCCCGCGAGTCCGGAGAACGTCAGCGGGTCCGCGCCCATCGCCAGGCCCAGACGGGTGGTCTCGGCGAGGCCGCGGGTGATGAGCGAGCCCTTGGTGTTGTCGCCCAGGCCCATGCCGTCCGCGATGCCGACGGCGAGACCGATGACGTTCTTGACGGCACCGCCGAGTTCGCAGCCGACGACGTCCGTGTTCGTGTACGGGCGGAAGTACGGCGTGTGGCAGGCGGTCTGAAGGCGTTGCGCGATCGATTCGTCTCGGCAGGCGACCACGGCGGCGGCGGGCTGCCTCGCGGCGATCTCGCGGGCGAGGTTGGGCCCTGTGACGACGGCGACACGGTCGGCGGCGACCTTCGTGACGTCCTCGATGACCTCGCTCATCCGCATCGCCGAACCCAGTTCGACGCCCTTCATGAGGGAGACGAGCACGGTGTCGGGGGCGAGCAGCGGCGCCCACTCGGCGAGGTTGGCGCGCAGCGTCTGCGAGGGCACGGCGAGCACGGTGAAATCGGCGCCGGCTGCGGCCTGCCCCGGGTCGGTGGTCGCCCTGAGGTTCGCCGGGAGTTCGACGTCGGGGAGGTAGTCGGGGTTCCTGCGTGAGGAGTTGACGGCGTCCGCGAGTTCGGCGCGGCGGCCCCACAGGGTGACGTCGCACCCCGCGTCGGCGAGCACCATGCCGAAGGCAGTACCCCAAGAGCCCGTTCCGAAGACGGCGGCCTTCACCGGATTCGTCACTTGCTGTCCTCCGTGGTGTTCTCAGGGGTGTTCTCGGCAACGCCGGAACCGATGCGGTCCGCAGCCCTGCGTCGTTGTGCGAGCCGCGCCTTGCGCGGGTCGTACGGGGTTTCGGGGGCCTTCTCCTCCCGGATCTCCTCCAGGAGTTCGGTGATCGCGCCCATGATGGTCTCGGTCACCTCCCGCAGGATCTCGGGGGTGGGCTCCTTGTCGTAGTAGCGCGAGAGGTCGACCGGGCTGCCCGCGAGGACCTGGAGCTTCTTGCGCGGGAAGAGGCTGAGCTTCTTGCTGTACGGGGGAAGCGCGAGGTTGGCGCCCCATTGCGCCACGGGGATGACGGGGCACTTGGTCCGCAGGGCGACCCGCGCGGCACCGGATTTGCCGGTCATCGGCCACACTTCGGGGTCCCTGGTGAGGGTGCCCTCGGGGTAGAACGCCACGCACTCGCCGCGCTCGATCGCGTCGACCGCGGCACGGAAGGCGTCGAGCGCGTTCGTGGTCTCGCGGTAGACCGGGATCTGGCCCGTGCCCTTCATGACCTTGCCGACGAACCCGTCCTTGAAAAGGCCGTCCTTTGCCAGGAAACGAGGGACTCGTCCGCTGTTGTACTGAAAATGGGCGTACGACAGGGGGTCGATATACGAGTTGTGATTCACCGCGGTGATGAATCCACCGTCGGCCGGAATGTGTTCCATTCCTCGCCAGTCCCGCTTGAAGAAAACCACCAGAGGCGGTTTGGCGATGACCGCCGCCAGGCGGTACCAGAAGCCGATTCTGCGGCGGGACACTCGGACACCTTCCTCCATGAACCTGGACGGCCGCTCAAGTGTCGCCCCGGGCTGCCTGTCTGTCGAGAACACCGTACGCCCGCCCTCGCGGCCCGGAACTCCCAGCAGGCCACAATGGGCACTGACGCGAAGGACGGAGCCGCCCCCCGTGCAGTGGACCCTGGTAATACCCCTGAAACCGCTGGAGCGCGCCAAGAGCAGGCTCACCGCCAGCACCGGCGACACCTTGCGCCCGGGCCTCGCTCTCGCCTTCGCACAGGACACCGTGGCCGCCGCGGTGGCCTGTGCGGCGGTAAAGGGTGTGGTGGTCGTCACGGACGACGTCCTGGCCGGGCGCGAGCTGACGTCCCTCGGGGCCCGGATCGTGCGGGACGAGCCCGCGGGGGGCCTCAACGCCGCTCTGGCGCACGGGGCGGCGGCCGTGCGCGCCGGACAGCCCGAAACGGCCCTCGCGGCGCTGAATGCCGATCTCCCCGCGCTGCGCCCCCTGGAATTGGCCCGGGTACTCGACAGCGCGGCATATTTTCCCCGTTCTTTCCTTGCGGATGCCGCCGGAATCGGCACGACTCTGCTCTCCGCGGCTCCCGGCACGGAATTGCTCCCCGCTTTCGGCGCGGCGTCCCGTTCCCGGCACTCGGCATCCGGCGCGGTGGAACTTCCGCTCGCCGACGTCGATTCCGTACGCCAGGACGTGGACACCGGCGAGGATCTGCGGACCGCGCTCGCGCTGGGCGTCGGACCGCGCACCGCGGCGGCTGCCGCGCGGCTGCTGATCGCCGACTGAGTACGCTTCCCCCATGCAGGCGACCGCGTACACGTACGACTCCGAGACCCGCAGCGGCAGCGTGCTGCTCGACGACGGCACCCCGGTGCCCTTCGATCCCCCGGCGTTCGACGCGGGCGGCCTGCGGCTGCTCAGGCCCGGCCAGCGGGTGCGGATCGAGGTCGAGGGAGAGGGCGAGCAGCGCCGCGTCACCCTCGTGACGCTACAGACGTTCTGAGCCACCCCTCCTCCGGGGGGGCGACTCCTCCACGGGGCTCGGGGGTCCGATCCCCTCCACAGGGCTCGGGGGTCCGATCCTCCACAGGGCTCGGGGGCCCGATCCTCCACGGGGCTCCACCCTCCGCAGGGCCCCGCACACGCCGCGGGCCGGGCTCCCAGTTGGGAGCCCGGCCCGGCGCGTGAATGCCCTCGTGCCCTTACTTCTTGCGGGCGGTCGCCTTCTTGGCGGTGGTCTTGCGCGCCGCCGACTTCTTGGCGGGCGCGGTCTTCTTGGCGGTGGCCTTCTTGGTGGCCGGCGCGGTCTTCTTGGCGGTGGCCTTCTTGGCGGGAGCGGCCTTCTTGGCCGTCGCCTTCTTGGCCGTGGCCGCCTTCTTGGCCGTCGCCGTCGCCTTCTTGGCGGTGGTCTTCTTGGCGGTAGCCTTCTTCGCCGTCGCCGTCGTCTTCTTGGCGGTGGTCTTCTTGGCGGGAGTGGCCTTCTTCGCCGCCGCCTTCTTGGCCGTGGCCTTCTTGGCCGCCGCCTTCTTGACGGTCGCCGAAGCACCGCCGCCCGAAAGGCTGCCCTTGGGCGCCTTCTTGACCGCGACGTCGTTCTTCGGGAGCTTCTTCGAGCCGCTCACCAGGTCCTTGAAGCCCTGTCCTGCGCGGAAGCGCGGAACCGAGGTCTTCTTGACCCGAACGCGCTCCCCGGTCTGCGGGTTGCGGGCGTAACGGGCCGGACGGTCAACCTTCTCGAACGATCCGAAACCGGTGACCGAAACGCGGTCTCCGCTGACCACGGCACGGACGACTGCGTCCAGAACCGCGTCCACGGCGTCGGCGGCCTGCTGACGGCCACCCACCTTGTCGGCAATCGCTTCTACGAGCTGCGCCTTGTTCACGTCTTCCCCTTCGGAGACCTCGCCCGAGCGTATTCGCCAGGCTTTTTCGCACGTTAGGCAGATATATACCGCAAATCAAACACGAAACGGGCTAATCACCCTTGTGCCGCAACGAACTCAGCTGTCCATGAGTTCCTCGAAGGTTCCTCGAAGGCCCGTTTGAGCCTTGTGGCTCAGGTGTCTTCGGGGAATCGGCCCTCTTCAGCTTGGTCGAGGGACGCCATCAATAGCTCCAGACGCCTTGCCGCATCGGCGAGATCGTGTTTGGCCGCAGCCGTAATGACCAGCAGCTTCCGGGTCAGCGCCATCCGTACGCCCTCCGGGACTTGCAGTGCACGCACTCTTGAGTGCGCTTCCTTCAGTTGGTCCGCAACAAGCCCGTAGAGCTCGAGTTGGCTGTCACGTTCCATGCACCGATTGTGCCATCTGGGGCGAGTTGTCGCCTCCGCAGGGGGTAACTACCCACATCCGGCGCCCTCCTGAGGGTACCCGGTCGGAGCGAGTACAAGGGGATTTCAAGCCTCTTATGCCGTCTGAATCAAGGGAGTTGAGACCACCCGTTCAGGCCATCGCGTACCCGGAAGGGGGCAGACACAGATGTACCCCCAACCGTCCACGATTGGGGGTACACCAGAGTGTTGCGGGGGTGTCAGACCCGCACCGTCCGCGGCTTGTACGAGGGGCGCGTCGACTCGTAAGCGGCGATGTCCGGCTCGTTCTGGAGCGTGATGCTGATGTCGTCCAGACCGTTCAGGAGACGCCAGCGGGCGTTCTCGTCGAGCTCGAAGTCGGCGGTGACGCCCTCGGCCCGAACCTGGCGATCCTGCAGGTCAACGGTGATTTCGGCCTGCGGGTCGGCCTCCGTCAGCGCCCAGAGCGCGTCCACGACCTTCTGGTCGAGCACGACGGTCAGCAGACCGTTCTTCAGCGAGTTGCCGCGGAAGATGTCGGCGAAGCGCGAGGAGATGACGGTCTTGAAGCCGAAGTTCTGCAGCGCCCAGACGGCGTGCTCGCGCGAGGAGCCCGTACCGAAGTCGGGTCCCGCGACCAGAACCGTGGCGCCCTGGCGCTCGGGTTTGTTCAGAACGAACTCGCCGTCCTTGCGCCAGGCCTCGAAGAGCCCGTCCTCAAATCCGTCCCGGGTGACCTTCTTCAGCCAGTGGGCGGGGATGATCTGGTCGGTGTCGACGTTGCTGCGGCGCAGCGGGACGGCCCGGCCGGTGTGCGTGGTGAATGCTTCCATGGCTCTCAGACTCCGGCGGTGACGGGGGCGTCAGGGGCATCGGTCAGGTCGGCGGGCGAGGCCAGATGGCCCGTCACCGCGGTGGCGGCGGCGACCTGGGGCGACACCAGATGGGTGCGGCCGCCCTTGCCCTGCCTGCCCTCGAAGTTGCGGTTGGACGTCGATGCGGAGCGCTCGCCGGGGGCAAGTTGGTCGGGGTTCATGCCCAGGCACATCGAGCAGCCCGCGTGCCGCCATTCGGCGCCCGCGGCGGTGAAGACCTTGTCCAGGCCCTCCTCGATGGCCTGGAGGGCGACCCGGACCGAGCCGGGAACGACCAGCATCCGTACGCCGTCGGCGACTTTGCGGCCCTCGACGATGGAGGCGGCCGCGCGCAGGTCCTCGATACGGCCGTTGGTGCAGGAACCTACGAAGACGGTGTCGACCTTGATGTCGCGCAGCGCCTGCCCCGCGGTCAACCCCATGTATTCCAGGGCCTTTTCAGCGGCGTACCGCTCCGAGGCGTCTTCGTACGAAGCAGGATCGGGGACCTGCTCCGAGAGCGGCGCGCCCTGGCCCGGGTTGGTGCCCCAGGTGACGAACGGCGCGAGCTTGGTGGCGTCGATGTAGACCTCGGCGTCGAAGACCGCGTCCTCGTCCGTCTTCAGGGTCTTCCAGTACGCGACCGCCGCGTCCCACTCCTCGCCCGTCGGGGCGTGGTCGCGGCCCTCGATGTAGTCGAAGGTGGTCGCGTCGGGGGCGATCATGCCCGCGCGGGCACCGGCCTCGATCGACATGTTGCAGATGGTCATGCGGGCTTCCATCGACAGTTTCTCGATGGCCGAGCCGCGGTACTCCAGGACGTAGCCCTGCCCGCCGCCGGTGCCGATCTTGGCAATGATGGCGAGGATCAGGTCCTTGGCCGTGACGGTGTCGGGCAGTTCGCCGTCGACCGTGATGGCCATGGTCTTCGGGGGCGCCATCGGCAGCGTCTGCGTGGCCAGGACGTGCTCGACCTGGGAGGTGCCGATGCCGAACGCCAGCGCGCCGAAGGCGCCGTGCGTGGAGGTGTGGGAGTCGCCGCAGACCACGGTCGTGCCGGGCTGGGTCAGTCCCAGCTGGGGGCCCACCACGTGGACGACGCCCTGCTCGACATCGCCGAGCGAGTGCAGCCGCACGCCGAACTCGGCGCAGTTCTTGCGCAGCGTCTCCAACTGCGCCCGCGAGACCGGGTCGGCGATGGGCTTGTCGATGTCGAGGGTCGGGGTGTTGTGATCCTCGGTGGCGATGGTGAGGTCGAGGCGCCGCACCGGGCGGCCGGCCTGCCTGAGGCCGTCGAAGGCCTGCGGGCTGGTCACCTCGTGCAGCAGGTGCAGATCGATGAAGAGAAGGTCGGGCTCGCCTTCGGCGCGCCGGACGACGTGGTCGTCCCAGACCTTCTCCGCGAGTGTCCTACCCATCGCTTTCCCTCCGACCGGCTGTGTTGGCGCCGGCCCAACTAGAGAATTTTTCGTCCACGCCCGTACCCCTCGTACCGTGCGTGGACCGCTATCCGTTGGTCCGCGGATCGCACCTACAGGGTGACGTGTTCCATGGGAAATTGAACTTGCGTTTCACAGAGTGAGACGCGAGTATCGACGCATGGACAACTCTAGCGGCGTCGGCGTTCTCGACAAGGCGGCTCTCGTCTTGAGCGCCCTGGAGTCCGGCCCGGCCACCCTCGCGGGTCTGGTCGCGGCCACCGGACTCGCACGACCCACGGCACACCGTCTCGCCGTGGCACTGGAACACCACCGGATGGTGGCGCGCGACATGCAGGGCCGATTCATTCTCGGCCCCCGGCTCTCGGAGCTCGCGGCGGCGGCCGGCGAGGACCGTCTGCTCGCCACGGCGGGCCCGGTCCTCACCCATGTGCGTGACGTGACAGGCGAGAGCGCGCAGCTCTACCGCCGCCAGGGCGACATGCGCATCTGCGTCGCCGCGGCGGAGCGCCTCTCGGGTCTGCGGGACACGGTCCCCGTCGGCTCGACCCTGACGATGAAAGCGGGCTCGTCCGCGCAGATCCTGATGGCCTGGGAGGAGCCGGAGCGCCTGCACCGCGGCCTCCAGGGCGCCCGCTTCACGGCCACGGCCCTTTCGGGCGTACGCCGCCGGGGCTGGGCCCAGTCGATCGGCGAGCGGGAGCCGGGCGTCGCGTCCGTCTCCGCCCCCGTGCGCGGTCCCTCGAACCGCGTGGTCGCCGCCGTCTCCGTCTCCGGACCGATCGAGCGTCTGACCCGCCACCCGGGCCGCATGCACGCCCAGGCCGTCATCGACGCCGCCGGACGCCTGTCCGAGGCCCTGCGCCGCACGGGCTGAACAGGCCGGACCCGCACCACGCGCAGTCAGCACACGGAACGCCCGAGGGGCCGCCTCAACGCCGCGGCGCCCCTCGGGCGTTCTCGTACGCGCCCCTCGGGTGCGCTTCTCGGATGCGCTTCCCGTGTGCGTCTCAGGCCGCCTTGAGACGGTCCGCGGCCTGCTCGCCCCGCTGCCCGACGGGCACCACACCGACGGCCTTCCCCAGGCCGAACTCCGGCATGTTCACGTACACCTGCTCATGGGCACCGGCCGGCACGTCGTACGTCTCGTGCCAGAAACCGACCTTCCCCTTGCCCTCCCGCATCCGCCGGTTGAAGGCGGCCCAGGCGGACCGGTGCTCCTTGTCCTGTGCCGACGCGTAGGCGATCAGCTTCTGCGACGACTCCCAGTACTGAACGATGTACAGCAGCCGCGGGCCGCCGCGCAGCAGCTGATAGCCCAGCATGCCGCTCCCGCGGTCCCTGGACAGCTCCTTGAGCATGGGCGGCATCGCCCGGAACACGGGCCACCAGCTGCGCACGGCCCGGAAGTTGTTGATGCGCATCCCGATGGTGAAGACGGTCACGCCGCCCCGCGCGTCGGCGGTCATGCGCCCTTCGATCGGCTTGCTGCTCACGGTGGTTCCCCCTCAAGGAGAGCGTTGGATAGCGTTGCTATCCATGATTGGATAGTGCCACTCCCCAAGCGGATGCGCAAGAGGGGACCAGGCACGAGAGAACAAGAGGGAGAGCGAGCCGATGAGACTGGCGGAGCTCAGCACGCGCAGCGGGGTCTCGACGGCCACGATCAAGTACTACCTGCGTGAGGGCCTGCTCCCGCAGGGCCGCCGCGTGAGCGCGACCCAGGCCGAGTACGACGGGAAGCACCTGCGACGACTGCGCCTCGTCCGCGCGCTCATCCAGGTGGGCCGGGTGCCGGTCGCGTCCGCGAGGGAGGTGCTCACCGCCCTGGAGGACGACTCCCTGGACCGCAGCTCCCGCCTGGGCACGGCCGTCTGGGCACTCCCCCACGGCCCCGAGCCCGTCGAGGACGATCCGGCGACGGCGACGGCACGGCACACGGTCGACGCCCTGCTCGAACGGCTCGACTGGCGGCACGGACAGGGCTACGGGCCCGAGTCACCGGCGTACGGGATGCTCGTGACCGCGGTCGCGACGCTCGCCCGGCTGGGATACCCCTGCGGCGTCGACGACTTGGCGCCCTACGCGCGCTCGGCGGGTCAACTGGCCGTAGCCGACCTGGACTTGGTGGAGCGCTTCGATTCGCCCGACGAACAGCTGGAGGCGGCGGTCGCGCTCACCGTCCTCTACGAGCCGGTCCTGCTGAGCCTGCGCAGGCTCGCCCAGGCCAAGGAGTCCAACAGCCGCTACCGGCAGAAGGATTGACCGGAGAGCGGCACGGGGGAACGACGAAGGGGCCCTCCCTTACGGGAAGGCCCCTTCTCGATTCGCGTACCCCCGACCGGATTCGAACCGGCGCTACCGCCTTGAGAGGGCGGCGTGCTAGGCCGCTACACAACGGGGGCTAGCTCGTCCTGCTGTACTGCGCTGGGCTACCAGGACTCGAACCTAGAACAACGGAACCAGAAACCGTCGTGTTGCCAATTACACCATAGCCCACTGTGGTCTAGACCAGCTAGACCCTGCGTACCCCCGACCGGATTCGAACCGGCGCTACCGCCTTGAGAGGGCGGCGTGCTAGGCCGCTACACAACGGGGGCCCTAGCGATCCTGCATCGGTAGCAGTGGGTGCGACCCTGACTGCTTCCATGGGAAGGATCTGTACCCCCGACCGGATTCGAACCGGCGCTACCGCCTTGAGAGGGCGGCGTGCTAGGCCGCTACACAACGGGGGCGTTGCAGATAAGCTCTGCGAGCTGGCCTACCAGGACTCGAACCTAGACTAACGGAACCAGAAACCGTCGTGCTGCCAATTACACCATAGGCCATCGATACGCAACCCCGTGCAGGAGTTTTGCTTCGACTTACGTCTCCCTGTCCGGACCTTTCGGCCTTCTCGGGCGGCGCAGGAAGAACATTACCCGAAGGTGGACGGCGCTCCAAAACGGGTATCGGCGCGGAGCAGTGGCGGCAGCTCCGCGAGACGCGTGATGCGGTGCACGCCCGACGGGCCTTCCTGGGACGCGCTGTTGCGGTCGAGCCAGATCCCGAGAAGACCCGCGTCACGGGCGCCGCGCGCGTCGATCTCCGGCTGGTCCCCCACGTAGGCGACCTCCCCGGGAGCCAGGTCCAGCGCCGTGCACACCGCGAGGAAGGCCTCCGCCGCGGGCTTGGAGACGCCGAGTTCGGCGGCGCACAGGACGGACTCGAAGCGGTCGCGCACACCGAGGACGCGCAGTTTGCGGTCCTGGACGGTCAGGGCGGAGTTGGAGAGGACCGCGTGACGGTAATCACCGGCGAGGGAGTCCAGGACGGGGACGGTGTCGGGGAAGAGCTTCCACGCGGATTCGTAGTGGCCGAGATAGCGCTCGAACCAGGCGTCCGCCTCCTGGTCGGTCAGGACGGCGTCCAGAAACTCGCGTACGCGGTCACGGCGCTGCGCCTCGAACTCGATCCCTCCGGCACTGAAGCGCGCCCAGTGCCGCTCGGTGACCTCTTTCCACAGGACGAGGGCGCGCTCGGCGGTCTCGTACCGCTCGATGAGGCCTTCGGCGGTGAGGTGGGCGTGCATACCGGCGGCATCGGCGTGCGCGTAATCGAAGATCGTGTCGTCTACGTCCCAGACCACGGCTTTGATCGGCATGCTTCGAACGTACGCGAAGGGCCCGGCAGCCGTGGAGGCTTCCGGGCCCTTGGTTCTGTACGTGCGCGCCTACGCGGCCAGCTTCGCCAGCGTCGCGTCGATGCGGGTCAGCGACTTCTCCTTGCCCAGGATCTCCAGGGACTCGAAGAGGGGCAGGCCGACCGTGCGGCCCGTGACGGCCACGCGGACCGGGGCCTGGGCCTTGCCGAGCTTCAGGCCGTGCTCCTCGCCGGCGGCCAGGACGGCCTCCTTGAGGGACTCCGGGGACGTCCAGTCGGCGGCGTCGAGCTTGGCGCGGGCCGTCGTCAGGAGCGCGGCCGGGTCACCCTTGCCCATGGCCTTCGCCCAGGACGCCTCGTCCTCGACGGGCTCGTCCAGGAAGAGGAAGTCCACGTTCTCCGTGATCTCGGAGAGGACCTTGATGCGGGTCTGGGCGTGGGGGGCGATGGCCTCCCACGCCGCCTGGTCGAAGGCCTCGGGGGCCCAGTTGGCGTGCGGGGCCCGCAGCCACGGCTCGCAGGCCGCCGCGAACGCCTTCACGTCCAGCATGCGGATGTGGTCGGCGTTGATCGCCTCGGCCTTCTTCAGGTCGAAGCGGGCCGGGTTGGCGTTCACGTCCGCGAGGTCGAACTTGGCGACCATGTCGGGGATCGAGAAGACGTCCTGGTCCGCGGAGAACGACCAGCCCAGGAGGGACAGGTAGTTGAGCAGGCCCTCGGGGAGGAAGCCGCGCTCGCGGTAGAGGTTCAGGGACGCCTGCGGGTCGCGCTTGGAGAGCTTCTTGTTGCCCTCGCCCATGACGTACGGGAGGTGGCCGAAGGCCGGGGTCTGCTTGGCGATGCCCAGGTCGGCGAGCGCCTTGTAGAGGGCGATCTGGCGCGGGGTCGAGGAGAGCAGGTCCTCGCCGCGCAGGACGTGGGTGATCTCCATCAGGGCGTCGTCGACCGGGTTCACCAGGGTGTAGAGCGGTGCTCCGTTGGCGCGGACGATGCCGTAGTCCGGGAGGTTCTCCGGCTGGACGGTGATCTCGCCGCGGACCAGGTCCGTGAACGTGATCGCCTCGTCGGGCATACGGAAACGGACGATGGGCTTGCGGCCCTCCGTCTCGTACGCGGCGCGCTGCTCGGTGGTCAGGTCGCGGCAGTGGCCGTCGTAGCCGGACGCCTTGCCCGCGGCGCGGGCGGCCTCGCGGCGGGCGTCGAGCTCCTCCGTGGAGCAGTAGCAGTAGTACGCGCGCCCCGCGTCCAGGAGCTTGGCGGCGACGTCCTGGTAGATGTCCATCCGCTGCGACTGGCGGTACGGCTCGTGCGGGCCGCCGACCTCGGGGCCCTCGTCCCAGTCGAAGCCCAGCCAGCGCATCGCTTCGAGGAGCTGCTCGTACGACTCCTCCGAGTCGCGAGCCGCGTCGGTGTCCTCGATGCGGAAGATCAGGGAGCCCTCGTTGTGCCGGGCGTAGGCCCAGTTGAAGAGAGCGGTGCGGACCAGGCCCACGTGGGGGTTGCCGGTCGGCGAGGGACAGAAACGTACGCGTACGGGAGTCGCGTTAGCCACGCTTGATCACCTTGTTGGTGAGAGTGCCGATGCCTTCGATGGTGACGGCGACCTCGTCGCCGACGTTGAGGGGGCCGACCCCTGCCGGGGTGCCCGTGAGGATGACGTCGCCGGGGAGCAGCGTCATGGCCTCGGAGATGTGCACGATCAGGTCCTCGATGGAGCGGACCATGTCGGTCGTACGCCCCAGCTGGCGCTGTTCGCCGTTGACCGTGCACTGGATGGTGAGGTCGGAGGGGTCGAGGTCGGTCTCCACCCAGGGGCCGAGCGGGCAGGAGCTGTCGAAGCCCTTGGCCCTGGCCCACTGCTTCTCGCGCTGCTGCACGTCACGCGCGGTGACGTCGTTGGCGCAGGTGTAGCCGAGGATGACGTCACGGGCGCGCTCGCGCGGGACCTCGCGGCACATACGGCCGATGACCACGGCAAGCTCGGCCTCGTAGTGCACCTCCTGCGAGAAGGAGGGGTACGCGATGGAGTCGCCGGGGCCGATCACCGAGGTGGACGGCTTGAAGAAGGCGACCGGGATCTCGGGGACCTCGTTGCCGAGCTCCGCCGCGTGATCCGCGTAGTTGCGGCCGATGCCCACGACCTTGTTGGGGAGCACCGGAGGCAGCAGCCTGACCTTGCTCAGCGGGACCTTCGTGCCGGAGAGCTCGAAGTCCGCGAACGGGATGCCCTTGATGATGTCGAGGACGAGTCCGTCGGTCGTTCCGGGGGGACTTTCGCCCTCGACCGCGCCGAAGGCGACGTTGCCGTCGATGGAGAACCTGGCGATGCGCACGTGAGCGTTGGCCCCTTGCTGGTGTGGGGTGGAGTCTGACGCTCCAGGCTAACGCGGCAAGGGGGGCCGGCCTCTCGTATCAACCCGCGAGCGGGAGCTGCGGCTCCGGCGCGTCCATCAGGATCGTGCGCTTGGGGTTGGCCGTCTGCGTCGGCAGTTCGGTGGAGTGCTCCGGCTGCTCGGCGGCCGGGGCGACCTCCTGCGCGTCCGTGAGGTGCGCGAGGGTGGTGCGGCGGGGGTTGGCTATGTTGCGGAACATCGCCGACTTCACAGTCTTCATCTGCTGTTCGGGCCCTGTCAGTTGTGGCGTCGTGTGGCGGACGCCGGTTGTCGGATGTGCCATCCCTGTAAAGCGCCAGGCTAAACATCCAATTCCCGCCCAAAGCCAGGATGAGACCTTGATCTTGATGTGAGTTTCCTCACGAGCGACCGGGCAAATGGGTCAATTCAGGCCCGTGAAGGGCCTGTTGGAATCGGACATTGCGCCACTGAAGCAACCATTCCGCTCCCGATCATGAACACTGGGACACCCCTGGTCCACGGGTTTCCTGGGCCCAATCGACCATTTTGCCCTGTTCGCTTTCTACGTCTCGTGACGCGCCCCTCACGCCGGGTCACGGAAGTCCCGGCGCGACACACGGGCCTTGTTGGAGATCCTGCACTGTGCTGGAATTCCCGGGACCGCCGCGGGATCGAACCGGCGCGCAGGGGCGCAACGCAGCGCCGAGTGGCGGCGGGGAAGGGGAGCAGCGCCGGTCACTCACGACCACCATGGGGCGTTTCACGCCCCACGACGCCGACACCGTCCCGCCGTTTGTGCGGAGGGACGCCTGGTCCAGAGGTTGCGACGCTAGTGCAGGGACGTTTCAAGAGGGATGGCAGCGGCGCTGCGGCGGAGCCGGAGCGCGGCGGAACCGACCGCGGCTCCTCGGCCCAGCACGCCCAGAACCCGGGGCAGGCACCGTCCGGCGACAGCGGCCTCGGCGCCGCGCGCGGCACGAGCGGCGGCACGAGCCTGCCCACGGCCGCTCCGACACCGGGCGGCTCGACGGGCACGGCCAAGTCGCCCACAGGACCCGGGTCGCGAATAGCCCTGCGCAACTGGCGCATCTCCACCCGCCTCGTCTCGCTGCTCGCGCTCCCCGTGATCACCGCGACCTCCCTCGGCGCTCTTCGTATCAATGAGTCGATGGACGAGATCCAGCAGCTCAACAACATGAAGATGCTGACCGACATGACCAAGCGGGCCACCGAGCTGGCCTCCGCGCTCCAGGAGGAGCGCGACCGCTCGGCAGGTCCCCTCGCGCACGGCGCGAAGTCGTCGGACTACGTGGTCAAGGGCTCCCGGCAGAAGACCGACCGCGCGTACAACCGTTTCCTCCAGGAGACGCAGGAGCTCGACAACACCGACAGCGACAAGGGTCTCCTCGGCGTCCGGGCGAACACCGTCGAGATCACCCAGCAGCTCCAGAAGATCAACGACGTACGCAAGAACGCCTACAGCGACGCGAACTCGACGTCGCAGACGGTCGACGCCTACAGCCAGCTCATCGAGCAGCTGCTGAGCCTGTCCTCGGACATGGCGCAGGCGACGAGCAACCCGGACATGATCCAGCGCACCCGCGCCCTGACGGCCTTCTCCTCCGCCAAGGAGTACGCCTCGGTGCAGCGCGCCGTGATCGCCGCCTCGCTTCCCGCGGGCGACAGCACGTTCGGCAAGATCTCCGAGACCGACCGGCGCTACGGCTGGGCCGCGCTCGACAAGGAGAACTCCGAACTGGATGCCTTCAAGGGCATCTACGCGGGCAACCCCGACGAGCTGACCAAGCCCATCGACGGCGGCAACTCCTCCATCAAGGGCGCCGACTCCTACGCCAAGCGTGTGCTTGAGCAGGAGGGCGGCATCAAGCTCCAGGACAAGCGCTCGTACAAGGACTGGGTGGACAACGACACCACCAAGATCGACGCGATGTCCAAGATCGAGCTCACGCTGCTCAACGAGATGGAGCAGAAGGCCCGCGAGCTGCGCAACGAGTCCGAGCAGGCGGCCATCCTCAACGGTGCGCTGATCCTGCTCGTCCTCGGTGTCTCGCTCGTCGGCGCCTTCGTCGTGGCCCGGTCCATGATCCGCTCGCTGCGGCGCCTCCAGGACACCGCGACCAAGGTCGCCCAGGACCGGCTTCCCGAGCTCGTCAAGCAGCTCTCCGAGGCCGACCCGCAGGACGTGGACACCTCCGTCGAGTCCGTCGGTGTGCACTCCCGGGACGAGATCGGCCAGGTCGCCGCGGCCTTCGACGACGTGCACCGCGAGGCCGTCCGCCTCGCCGCCGAGCAGGCGCTCCTGCGAGGCAACGTCAACGCGATGTTCACCAACCTCTCGCGCCGTTCGCAGGGCCTCATCCAGCGCCAGCTCTCGCTCATCTCCGAGCTGGAGTCGCGCGAGGCCGACCCGGACCAGCTGTCCTCGCTCTTCAAGCTCGACCACCTCGCGACCCGCATGCGCCGTAACGGCGAGAACCTCCTCGTACTCGCCGGTGAAGAGCCCGGCCGCCGCTGGACCCGGCCCGTCCCGCTCGTCGACGTGCTGCGTGCCGCGGCGTCCGAGGTGGAGCAGTACGAGCGCATCGAGCTCTCCGCGGTCCCGACGACCGAGGTGGCCGGACGCGTGGTCAACGACCTCGTGCACCTGCTCGCCGAGCTCCTTGAGAACGCCACGTCGTTCTCCTCGCCGCAGACCAAGGTCAAGGTGACCGGTCACGCGCTGCCCGACGGGCGTGTGCTCATCGAGATCCACGACACGGGCATCGGCCTCTCCCCCGAGGACCTCGCCGCGATCAACGAGCGGCTCGCCTCGCCGCCCACGGTGGACGTCTCCGTCTCGCGCCGCATGGGTCTGTTCGTGGTCGGCCGTCTGTCGCAGCGCCACGGCATCCGCATCCAGCTCCGTCCGTCGGACTCCGGCGGCACGACCGCGCTGGTCATGCTGCCCGTCGATGTCGCCCAGGGCGGCAAGAACGCGCCGAACAAGCCCGGTGCGCCCATCCCCGGCCAGAGCGGTGGCCCCGTCGCCGCGCAGGCCTCCGCCGGTGCCGCCGCCGCACGTCGTGGAGTCGGCGCCGGAAGCGGTGCGCCCGGCTCGCCTCCCGCGGGTTCCGCGGGCCGGCTCGGTGCGGGTCCGCCTCGTGGTCAGGTCGCGGGAACGGGGCCGCGGGCCGCGCTGCCCTCGCGTGACGCGGGACCGCGGGCCGGTTCGCCGTCCGCTGCGGCGAATCCTTCCGGTCAGCTGCCTCCCCGGCAGGGGGCGCCCGGCCTCGGCTCCGGCAACACGGGCTCTTCCGGCGGGAGCCTCTTCGAGGGCGGGCAGGGCAGTCGCGGTCAGGGTTCCGCGCCGCAGCCTCCCGTACCCCAGCAGCGTACGAATCCGGTGAACCCCGCCGGGCCCATGAACCCCGCCGCACCCATGAACGCCTCCGCGAACGACGGCGGGGACCAGGGGCGCAGGCCGCAGCTGCCGCCGCGCGGTGGCCCGCGTGCCGAGCTTCCCGGGGGCAACCCGCAGCCGCGCGTGCCCAGTTGGAGCGACGAGAACGCACAGCCGCAGATCTCACGCGAGCCGTTCGACACCCCGCGCGGGCACGAGGAGCCGGAGTCCACCGGACAGTTCCCGCACCCCGTGGCGGGCGCGGGCGCGCAGGGCCCCGGCTCGACCGCCGAGTTCCCGCGGCCGGACTTCAACGGGCCTCCGCCCGGTACGGGTTCGCCGCGGAACGCCGATCACGGTCAGCAGGGTGGTCAGGGCCAGAACCAGGGTCAAGGTCAGGGCCAAGGTCAGGGCCAGCAGGGCACCGGGCAGTACGTCCGCCCGGACGTCTTCGGTGGTCAGAGCGGCTCCTCCGGCTCGGGCACCGGGCAGTTCCAGCGTCCCGGCACCAGCGCCCCCGGCTACAACGGCGGAGCGCCTCGACTCGGTCAGGGCCCCGCTCAGGGCCAGGGACCCGCTGGTCAGCAGGGGCAGGGCGGCCCGATCGGCATCCCGCCGGTGCCGCAGCAGCCCTCGCAGCAGCAGCCGCACCAACCCCAGCAGCCTCAGCAGCCCCAACAGCCCTCGCAGTCCGAGGGCCTGCCGCCCGCCGGTCCCGGCGACGGCAGCACCCCGCTGTTCGACACGCTGGAGACCAACTGGTTCCAGCAGCAACAGCAGCAACAGCAGCAGCCCCAGCAAGGGCACCAAGGTCCGCAGGGCGGCGACCGCTCCTCCGAGGAGCAGCAGCAGCCGCAGCAGCAGCCCCTGCGTCCGCAGCGCCCGCAGCCCTCGTCGCCTCTCCCGTCGCGGCCACAGGGACAGCAGCCGCAGGGACAGCACCCCCAGAACCCGGGCATGCCCCAGCGCCCGGTCTCAGCACCCGCCCCCGCGTCCAACGGCACCGGCGGCGGCAACATCAACAACGTCACGAACGGCAGCGCCGCCTCGTGGCGCACCTCGCCCAACGACGAGCTCGGCCGCCAGGCCGAGCGCGTCCGGCAGCCGTCCGCCGGTGGTGTCACCACGTCCGGCCTGCCGCGCCGCGTCCCACGAGCCAACCTCGTCGCGGGCACCGCGCAGCAGCAGGAGGAAAGCACAGGTCCGCAGGTCTCGCGTGCGCCGGATGACGTGCGCGGCCGGCTGACGAATCTCCGTCGGGGCATCCAGCAGGGTCGCCAGGCCGGTACGGGCCAGACCGGCAGCTTCCCCACTCACCAGCAGGAGCGTTAGTTGAGTCCGAGTCAGGCGGCACAGAATCTGAACTGGCTGATCACGAACTTCGTGGACAACACCCCCGGGGTGTCCCACACGGTCGTGGTCTCCGCCGACGGTCTCCTTCTGGCGATGTCCGAGGGATTCCCGCGTGACCGCGCCGATCAGCTGGCCGCGGTCGCGTCGGGTCTGACCTCGCTCACCGCCGGGGCCTCCCGGATCTTCGAGGGCGGAGCCGTCACCCAGACCGTCGTGGAGATGGAGCGGGGGTTCCTCTTCCTCATGTCCGTCTCCGACGGTTCCTCCCTGGCCGTGCTCGCGCACCCCGAGTGCGACATCGGCCTCGTCGGATACGAGATGGCGCTGCTCGTCGACCGCGCGGGCGCCGTCCTCACCCCGGACCTCCGCGCCGAACTGCAAGGCAGCCTGTTGCACTGAGTTTCTTCATCGGCCGCCCCACCGACCGAACGTACTGACCACCGTCCGGCCAACCTGGTGCCCCCCACCGGCTCTATCAGACGGCACGCAGATCACCTGCTGTCCCGCCCGGAGGATCCATGACCCCGCCCAACGCCTCTCACGATCCGTACGGCTCTCACGCGTCGTACGGAATTGAAGGCGACCAGCCGCTGGTGCGTCCTTATGCGATGACCGGCGGCCGGACAAGGCCCCGCTACCAGCTCGCGATAGAGGCGCTGGTGAGCACGACGGCCGACCCGGCGCAGCTGATGGGGCTGCTCCCCGAGCACCAGCGCATCTGCCACCTGTGCCGTGAGGTCAAGTCGGTGGCCGAGGTGTCGGCTCTGCTCTCCATGCCGCTCGGCGTGGCCCGGATCCTCGTGGCCGACCTGGCCGAGGCCGGGCTCGTCGCCATTCACCAGCCCGGCGGCGACGAGAACGCCGGCGGCCAGCCTGACGTGACACTGCTCGAAAGGGTGCTCAGTGGACTTCGCAAGCTCTAGCAGCGGAGCGCCGGCTCGCTCCACCACCTCCGCGAAAATCGTGGTGGCGGGCGGCTTCGGCGTGGGCAAGACCACGTTCGTGGGCGCGGTCTCCGAGATCAACCCGCTGCGCACCGAGGCCGTCATGACGTCCGCGTCCGCGGGCATCGACGACCTCACCCACACCGGGGACAAGACCACCACCACGGTGGCCATGGACTTCGGCCGCATCACCCTGGACCAGGACCTGATCCTGTACCTCTTCGGTACGCCCGGTCAGGACCGCTTCTGGTTCATGTGGGACGACCTCGTACGCGGCGCGATCGGCGCCGTGGTCCTGGTCGACACGAGGAGGCTCGCCGACTGCTTCCCCGCCGTCGACTACTTCGAGAACTCGGGCCTGCCCTTCGTCATCGCCCTCAACGGCTTCGACGGCCACCAGCCGTACACCCCCGACGAGGTCCGCGAAGCTCTCCAGATCGGCCCCAACACCCCGATCATCACCACCGATGCCCGACACCGTGCGGACGCAAAGAGCGGCCTGATCACGCTGGTCGAGCACGCACTTATGGCACGACTCAAGTAGACGAGGGCGTACGGAAGTTGCCGTAGATTCAACAGGGCGGCCTGTGTCCTTTGACACGGGTGGCCGCTCTGTTCATAACGTTTCGACAGAGAATTCACCGGGCGCCACCACGCGTCGCGGTCATTCGGTGTCGCTACGCGCACGAGAGCCCCGCCTTTTGGCGGGGCTCGCTCTATTTGACCGTTTTATCTGAGGCTTACACCACTCTTCACTTGCGCTTCCCACTGTTTGGTAGAGGACCGCCTGACGTGCTGGAATGCGTCGAACTGCCCAGTAGCACGGGCCTTGGAGACGACAGCGGGACCAGTGCAGGTTCCGCCGCCGAGAGGTTGTTGGTCGAGTGAGGCGAAGCAAGACGAGCCCCGCGCCGCCGCATACGCGGGACACGCGGGGCAACTTCACCCCGCCGCCGCGCACAGCGGCGTCCCCCGCCGATGTGCAGGGCATGGAGACGCCGGCTCCCACCGGCGGAAGACTGTCTCCGCGCAACTGGCGCGTGCCGACCCGCCTGAACGCGATCCTCCTCATACCCGTGCTCGTCGGTCTCGTCATGGGCGGCTTCCAGGTCAAGGGCTCGATCGACACCTGGAGCGAAGCCCAGGACGCCGAGGCCACGGCCCGCCTCGTGCAGGCCTCTCTGAACTACGGCAACCGCCTCATCGAGGAGCGCGACCTCTCCGCCGCCCCGCTGCTGCGCGACAAGAAGAACGACCCCGTCGTCGTGAAGGCCCGCAAGGCCACCGACGAGGCCGGGGCCAAGTTCGACGCCGCCGCCAAGAACATGCCCAAGAAGGAAGGCCTAGAGCGCCGCCTCGAAGGCTTCCACAAGGTGGAGCCGGGGCTGCAGTCCCTGCGCCAGGCCGCCTACACCTCCAAGCTCTCCGGCGCGCAGACCGAAGAGGGCTACGTCGCCATCCAGCACCCCTTGATGGAGTTCGCCAACGAACTCGGTCTCGGCACCGGCAACATCACCAGCTACGGACGCACCGTCTACGCGATCTCGCTGACCAAGGCCGCGCTCTCCCTCCAGCGCTCCCTCGGTACGCACCTCCTCGTCGAGCCCGGCCCCACCTCCACGAGCCTCGCCAAGCAGCGCGTGGCCCTCTCCTCGTACGCCTACCTCGAAGGCATCGCCATCGAGGAGTACACGGGCGGTGGCACCCCCGCGGACGTCGCCAAGCTGGCGGCAGCGAAGAAGAAGCTGAAGGCCGACGGCGAAAAGCAGGCCAAGCAGGCCGCTGCCGCCGCGAAGGCCAAGGGCGAGACGTTCGTCCCGCCGCCGTCGTCCGAGGCGATGGTCGCGGCCATGGCGCAATTGCAGTCCACGCAGCCCAGCGCCCGGGTCGCCCTCGCCGGCAAGGGCGTCACCGCCGAGGCCTGGTGGGCCACCACCAGCGCCAAGTTCGACGCGTACCGCACCATCGAGTCCGACCTGGCCGACAAGGCAGTGGCGGAGGCCTCGGACATCGCGGCCAACGCCCAGCGCACCGCCTACATCAACGGCGCCATCGTCGTGATCGC
This sequence comes from Streptomyces sp. NPDC058257, assembly GCF_042881845.1. NCBI lineage: Bacteria > Bacillati > Actinomycetota > Actinomycetes > Kitasatosporales > Streptomycetaceae > Streptomyces > Streptomyces sp. NPDC058257. The sequence continues at coordinate 179,831 of NZ_JBHVXJ010000011.1, forward strand.
GCTGCTCGCCGCCTTCATCCTGGCCGGGCTCATGGCCCGCCAGATGAGCCGCTCGATGCGCCAGCTGCGTACGGCCGCCTTCGGCATCGCCGAGCAGCGTCTGCCGATGCTGGTCGACCAGCTCTCGCGCACCGACCCCGGCCGCGTCGACACCCGCGTACAGCCCATCCCGATCAACTCCACGGACGAGATCGGCGAGGTCGCCCGCGCCTTCGACCAGGTGCACCGCGAGGCCGTCAGGCTCGCCGCCGAGCAGGCCCTGCTCCGTGGCAACATCAACGCGATCTTCACCAACCTCTCGCAGCGCAACCAGTCCCTGATCGAGGGCCAGTTGACCCTCATCACCGACCTGGAGAACAACGAGGCCGACCCGGACCAGCTGGAGAGCCTCTTCCGCCTCGACCACCTGGCGACCCGTATGCGACGCAACGGCGAGAACCTTCTGGTCCTCTCCGGCGAGGAGCCGGGACGCCGCTGGGACCAGCCGGTCCCGCTGGTCGACGTGCTGCGCGCCGCGTCGTCCGAGGTGGAGCAGTACGAGCGCATCGAGCTCTCGGGCGTCCCGGAGGCCGAGATCCACGGCCTGGCCGTGACCGACCTCGTGCACCTGCTCGCCGAGCTCCTGGAGAACGCCACCACGTTCTCCTCGCCGCAGACCAAGGTCCGCGTCACCGCGACCCGCCTTCCCGACGGCCGCATCATGGTCGAGATCCACGACAAGGGCATCGGCCTCACCGCCGAGGACTTCGCGGACATCAACCACAAGCTCGCCAACCCGCCGACGGTGGACGCCGCGATCTCCCAGCGCATGGGCCTGTTCGTGGTCGGCCGCCTCTCCGACCGGCACGGCATCCGCGTCCAGCTGCGCCCCTCGGGCGAGCAGGCCGGTACGACCTCGCTCGTCATGCTCCCCGACGGGATCACGCACGGCGGAAGCGGCGAGAACCAGCTGTCCGACTCCGATTTCACCGTCTCCTCGATCATGCCGGAGCAGCAGACCCCGGATCAGGCGGCGTTCAACCACCCGCCGATACGTACGGCGGCCGAGCTGGGCTTCGACGACAGCCGCTACAACGGCGACGCGGTCGACTCCCAGGATCTCGACCCGGTGGGCCGCTCGCTGATGCGCGAGGAGCGGCGTGCCGCTCTGGAGGCGCAGGCGCAGGGCTTCGAGCAGCAGGGCTTCGAGCAGCAGCAGGGTGGCTACGACCCCTCGTACGGCCGGCAGGCTCCGGTGTACGACGAGTACAACCAGGGTCAGCCCGTGCGGCAGGCGTACGACGACCCGTACTACCCGGCGCGGGACGGCTACCAGGACGCGCCCTATGCGGAAGCGGGTCAGGACGACGACACCGCTCGTACGGGTGCTGTCTCCGAGCCGTTCGCGGCCTACCCGGACCGCTCTCACCAGGACGACTGGCCGACGCGTGGCGGATTCGACGACAACTCGGCCGCGTATCAGGCCGAGTACTCTCCGGAACCGGAATCTGGCTCGGCGGCCCCCGCGAACGGTGCCGACCGCGTAGGCTTCGAGCGTCCCGGACCGGCTCCGTCCGCGGTCCACGACACCACCGCTGCGGGTCTTCCGCGCCGCGGCGCCACCGGTGCGATCAGCAACGGCAGCGTTCCGGCCCCGGCCGACACCGCGGACGGCGACAGCGACAGCAGCCGGCGTACGTCCAACGACGACCGCTGGCAGCGCGCCGAATCGCTGAAGGAGCCCAAGGCGGGTGGGGTCACCCCGTCCGGTCTCCCGAAGCGGGTGCCCAAGGCCAATCTGGTCGAGGGCACGGCGGAGCAGACCCCGCAGGGCGGCCCTCAGGTCTCCCGCGACCCCGAGGATGTTCGGGGCCGGCTGAGCAACCTGCGCCGCGGCGTCCAGCGGGGGCGCAGCGCAGGCAGTGACACCACGAATGGCCAGGGCTTCGGCCCTGACAGCACCTACAACCAGGAGCGTTAGTGTGAGCCCGATGAGCCAGGCGGCGCAGAATCTGAACTGGTTGATCACTAACTTCGTGGACAACACCCCCGGGGTGTCCCACACGGTGGTGGTCTCCGCCGACGGACTCCTTCTGGCGATGTCCGAAGGCTTCCCCCGCGACAGGGCCGACCAGCTCGCGGCTGTCGCGTCCGGTCTGACCTCCCTCACCGCCGGGGCCTCCCGGATCTTCGAGGGCGGTTCCGTGACCCAGACCGTTGTGGAGATGGAGCGAGGATTTCTCTTCCTCATGTCCATTTCTGACGGCTCCTCGCTCGCCGTCCTCGCACACCCGGATGCGGACATCGGTCTCATTGGGTACGAGATGGCACTTCTTGTCGACCGCGCCGGCACCGTACTCACGCCCGACCTGCGTGCGGAGCTGCAGGGGAGCCTTCTCAACTAGTAGACCTACGGTGCGTTTTCGCGCTCCGTGGCCGTAAGGTTTCGGAACGCGGCTCCAGGATGATGGTGCCCGGCACAGTCGGAGGAGGAGTACGTGGCAGGTTCAGGAACACCCCCGGACGGTTCGTCATCGGCAAGCTGGTCGCCTGGTCACGGCCAGGGTCAGGGGCCGCACGACGGGGCGCCGAACCGGTACAACTTCCCCTCCGCACCCAGCCAGCACCGCAGGCCGTATCAGCAACCGCAGCAGCCGGGCCCCCGCCAGAGCCCGTACGAGCAGCCTCACACCCCCAGGATCCAGCCAGTGCAACCACAGCGACGCGCCCCTGAACCGGCGCCCGCGGGGGCTGCGAGCAATCCCCTGGTGCGTCCGTACGCCATGACGGGCGGCCGTACCAGGCCCCGCTACCAGCTCGCCATCGAGGCGCTGGTGCACACCACAGCCCAACCGCATCAGTTGCAGGGCCAGTTGCCCGAGCATCAGCGGATCTGCAATCTGTGCCGAGAGATCAAGTCAGTCGCTGAGATCTCGGCACTTCTCTCCATTCCCCTCGGCGTCGCCCGAATCCTCGTAGCCGACCTGGCGGAGGCCGGACTTGTCGCCATCCATCAGCCGGGCGGCGACGAGACCGCCGGCGGCCAGCCAGACGTGACACTGCTCGAAAGGGTGCTCAGTGGACTTCGCAAGCTCTAGCGGCGGAGCAACAGCCCGCTCCACCACCTCCGCGAAAATCGTGGTGGCGGGCGGCTTCGGCGTGGGCAAGACCACGTTCGTCGGGGCGGTCTCTGAGATCAACCCGCTGCGCACCGAGGCCGTCATGACGTCCGCGTCCGCGGGCATCGACGACCTCACCCACACCGGGGACAAGACGACGACGACCGTCGCCATGGACTTCGGCCGCATCACCCTGGACCAGGACCTGATCCTGTACCTCTTCGGTACGCCCGGTCAGGACCGCTTCTGGTTCATGTGGGACGACCTCGTACGCGGCGCGATCGGCGCCGTGGTCCTGGTCGACACGAGGAGGCTCGCCGACTGCTTCCCCGCCGTCGACTACTTCGAGAACTCGGGCCTGCCCTTCGTCATCGCCCTCAACGGCTTCGACGGCCACCAGCCGTACACCCCCGACGAGGTCCGCGAAGCTCTCCAGATCGGCCCGGACACTCCGATCATCACGACGGACGCGCGGCATCGCGCGGACGCAAAGAGCGGATTGATCACGCTCGTGGAGCACGCGCTCATGGCACGGCTTCGGTAACGGACCCGTACAGGTCCTCCAGTTCGCCCCCACCGGCAGAAGCCGGTGGGGGCGAACTGCTGTGAGGGAACTCCGGGCGGCCGTCGCGTTGCGTTGCACCTTTGGCCAAAACACATACCTGCCGCTGTGATGTTTTCGATGGCACCCTCGCTGGAGGGAGAGGCGGGTTCGCGACCACTCCTGCCTTTCTTCTTTCCCCCTGACGGATCGAGCAGGAAGCGGAGCCCTCACATGAGCCTGTCCCACTCAGGCCGGAGCGTCTCCTTGACCGGCGCCCTGACCGCACGGCGGGCGCGGTCCGCACTGGCCGGGCAGCAGAGCCGCTCCGGCGCACTCCCGGTGGACGACCGCCTGGGAGCGACGGTGGCGGCGGCACGGAAAGGGGACGAGGACGCCTTCCGAATGCTCTACCGGTCCTTGCACCCCCAACTGCTCATGTACGCCGAGGGATTGGTGGGTACGGCGCTCGCCGCAGGTGTCGAGAGCCGAGCCTGGGAGCACATCGCCCGAAATCTGGCCAACTTCCAGGGGGACGGCGGCGACTTCCGCGGCTGGTGCGCTCTGGTGCTCCGCACAGGAGCCCTGGAACATCCGTGCCTCAAGGACCGGCGCCGGCCCGACGGCGACGAGTCCGCGCGGCCCGCCGAGCGGACCCTCTCACTCATCGCGCGGCTGCCGCAGGAGCAGGCCGAGGCGCTGCTCCTGCTCTTCGTGGTGAGACTCGACCTCCGGCAGACGGCCGGCGTGCTCGGCAGACGGGCGAGAACAGTCCGGACCGCGGCACACCGGGGCATGCGCGGACTGGCGAAGCTGCTCGGGGGGACCGCCGTCCCCGAGGTCGCTATCCGGTCAACCGGACCGCAGGGCACCTTCCCCGCGGCGGTACGACAGACACAGGCGCGAGAACGGCCAGCAGGAACCAGGAGAGACCACAGAAGAGAGGAAGGTCATGCCGGTATACAGACGAAGACGCCGGCCGACGCATCGCGTCCGGCCGACGTCTGACCCCCCACCACCGGCCTCGTCAGCCGAACCCGGAGACCTTGAGCTCCGCCCAGACCATCTTGCCGCCGACCGTCGGCTCGACCCCGACGTCGGCCGACAGAGCCGCGACGAGGAACAGCCCACGCCCGCTGACCTGGAACAGGTCCGGGAGCTCGGTGGGCACCACCGGAAACTCGGTGGAGGTGTCCGTCACCTCCAGGCGCACACCCTCAGCGCCCGTACGACGGATGGCGAACTCGAACGACGAGCACGTGCAGTGCCGCACATTGCTGCACAGCTCGGTGGCCACGAAGGCGCAGTCGTCGATCAGCGCCTCCAGGCCCCAACTGCGCAGGCAGGCGCCGACGATCCGACGGATCTGCTCCAGGCAGTGCGGGTCGTACTCCATGCGGACTTCGCAGGATCTGCTGATCACTACGAGCTCCTCCGCGGACATGTTCGGCATTGCCCCTCCGGCACCGCTGTTGGTGTCAACTCAACCGAGAACAAAGGACGTTGGACTCGCATCATGTCGAGGCATCTATCACCTAGGCAAGTATTACGCACCATCCGCATCCCTCAAGGGGAGTGCGGCAAATGACAGTTGTCTGGCCGGAAGGCGAGGGACATCATGTGCGCATGCCGCAAAGTGATATGCCCACCATGCGCAGCCGGCGTCTCGGCGCCGAGCTGCGACGACTCCGGTCGGAAGCCGGCCTAAAGGTCCAGGACGCGGCCGACGCACTGGAGTGTGGGCAGCCAAAGATCAGCCAGATCGAGACAGGCAAACGAGGCATCCGGCAACTCGACCTCACCACCCTGCTCAGCCTGTACGGGGTGAAGGACGATCAGCAGCGGTCGAATCTGAAGCGGCTCGCCAGGGACATCCACAAGGTCGACTGGTGGTCCGGTCAAGGTCCCCTGCTCAGCGGTGACCTGCGCGACTACCTCACGCTGGAAGCCGACTCCTCGCTCATCCGCTCTTACGAGCCGATGGTGCTTCCGGGCCTGCTCCAAACAGAGGCATACATGCGGGAGATATTCACCGCGGGAGCCGAAGCGGATCGCGTCGAAACCCTTGTGGAGACGCGTATGAGACGCAAAGATCTGCTCCACGGGAACAGCGACTTCCGGCTGCGCGTCATCATCGATGCCCCGGCATTGCATCGCATTCCTGGTCCCACTGAATTGATCCGTCAACAATTTCAGCACCTGATCGAAGTGGGAAATCAGGTCAATGTCGCTGTTCAGATCCTCCCACTGAACATCACATTGCCGCTCGCGCAGTACGCTCCGTACACGGTCTTCACCCTGCACGGAGAACCCCCCATAGAGGTGACCTGGTTGGAACACATGACCGGGGGAACATTGCTGGAGCAGCGGCCTGACGTCCAGGTTTACACCAAAGCCTGGGACGATCTGACGGCCGCCGCCCTCTCTCCCGCCGAGTCTCGCCAGTACATCCTTGACCACATGAAAGGAGAAAGCGGGTCGTGATGTCTCTTACATCTACGGCCAGTCCCGCGTTCACAGATACAGAAGACGAATCAGTGAAAGCGAACTGGCACAAGAGCACCTACAGCGGTGCCTCGAACGGCTGCATCGAGCATACGAAGCTTTCGGCCGATCAGCGGGCGATTCGTGACACGAAGAATCGGGAGTTCGGAACACTCGTCTTCGACTCCACCGCGTGGCGCGCATTCATCGATGGAATCAACTCCGGGATTCTGCAGATATGAGCACGGACACTGCGAGCGGCACACGCCTCACACAGCGGGAAAAGGCGCTGCTCTACACGCTCGACATCTCTCGCGCCCAGTGGACCAGCACTCCGGGGAGCCCCGTCGAAGGCCCTGTGGAGATCGCCCAGCTGGAGAACGGCGCGGTGGCCCTGCGCAATCCCGCGGACCCCCGCGGCCTCGTCCTGCGCTTCACCGCGGAGGAGTGGTACGCGTTCAAACTCGGGGTGCTTGACGGAGAGTTCGACTGACCTGGCGGGCAAACGCCGAAGGACCCCGCGCCGGGGCGGGGTCCTTCGGGGTGCCGTTCGGCCTTGCCGGCTGCTTCAGGGCGCCGGTCAGCCCTGCCAGCTGTGCGGGGCGCGGAAGCCGGGCGAGCGCTCCAGGCGGCGCCAGCCTGCCTTGTCGCGGCCCCGGCGGGGCGCGGGTGCCTGTGCGGTGGCGGCGGCGCGGGCCAGCAGGATCGCGGTGATGGCGGCGACCTCTTCGGGCTCGGCGTGGCCCTTCTCGACGCGAATGTCGGGGGTAGTCATGTGCAGCGTTCTCCTTGTGGGCTACTGCAGGAATTAACTGCGTCGTCAGGGGGAATTACTGCGGAGGGTTGCCGTGCTTGCGCGACGGCAGATCCGCGTGCTTGTTGCGGAGCATCGCGAGGGAGCTGATCAGCACCTCACGCGTGGCGGCGGGGTCGATCACGTCGTCGACCAGGCCTCGCTCGGCGGCGTAGTAGGGGTGCATCAGCTCGGCCTTGTACTCCTTGACCATCTTCTGACGCATGGCCTCGGGGTCCTCGGCGGCCGCGATCTGGCGCCGGAAGATGACGTTGGCGGCACCCTCGGCGCCCATCACCGCGATCTCGTTCGTGGGCCAGGCGTAGGTGAGGTCGGCGCCGATGGACTGGCTGTCCATGACGATGTACGCACCTCCGTACGCCTTGCGCAGGATCAGCGAGATACGCGGCACCGTGGCGTTGCAGTACGCGTAGAGCAGCTTGGCGCCGTGCCTGATGATCCCGCCGTGCTCCTGGTCCACGCCCGGCAGGAAGCCGGGCACGTCGAGCAGCGTCACGATCGGGATGTTGAAAGCGTCGCACATCTGGACGAAGCGGGCAGCCTTCTCGGAGGCCTCGATGTCCAGGACCCCGGCAAGGGACTGCGGCTGGTTGGCGACGATGCCCACCACCTTGCCGTCCAGACGGGCCAGGGCGCAGATGATGTTGCGGGCCCAGCGCTCGTGGACCTCGAGGTAGTCGCCGTCGTCGACGAGCTCCTCGATGACCTTGGTCATGTCGTACGGACGGTTGCCGTCCGCGGGGACCAGGTCGAGCAGGACGTCCGAGCGGCGGTCCGCCGGGTCGTCCGACTCGTGGGTGGGCGGGTTCTCGCGGTTGTTCGAGGGGAGCATCGCGATGAGGTAGCGGACCTCGGCGAGGCAGGTCTCCTCGTCGTCGTACGCGAAGTGGCAGACGCCCGACGTCTCGGCGTGCACGTCGGCGCCGCCCAGACCGTTCTGCGTGATCTCCTCGCCGGTCACCGCACGCACCACGTCGGGTCCGGTGATGAACATCTGCGAGGTCTCGCGGACCATGAACACGAAGTCCGTCAGGGCGGGCGAGTAGGCGGCGCCGCCCGCGCACGGGCCCAGCATGACGCTGATCTGCGGGATGACGCCGGAAGCCTTGGTGTTGCGCTGGAAGATGCCGCCGTACCCGGCGAGCGCGGAGACGCCCTCCTGGATACGGGCGCCGGCGCCGTCGTTCAACGACACCAGCGGCGCACCGGCCGCGATGGCCATGTCCATGATCTTGTGGATCTTCGTGGCGTGCGCCTCACCGAGCGCGCCGCCGAAGATGCGGAAGTCGTGGGCGTAGACGAAGACCGTGCGCCCCTCGACCGTGCCCCAGCCGGTGATGACACCGTCGGTGTAGGGCTTCTTGGCCTCAAGGCCGAACCCGGTCGCCCGGTGCCGACGCAGCTGCTCGACCTCCTGGAACGAACCCGCGTCCAGAAGCAGCTCGATCCGCTCGCGGGCGGTCAGCTTGCCCTTGGCGTGCTGGGCCTTCGTCGCCTTCTCGCTCGGGCCGCGCAGAGCCTCGGCACGAATCGCGTGCAGCTCGGCCACGCGCCCACGCGCGTCGGTGGGCTCGCCCTCGGGAGAAGCGGTGTCGTCCAAAACGGTCATGTAGTGACCATACGAAGTGGGCCTACAGAAACGGACCGTCGACTATGAACAGTCTCCGGCCCGTTTTCCTGGCACCCCTGAACAGAAGGTCACGCCAGTGCGCCCGAAGTGACTGCTCAGAGCCCTGTTCGGCTGTAGGGACTCCACAAAAGGCTACGTGAGATCCACCTCACATCGACCCGCCCGACGGGGCCGGATGCACGGCAGTCCGAAAACCGTGGGCCCGGAAGCCGGGAAGCGGCGGACCCACAGTACGGGCGCTATTGTCGAACTCGGTGTGTGATCACCTGAACACGCTTCGCATTAGGTTGAATGTTGAACCGAATGGCGCTAGGGTCAATCTCGTTGAACGTTCAACAGACAGAACCTCGTAGTTCGTAGCTCTCAGCTCGCCCTCAAGGAGCAGTCATGGGTCTCTTCGGCCGCAAGAACGAAACCGCCACGTCCTCCGCCACGTCCCCCGAAGCCGCCGCCACGGCGTCCGCTCCGGTCAACCCCGACCTGGCCGCCCTGACCGGCGAGTACACGATCGACCCCGCGCACACGTCGATCGGCTTCGTCGCACGCCACGCCATGGTCACCAACGTCAAGGGCTCCTTCACCGACGTCGCCGGCACGCTGCACCTGGACGGCACCGACCCGTCCGGCTCGACGGCTTCCATCGACGTGAAGATGGAGAGCATCGACACCGGCAGCGCGGACCGTGACGGTCACCTGAAGAGCGCGGACTTCTTCAAGATCGACGAGTTCCCGGAGATGACGTTCCGGTCCACGAAGGCGGAGGCGCTGGGTGGCGACGACTACCGCATCACCGGTGACCTGACGATCCTCGACACCACCAAGCCGCTCTCCATCGACCTCGAGTTCAACGGCTCGGCCACGGACCCCTTCGGGAACGAGCGGGTCGGCTTCGAGGGCAAGGCGGAGATTCTCCGCTCCGAGTGGGGCCTCACCTGGAACGCCGCGCTTGAGACGGGCGGAGTGCTCGTCTCCGACAAGATCAAGCTGAGCTTCGACATCTCCGCGATCAAGTCTGGCTCCTGAGGTCGGTCGGCTCCTGAGGTCGGCTGGCCCTGAGCCTCGGGCGTTCCGTGCCGCCGCTTCGGGGCGGATGCGTTCACCCAGGCGACGGGCTTGTCCGAGATCTCCGTGCCGCCGACCGTCCAGTCGAGCAGGTTCTTGAACGAGCCGGGCAGAGTTCTCTCGTACTCCGGCGTGCAGACCAGGATCGCCGCCGCCTCGTCGATCGCCGCACGCAGCTCCGCCACCGACGGCGGCAGGGGGTCCGTGTCGTCGTCGCCACGTCGAGCAACGGTGAGTACACCCGGTCGGACCTCGCCCTCGCCGCCGAGCGCCGGGCAGAGGCGCCTTGCCCTAGAGCGCGGTCCAGCTTCTAGCCTCGCGCTCATGAACACACGGCAAGAGCAACAGCGCGGGGTCGGCAGCGGGTTCGGGGCGCTGAGCACAGCGGACGACGTACTCGACGGGATCGATCTCTCGGGCAGGACGGCGCTGGTCACCGGCGGCTACTCGGGTCTCGGCCTGGAGATCACCCGGGCGCTCGCCCGGGCGGGCGCGCACGTCATCGTCCCCGCGCGCAGGCCGGGCGCGGCGGAGGAAGCGCTGCGGGGCATGGCCCGCGTGGAGGTGCGGGCGCTGGATCTGGCGGACCAGGACAGCGTCAGGCGCTTCGCGGACCACTTCCTCGCGACGACGCACCGCACCCTCGACCTCCTCATCAACAACGCGGGCGTGATGGCCTGCCCCGAGAGCCGCGTCGGCCCGGACGGCGCCTGGGAATCCCACTTCGCGATCAACCACCTGGGCCACTTCGCCCTGGTCAACCGCCTCTACCCGGCGCTGAGTCCGGGCACCGCGCGCGTGGTCTCCGTGGCCTCGTCCGGGCATTTCCTCTCCGACATCCGCTGGGCGGACCCGCACTTCCAGCAGGGCTACGACCGCTGGCTCGCCTACGCCCAGTCCAAGACGGCGAACGCGCTCTTCGCCGTCCACCTCGACTCCCTGAGCACGGCCGAGACCGGCGTTCGGGCCTTCTCCGTACATCCGGGCAGCATCCTGACGCCCCTCCAGCGCCACATCCCCCGCGAGGAGCAGATCGCGCAGGGCTGGATGTCCGCCGACGGCACCCCGGCACGAGGCTTCAAGACCCCCGCGCAGGGCGCGGCCACCGCGGTCTGGGCGGCGACGTCACCGCTTCTCGCCGCCCGTGGCGGCGCGTACTGCCAGGACTGCGACATCGCCGAGCCCGCCACGACCGAGGACATGCTGATCGGCGGCGTCAAACCCTGGGCGACGGACCCGCAGTCCGCTGCCCGCCTCTGGCAACTGTCCGCGGAACTCACGGGGTTGGGCGCCCCGGCATCATGAGGGCATGACCCGGAACCGCCATGAGTGGATCACCGTCGCCGCGTACGAGAACGGCACCGGCACCTTGGCGCCGCTTCGCCCGCCGGGCCTGCATCCGAGTCGGCGCGCGTCCCGGGTGACCGCCCCCTCGCCACCGAAGTGGCGGCACGCGGCGGCGGAACGGCGCGGCTAGGAAACGGCCGTGGAGTCGGCGTGGTCGAGGATCGCCGCCGCGAGCGGGGCCTGTACCACCGGGGGCAGTGCGTGGCCCATGCCCGCGATCTCCACCACGCGCGCGCCGCCGCCGATGACCTGTGCCAGGTGGTACGGATGCGGGGGCGGGAACACCGGCTCGGCCGAGGCGGAGACGACGAGTGTGGGGACCTTCGAGTCGGCCAGTTCGTCGGTGCGGAGCAGGTGGGAGTCGTCGGCCCTGGCATGGGCCGTCGAGGCGACGTGGGTACCGGTGTGCTCGATGATCCGACGCTCCAGATCGCGGAAGTACGGCGCCTCGAAGGGGAGTTGGCCGCCGCTCAGGACACGCCAGTGCTCGACCCGGCGGTCGAGTTCGGCCTCCGGGCCCTTGTCCTCGAACGGGCGCGACCACATCTCCAGGACTTCCGGAGCGATGCCGGGGAGTTCACCGACCGGGACTTCGGTTCCGTCCGGGGCCGCGTACGGGATCTCGCTGAGCGCGCACGTGCCGATCAGCGTGGCACTGAGGACGCGCTCGGGGTGGTCGGCCAGGACCAGCTGGGTCAGCATGCCGCCCAGTGACATGCCCACCAGATGCGCCCGCTCGACACCGAGGCCGTCCAGGACCGCCACGGCGTCCCGCGCCAAGTCGGTGATGGGGTACGGGTGCTGGTCGAAGGTGGAGGTGGAGCGACCCGTGTCCCGGTGGTCGTAGCGGATGACCTGGTACCGGTCGGCAAGCGCGTCGACGAAGGCGTCGGGCCAGCCGAGACCCGAAGCCTGGGCGCCCATGACCAGAAGCAGCGCGGGGGCCTCCGGCGCGCCGATCCGCTCCGTCCACAGGCGGATGCCGGGGGCGACTTCGACGTACTCCTGCTGTCGCGACTGTTGCCGCACGAGTGACCTCCCGAGTCAACCGAACAATGCGAGACGATACGTAGCGTCTCGCATTCTCTCCGTCCCGTCAACCGTCGCCCCGCCGCCTCCTCCGTCTAGAACCCGCCGCCCCCGAAGTCGCCGCCGCCCCCGAAGTCCCCACCGCCGCCGAAGCCGCCGCCGAAGTCCCCGGGGTCGAAGTCCGACCCCGAGTAGTCCCCGCCGTCGTACCCGGACCCGCCCCCGAAGTCCCCGTACCCGGAGCCGTAGTCCGCGCCGTACGCCGGGCTCGCCATCATTCCGCCCAGCATCGTGCCGACCAGGAGGCCCGGCAGGATGCCGCCGCCGAAGTAACCGCCCGCCCAAGGGCCGTACGCCGGGCCCGCCTCCCAGTACGGGCGGCGCTCCCCCGACTCCGTGGCCACCGTGCGCGCCAGTGGTTCCTCGCCGTCTGCCAGGCGTGTCGCGTCCGCCTGGCAGACCGGGACCGTGCGCTCGGCCCCTCCCGGCGGCGCCCACCGCGCGTCCTTCACCGACGGGCCGTGCCGCGGGTCGAAGAAGCAGGGGGCGCGCCGCTCCGGCAGCGGGCGGCCCTCCCGGCGTGCGGCGAGGAGGGCGAGCGAGAAGCGGCCGTCCTCAAGGGACTGGGTGACTGCCCGTACGTCCTCGGGACGCTCCGCAGCCGCCATGAACGACTTCGCCTTCTCGTACGAGTCGAGCGCCCGTTCGTAGTCGGCGCGCATCGCGTCGTCCGCGCCCGCCTCCGCGGGATGGAAGTCGAGGCGGTCCAACTCCTCGCCGTACGCCGTGATGTCCTCGTCCACCACGACCCGCAGCTTCTCAAGCGCCGCCCGCTGCTCGTCGGCCCGCCGCCGCCGGTTGCGGCGGACCACCGCGTACGTCGCCCCGGCACCCGCCACGAGCACCGCACCGACACCGATGAGGGCGCCCACGTTGACGCCGTCGTCGGAACCGGAACCGCCGCCCCACGAGTCGGGTGCCGAGCCGCGGGCGTCCTTCACCGCCTGATCGACGAAGGCGTTCAGCTGGGCCTTGGTGTCGGCCTCGTCCCCGTACGTCGTGACGAGGTTGGAGACGGCGTCGCTGCTCAGCACCTGCTGATCAGCCTTCGCGTCGAAGGCGTCACCGAGCCGGATCCCGTACACACCCGTCACACCGGTCTCGGTGCGCAGCTTCTTGAAGAGGGCCTTCTTCGGGAAGTCCGCGGGCAGCACCGCCACGAAGACCGGCTTGTCGGCGTCCTTGATCTTCTGCGCGAGGGCGTTCGCCTCGGCCCCGGACAGCTGGTCCGACACGGCCGGGTCCACGTACACCGGGCTCTTCTCCCAGGCGTCGGCCACGGCCGGGACGCTCGCGGCCGATACAGCGGCCGTGGCTCCGGGCGCCGCCGTGAACGACACGGCGCCCAGAGCCACGAGAAGCCCGGACAGCGCGACAGTGACTCGCTTGGTCCCATTCCTCATACATCGAAGCTAACCCAGCCGGGCGGCCGACGGCGGCCCGGAGCCGACCCGGTTTCGCCCGGTTTCCTACTCCACGGGCTCGACGCCCGCCCGCAGCAGACCGAACGTGTACGCGTCCTCCAGGGCCTGCCACGACGCCGCGATCACGTTCTCCGCCACCCCCACCGTCGACCACTCCCCGTCACCGTCGCTGGTGGAGATCAGCACCCGGGTCGTGGACGACGTGCCGTGCTTGCCCTCCAGGATGCGGACCTTGTAGTCGACGAGTTCCATCTTGGCGAGCTGGGGGTAGATGCGCTCCAGGCCGACCCGGAGCGAGCGGTCGAGGGCGTTGACCGGGCCGTTGCCCTCCGCCGTGGCGACGATGCGCTCGCCCTTGGCCCACAGTTTCACCGTCGCCTCGTTCGCGTGCGTGCCGTCGGGGCGGTCCTCCACGATGGCCCGCCAGGACTCGACGCGGAAGTAGCGCCGGGCCCGGCCCTCGACCTCCTCGCGGAGCAGCAGTTCGAAGGAGGCGTCGGCGGCCTCGTACGTGTAGCCGCTGAGCTCGCGCTCCTTGACCCGCTCGACGACCCGGCCCACCAGCTCCCGGTCGTCGCCCAGGTCGATCCCGAGCTCCTTGCCCTTGAGCTCGATGGAGGCGCGTCCCGCCATGTCGGAGACCAGCATCCGGATGCGGTTGCCCACCAGGTCCGGGTCGATGTGCTGGTAGAGATCCGGGTCGATCTTGATCGCGGAGGCGTGCAGGCCCGCCTTGTGCGCGAAGGCCGAGACGCCTACGTAGGGCTGGTGCGTGGAGGGCGTGAGGTTGACGACCTCGGCGATGGCGTGCGAGACGCGGGTCATCTCGCTCAGCGAGCCCTCGGGCAGGACCCGCATGCCGTACTTGAGCTCGAGCGCGCCGACCACCGGGAAGAGGTTGGCGTTGCCGACCCGCTCGCCGTAGCCGTTGGCGGTGCACTGCACGTGTGTGGCGCCGGCGTCGACGGCCGCGAGGGTGTTGGCGACCGCGCACCCCGTGTCGTCCTGCGCGTGGATGCCAAGACGCGCGCCGGTGTCGGCGAGCACGGTGCCCACGATCGCCTGGACCTGGGCGGGGAGCATGCCGCCGTTGGTGTCGCACAGGACGACGACGTCGGCGCCCGCCTCGGAGGCGGTGCGGACGACGGACTTCGCGTACGCGGCGTTGGCGCGGTAGCCGTCGAAGAAGTGCTCGCAGTCGACGAAGACCCGACGCCCCTGGTCCACAAGGTAGGAGACGGTGTCCCGCACCATCTCCAGGTTCTCCTCCAGGGTCGTGCGCAGAGCCAGCTCGACGTGTCGGTCATGGGACTTGGCGACGAGCGTGATGACCGGGGCGCCGGACTCAAGCAGGGCGTTGACCTGCGGGTCCGTAGCCGCCGAGCCACCCGCGCGGCGCGTGGCGCCGAAGGCCACGAGCTGGGCGCGCCGGAAGGTGATCTCTTGCTGAGCGCGGGCGAAGAACTCGGTGTCGCGGGGGTTGGCGCCCGGCCAGCCGCCCTCGATGAAGCCCACGCCGAAGTCGTCCAGGTGCCGGGCGATGGTCAGCTTGTCCGCGACGGTCAGGTTGATTCCCTCGCGCTGCGCGCCGTCGCGCAGCGTGGTGTCAAAGACGTGGAACGTATCGTCGGGTGTGCTGGTTTCCGTCATGCTGATCTGGCTCCTGTGTCGGATCTCGGTCTACCGGAATGACCGGCTCCACCGCCCCAATGATCCCTCGCGCTCCGCGTCCGGCTGATGTTGGGCCAGGAAACGAAAAAACCCCTCGTGGGTACGAGAGGTTTGCGCGCGGGTCTGGAGACGACGGTGTCCGCCCGTACATGGTGGTACGAGACGGTCACTGCGGACCGGCGCGCCTGCTGCCAATAATCATGGCGAACGAGAGCACGCTGACACCCTGCCACAGCCCGTACACACCGCGCTGCCCCGTCTCACGATGCGGGCGACGCATCCCACGCGCCGCCCGCATGACGTGCCGCGTGCCTCAGCGCAGGTGACGCACGAAGACGTCCCTCACCCCGTTGGTGTCGCCGGACACCAGATTCGTGGCGTCCGACGAGAACGCGACGGTCCCGGCGTCCGCGCTGAGCGCGTAGTGGGACACGCTGGAGTCGGCGTCGCCGCCGCCCTGCGGCACGTCCACGCGCTGGTTCTTCCCGGTGCGCAGATCGCGTACGTAGAGGGAGCCGTGGCCGGGATCGTCGGCGACGAGACCGGAGGCGCTTGAGCTGAACACGACGCGGCGGCCGTCCGGCGTGATCCGGGCCTCGGTCGAGTTGCCGTCCGTCTGACTGCCCTCGGCGTCGTACACGATCCGCTCGATGGCGTCGGTGCGCAGGTCGATGCGGAAGATGTCGTACTTCTCGTTGGTGTCCCCCGGGACCAGATCGCCCGACCGTGCGGAGAAGACGCCGTACCGCCCGTCCTGGCTCAGCGAGTCGACACCGACCTCGCGGTCGGCGCCCGACGGCGTGAGGTCGAGCCGCCTGCCCTGGCCCGCCTTCACGTCGTAGATGTAGGTGCGGCCGTCGAGACCGGGACGCTGCTGGCCGATCGAGTAGCCGATGTGGCTGCCGTCGGCGCTCACGGTGAACTGCGAGATGAAGTACGAGGAGCTGGCGGACCCCGTGACGATCTCGCTGATCCTCTTGGTGGTCCCCTTCTTACGGTCGCGGACGTACACGCCGGTGTTCATCCCGTCGACGTAGTCGCCGTTCTCCTTGAGCTGCGAGACGAACGTGACGTACCGGCCGTCGGCGCTCGTCCGCGCGGGTGTCGCGCTCTCGCCGGTCACGGGCTTGTCCGCGTCCGAGAGGCTGACGAGCTCGGTCCGCTTCTTCTTGAGGTCCCGCAGGTAGATGCCGCTGTAGTAATGGCCGTCCGCGTCGTACGAGACGGCGGCGAACGTCACGTAGCGGCCGTCGGCGCTGATGGTCGGCCGCTGGCCCACGAAGTCGGTGAACTCGGCGCCGGAGTCCTGCACGCTGACCCGCTCGACCGTGCCGCGCCGCAGGTCACGTACGTACACATCGGGCCAGGTGTCGGTGTCGCCCGGCACGAGGTTCTTCGCCTCCGTCGAGAAGACCACGTACCTCCCGTCGGCGCTGACGTCCGGCAGCTCCGACGCCCCGTCGGTCTGGGTCCCGTCGGCGGCGACGCTGACCCGTTCGGTGCCGGGCGCGGCGTCGGGGGCCGCGGACGCGGCGGGCAGGGTGGCGGCCGTGACCGCGGCGACGAGCGCGGCGGCGGCCAGGGTGGCGCGGAGCCTGGTTCCGGGCGTGGTGCTGTGCTTGGTTCTGGGCGTGGTGCTGTGCTTGGTTCTGGGCGTGGTGCTGCGCATGGTCAAGTCCCCCGTGTCGCCGTGTCGCCGTGGCGTTGAGTGCGTGCAATGTCTGTGATGCGCGGGATGCGCTTACGGTTCCACGGGATGCTCATACGGTTCCGGGGGACACATGATCCCCCGGAGCGCGTCCAACCTAGACGGGGGTGACGCGGTCCTGGGAGCCGGAGGCGAGCGCTCCGTCCAGGAACTCCCTCACATGCGCGAGGATCTGGTCACGGCTCGTGCCGCGCAGGCCGATCGCGACGTGGATGGAGAACCCGTCGAGCAGCGCGCGGAGCCGCGCCGCGAACCGGTCGGGGTCCAGGGCCCCGAACTCGCCCCGCGAGACGCCCTCGGCGAGCAGCGCCACCAGGTCGCGGTGCCAGGCGCTCTCGATGGCGACCTGCCGGTCGCGCTCGTCCTCGTCGGCGTTCAGGGAGCGGTTCCAGACTTCGAGCCAGAGCGTCCAGTGGGGGTCGCCGGGGGCGTCGGGGACGTACAGGTCGACGTACGCGTCGAGCCGCTCGCGCGCCGTGCCCCGCCGTGCGAGCAGCCTGCCGCGCTCGGCGCCGAGAGCGGACTCGCTCCACTCCAGAGTGCGCAGGAGCAGCTCGTCCTTGGTGCGGAAGTAGTAGAGGAGGTGGCCGCTGCTCATGCCGACCTCGCGGCCGAGCGCGGCCATGGTCAGCTTCTCCAGGCCACGCTCGGCGATCATCTCCATGGCCGCGGCAAGGACGTCCTCGCGCGGTGGCGCGTTCTTCCGGCGGGCGGCCTCGGCCACGGGGACTCCTGCGGTGATTCGTCTGACGCCAGATCTACGGGTTCTACGGGATCTACGGGATCTACGGGATCCTCGGCTGCTGCTGGGTGATGCAGTGGATGCCACCACCCCCGGCAAAGATCGTACGGGCGTCGACGAGCGTCACGGTCCGCTCCGGGAAGAGACGGCGGAAGATGCCTGCCGCGATCTCGTCGCGCGGGTCGTCGAAGGCGCACAGGACGACGCCGCCGTTGCAGAGGTAGTGGTTGATGTAGGAGTAGTCGACCCAGCCGTCGTCGTCGGCGAGGACCGTCGGCGCCGGCACCTCCACGATCTGCAGGGTGCGGCCCCTGGCGTCGGTCCGCCCCCGCAGGATCCCGATGATCTCCTTGCTGACCTCGAAGTCCGGGTGGGCGGGGTCCTGCTGCGAGTGGACGAGCACGACACCGGGCGCGGCGAAGGCGGCGACGATGTCCACGTGCCCCCGGGTGCCGAACTGCCCGTAGTCGCCGGTCAGGCCCTTCGGCAGCCAGATCGCCTGCTCCGTGCCGATACGGGCGTGGACCGCCTCCTCGGCCTCCTCGCGGGTCAGCCCCGGATTGCGTCCCGGGTCGAGCTGGACCGTGTCCGTCAGGAGGACCGTGCCCTCGCCGTCGACGTGGATGCCGCCGCCCTCGTTGACCAGGGGCGAGGAGTGGACGGGCACGCCCGCGATGTCGGCCACGTGCCGGGCGATCTTCGCGTCGTGCTCCCAGCGGGCCCAGTCCTGGCCGCCCCAGCCGTTGAACGTCCAGTCCACTGCCGCGAGCCGGTCTCCCTCGCGTACGAAGGTGGGGCCGATGTCACGCATCCACGCGTCGTCCAGATCGCGCTCGACCAGTTCGACGTCCGGCCCGACGAGCGCGCGGGCCGACGCGCTCTGGCCGGTGCCGACGATCATCGTGACGGGTTCGAAGCGGCGTACGGCACGGGCGACGCCCGCCCAGGCGGTCCGCGCGTCGGCAAGCTCGCGCTCGTTCGTGAACGTGGGGTTGGGTCCTGGCCAGGCCATCCAGGTGCGTTCGTGCCGGGCCCACTCGGGGGGCATACGGAAGGTCATGGTGATCCCTACGTAAAGGACTGCGGGAAGGACTGCGGGGAGGGCTGCGGGGAGGGTCAGAGGAAGTAGAGGCGGTTGAGCGATACGGAGTCGGCGGGCTCGGAGCGGACCGGGTCGCCGTCGAGCGTGACGAGGCCGGAGCGCTGGTCGACGTCGATGGAGCCGGTACGGGAGTTGAGGCGCAGGTCGGCGGGCCCGATACCCCGGGTGCCCCGCACGGCGACCCTGCGCCGCCGCGTGGGCATCTGGTCGTTGCCCTGGTCGACGGCGGCCTGTGCGACGAAGGCCACCGAGATGTCGGCGGGCGTCGCGCCGTACGACCCGAACTGCGGCCCGAGGACGAGCGGCTCGCACGTGTCGGTAGCGGCGTTGGGATCACCGACGACCCCGTACGCGGGGAAGCCTGACTTCAGCACCAACTGCGGCTTGGCGCCGAAGAATTCGGGCCTCCAGAGCACGACGTCGGCCATCTTGCCGACCTCGATGGAGCCGACCTCGTGGGCGAGGCCGTGGGCGATGGCGGGGTTGATGGTCAGCTTGGCCATGTAGCGCAGGACGCGCGCGTTGTCGTAGCCGTCGCCGTCGCCGTCCATGGGGCCGAGCTCGGCCTTCATCTTCCCGGCCATGGCGAAGGTCCTGCGTACGGTCTCTCCCGCGCGCCCCATGCCCTGCGCGTCCGACGAGGTGATCCCGATGGCGCCCAGGTCGTGCAGCACGTCCTCCGCGCCCATCGTCCCGGCCCGGATGCGGTCGCGGGCCATCGCCGCGTCACCCGGCAGCTCCGTCTTCAGGTCATGGACCGAGACGATCATCCCGTAGTGCTCGGCGACCGCGTCGCGTCCGAAGGGCAGCGTGGGGTTGGTGGAGGAGCCGATCACATTCGGCACGCCCGCCATCTTCAGGACGTTCGGTACGTGTCCGCCGCCGCACCCCTCGATGTGGAAGGCGTGAATGGTCCGCCCCTCCAGCACCTTCAAGGTGTCCTCCACCGACAGACACTCGTTCAATCCGTCGCTGTGCAGAGCCACTTGGACGTCATGCTCCTCGGCCACCCGCAACGCCGTGTCCAGCGCCCGCGTGTGCGCGCCCATGTCCTCGTGCACCTTGAATCCCGACGCGCCGCCCTCGGCGAGGGCCTCGATCAGCGGGGCGTCGTGCGAGGACGAACCCCGGCCCAGGAAGCCGATGTTGACCGGCCAGGCGTCGAAGGCGTTGAACGCGTGCCGCAGCGCCCAGGGGGAGTTGACGCCGACGCCCCACACGGGCCCGAATTCCTGGCCGATGACCGTCGTGACCCCGGAGGCGAGCGAGGCCTCCATGATGCGCGGCGAGAGCAGATGGACGTGGGTGTCCACGGCTCCGGCGGTGGCGATGAGCCCCTCCCCCGACACGATGGACGTGCCGGTGCCGACCACGACGTCGACCCCGTCGAGGGTGTCGGGGTTGCCTGCCCGCCCGATGGCGTGGATACGGCCTTCCCGGATCCCGATCGACACCTTGCGGATGCCCTGCACCGCGTCGATCACCAGCACATTGCTGATCACGACGTCACAGGTCTCGCGGACGGCGGCGGCCTTCAGATGCAGCCCGTCACGGGCCGTCTTGCCGAACCCGGCGAGGAACTCCTCGCCGTACTTCTGCGCGTCGGACTCCACCCGGACGGTCAGGCCCGAGTCGCCGAGCCGGACGCGGTCGCCCGCGCGGGGTCCGTGCGTGGCCGCGTACGCGTACGGATCGATGCTCATCGGCCGGCTCCTCCCTCTGCTCCTTGCCCAGCTGTTCGGTCGGCTCCCAGATAGCCGCAGGCCACGGCCCTGCGCAGGGCCTCTTCCTTGGCGCCGGGCGCGTCGAGCGGGCCGTCCACCAGACCGGCGAAGCCGATCGCGACGCGCTCACCGCCGATCGGCACGAGCCCGACCTCGACGCTCTCGCCGGGGGCGAAGCGGACGGAGGATCCCGCGGGCACCGCGAGCCGCATGCCGTAGGCGGCACAGCGGTCGAAGTCGAGCCGGGGGTTGGCCTCGAAGAGGTGGAAGTGCGAGGTCACGGAGACGGGGACGGTGGCGGTGTTGTGCACGGTGAGCGTCGCGACCGGCGCGGGCTCCGCGTGCGGCGGCCCGGGAAGCAGCGCTCCCGGAGCCGCACCGCCGAGCCCCACCCCGCCCGCCGCCCCGATCGGCCGCGAGACGACCGCGAGCCGGGACCCGTCGTCGAAGACGGCCTCCACATGCACCTCGGTCACCACGTCCGCCACACCCGGCAGGACGTCGTCGGGGCCCAGGACCGAGCGGGCCCGCTCGATCGCCTCGGCGAGCCTGGCCCCGTCGCGGGCCGCCTCGCACACCGTGTCCGCGATCAGCGCGGTCGCCTCGGGGACGTTGAGTCTGAGGCCGCGCGCCTTGCGGGCCCTGGCCAGCTCGGCGGCCTCGAAGAGCAGCAGCCGGTCGCGTTCCGTGGGGGTAAGCCGCACTCCACCACACCTCCATCATTTGAACGACACTCTAACCATGAGATTGATCCAGCGGAAACATTGACGTAGGAGCATGCCTCAGGTCACATTGAGCGGCACTCAAACAGTCGAACGGCGGCCTGTGTGCGCAGGCGGCCACGATCGAGCGTCAGGGGCACCCTCATGCCGATAGAACAGCGCGGAGTCGACACCATCCCGGACGGGGAACGCACCAGCGGCCCCCGCGATCTCATCTCGATCCTGCTCGGCTCCAACCTCTGCCTCGGGGTGATCGTCTTCGGCTGGCTGCCGGTGTCGTTCGGCCTCGGCTGGTGGGCGTCGATCACCTCGGTGGTGGCGGGCACGGTGCTCGGCACGGCCCTCACCGCACCTCTCGCCCTGGTCTCGCTCCGCACGGGCACGAACCTCTCCACCTCCTCCGGCGCGCAGTTCGGCGTCCGGGGCCGTCTGGTCGGCTCGATCGTCGGACTCCTCCTCTCCCTCGGCTACACCGCGCTGACCGTCTGGATCGGCGGCGACGTGATGGTGGGCGTCCTGCACCGCCTGATCGGGCTCCCGGCGGGCGGCCTCTCGTACGGGATCGTGTACGCGCTTCTCGCCGCCGCGACGGTGACGGGCGCGGTGTACGGATACCGGGTCCTGCTGCGCCTTTCGCGTGTCCTCGCGGTCGGCATGACGGCGCTGCTGATCCTCGGGGTGGTGGCGTACGCCCCCGACTTCACGACGTCGTCGCTGCCTCAGGCGGGCGGCTACCTCCTGGGCTCGTTCTGGCCGACGTGGCTCCTCGCCCTGGTGGCGGCGGGTCTGAGCGGCCCCATCGCGTTCATCACGCTCCTGGGCGACTACACGCGTTACGTCTCCCCCACCCGCCACAGCTCGCGCACGGTCCTTCGGGCGTCGTGGACCGGCCTGCTGGCCGGGCTGCTGGTCCCCCAGCTCTTCGGTACGTTCACGGCGTACGCGGCGGGGGCGGCGCTCGACTACGCGGGTCCGCTGGTCTCGGCGTCCCCCACCTGGTACTTGGTCCCGCTCCTGCTCGCCGCGTCGGCGGGCTCGGTGGGCAACGCGGGCCTGATGCTGTACTCGATGGGCCTCGACCTGGACGCGATCCTGCCGCGGGCATCGCGGGCCCGCGCGACGTACACGGTGGCGGTGGTCGCCACGGGGTGCGTGTTCGTGGGCCACTACGCGTGGCAGGCCCAGGACGCGATGACGTCCTTCGTGCTGCTCCTGACGGCGATCGGCACGCCCTGGGCGGTGATCACCCTGGTCGGCTTCGCGCGCTGCGGGGGCGTCTACGACGCACAGGCGCTCCAGGTCTTCAACCGCCGTTCCCGGGGCGGGATCTACTGGTACCGCGCGGGCTGGAACATCCCGGCGACGGTGAGCTGGGCCCTTGGCGCGGTGGTCGGACTTGCCGCGGTCTCCCTCCCCTCCTACGAGGGGCCGCTGCTCTCCCTCACCGGCGGGGTGGACTGCAGTTTCCTGCTCTCGGGCGTGGTGGGCGGGCTGACGTACGTGATCCTGGAACGCAGGCAGGCGCCCGAACCCGCGGCGGTCAGCGTGCCGACGCCGTGATCAGCTCATGCAGATAGCGCTTGACGATGACACCGCCGTACGTGCCTTCGATCAACGCCCGTACGCACCCGAGCAGTCCATCCCGCGTCGGGTCGTCGAGAGCGCGGTGCCCCGAGTAGGTGCGCAGGACGTCGATGTACTGATCGGCGGTGTAGGTGATGTCCCGCGCGAAGCGCCGCACGGTGACCGGCCCGAGGCCGTCCGCCCGATCCAGCTCCCCCGTGTCGCTGTGGACGGCGCTCTCCGCGGGCAGCCGCAGACCAGGCTCGGTGGCGTCGGGGTCCCACCGCTCGTAGCACCCTTGCACTTCGACCCAGAACTCCGCGCTCCCCCCGGCGACATGCTCGGTGGTGACGACCGCGAGTGTCCCGCCGGGCCGCAGAGCCTCCCGCATCCTGGGCACCCGCACGGCGGGGTCGAGCCAGTGAAAGGCGGTCGCGCAGACGACCAGGTCGTACGGTTTCGGGGGCAACGCCCATGCTTCGAACTCGGCCACTTCCACGTGGGCCCGGGGATACGGGGCGAGGTTGCGGCGGGCCACGGCAGCCAGGGCGGGGCCCAGTTCTACGCCGGTGAGGGTGCTGCCGGTCCGCGCCAGGGGCACGGTCAACTGCCCGGTACCGGGAGCGATCTCAAGCACCCGGCTGCCCCTGCCCAGGCCCGCCTGACCGGCCAGCTCCTCGACCAACCCGGCGGGATACCGGGGCCGGGCCCGCTCATACAACTCGGCATCCCCGTCAAAGATCCCACGCAACATCACCCCACTGTCCCACCGCGGGTCTCTCCCACCCACCGGGGACAGCGCGAAGGCCGGGCCCGGAAGGTCGCTTCCGGGCCCGGCCCTCACCCACGTACGCGGCTAAGCCCTCAGCCGAGATCATGCATCCAGCCGTGCCGGTCCTTCGCCGTGCCGCGCTGCACGTCGAGCAGCGCCTCGCGCAGCTTCATCGTGACCGGACCCGGCTCGCCGCCGCTCTGGGTCCATTCACCCGAACGGCACTTGACCGTACCCACGGGAGTGATCACGGCCGCGGTGCCGCACGCGAAGACCTCCGTCAGCGTGCCGTCGGACGTGTCCGCCTGCCACTGGTCGATCGAGACCCGCGACTCCTCCGAGGAGTAACCCAGGTCGCGGGCGACCGTGAGCAGCGAGTCACGGGTGATTCCGGCGAGCAGCGAGCCCGTCAGGGTCGGCGTCACGATCTTGTCCCCGTACACGAAGTACAGGTTCATCCCGCCGAGCTCCTCGACCCACTTGTGCTCCACGGCGTCCAGGTACGCCACCTGGTCGCAGCCCTTCGCCGCGGCCTCGGCCTGCGCGAGCAGGGACGCCGCGTAGTTGCCGCCGGTCTTGGCGTCGCCCACGCCACCCGGGACCGCCCGCACGCGGTCCTCCGAGAGCCAGATCGAGACGGGCTTGACGCCACCGGGGAAGTACGCGCCCGCGGGCGAGGCGATGACGATGAAGAGGTACTCGTTGGCCGGCTTCACACCGAGACCGACCTCACTGGCGATCATGAACGGACGCAGGTAGAGCGACTCCTCGCCACCGTGCTCCGGCACCCACGCCTTGTCCGCCTTCACAAGGGCATCGCACGCCTCGATGAACGTCTCGACCGGCAGCTCCGGCATCGCGAGCCGCCGCGCCGACCGCTGGAAGCGCTCCGCGTTGGCCTCGGGACGGAAGGAGGCGACCGAGCCGTCGGGGCGGCGGTAGGCCTTGAGGCCCTCGAAGATCTCCTGCGCGTAGTGCAGGACATTGGTCGCCGGGTCGAGCGAGAGCGGGCCGTACGGCGTGAGCTGTCCGTCGTGCCAGCCCCGGCCCTCGGTCCACTTGATCGTCACCATGTGATCGGTGAAGTGGCGACCGAACCCGGGATTGGCCAGGATCGCCTCGCGCTCCGCCCTGGACAGCGGGCTCGAGGTGGGCTTGAGCTCGATCGTGGTTGTCGGCGTCGTCGTCATGAGTGGTAGTCCTTCACGGTGTGATGGTGACGGACCGCGCTCACGCCCGTACGTCGCGTACTAGGACGTCCGAGTAACCCTGCATTCCGCGGTCCCACGTTCGATTATCGCTCGCGTGGCTCCGAGGACGAAACAGCGTGAATGCGGCCCAGGGGTCGATGGTGGCACCCGGAGCCGCATAGGAGAAGCCGCCGGGTCGTGAACCGGACCCGGCGGCTGCTGTGATTTCAGTGAGCGACCGGGTCAGCCCGCTACTCGTACGGCGAGCGCGTCGCCGATCTCTTCGGTGCTGCGGACCGTGTCGCCGCGCTCCGCGAGGTCGGCGGAGACGGCGGCCTCGATGCGCCCCGCCTCGTCCTCGTAGCCGAGGTGACGCAGGAGCAGCGCGACGGACAGGACGGTGGCCGACGGGTCGGCCTTGCCCTGGCCCGCGATGTCCGGCGCCGAGCCGTGCACGGGCTCGAACATGGACGGGAACTCGCGGCTCGGGTTGATGTTCCCGGAGGCCGCGACGCCGATGCCGCCGGAGACGGCCGCGGCGAGGTCGGTGATGATGTCGCCGAAGAGGTTGTCGGTGACGATCACGTCGAACCGCGCGGGGTCGGTGACGAGGAAGATCGTCGCCGCGTCCACGTGGAGGTAGTCGGTGGTGACGTCGGGGAACTCCTTCGCCACCTTGTTGAAGACGTTCGTCCAGAGGTGACCGGCGTACGCGAGGACGTTGTTCTTGTGGACCAGCGTCAGCTTCTTGCGCGGGCGGGCCTGGGCGCGGGCGAAGGCGTCACGGACCACGCGCTCCACACCGAAGGCGGTGTTGACGGAGACCTCGGTGGCGATCTCGTGCGGGGTGCCCTGGCGGATGGTGCCGCCGTTGCCCGTGTAGGGGCCCTCGGTTCCTTCGCGTACGACGATGAAGTCGATCTCGGGCTGACCCTTGAGCGGGGTCGCGACACCCGGGAGCAGCTTCGAGGGGCGCAGGTTGACGTGGTGGTCGAAGAGGAAGCGGAGCTTCAGCAGGAAGCCGCGCTCCAGGACGCCGGACGGGACCGAGGGGTCGCCGATCGCGCCGAGGAGGATCGCCTCGTGCTGCTTGAGGGCATCGACGTCGGCGTCGGTGAGGGTCTCACCGGAAGCGTGGTAGCGCTTGGCGCCGAAGTCGAACTCCTTGGTCTCCAGCTTCACATCCTGCGGGAGGACGGCATTGAGGACCTTGAGCCCCTGGGCCACGACTTCCGGGCCGATTCCATCACCGGGGATCACTGCGAGATTGAGGATGCGAGAGCTTGCCGACATGCGAGAAGCCTACGCCTCGTCCCACGGGATGACACACGCAGTCCGGCATGCGGACACTCCTGGTCACGCCGCCGACCACGCCGTTGCCCGCACCGCTGCCCGCGCCGTGCACAGGCAACCGCATGGACACCCGCTCTTCACCCTCAGGCCTGGTGGGAGTTGAGGGTCACTGGGAAGTTCCCTTTCATGGACACCCCCGATGTCGGCATACCGGAGCGGCTCGCGGCCGCGATGAGCATGCCGGAGCAGCACGCGTACCTGCGCGAGAAGCTCTCGCGCCGCAAGGTCCTCGCCAGTTCGTTCGCCACCGCGGGCACGGTCGGCGGCATCGGCCTGCTCGCCGGATGTTCGGGCAGCGCGCACGGCGGGGGCAGGTCGGCGTCGCGTCCGCTCGCCGCGTCGTCCGCGCCCGTCAAGGTCGACGGGAGACTCGTGGCGCCCTTCGCCCGGCATCTCGCCTTCGGGGCCGACCCGAAGACGCAGATGCGGGTCTCCTGGCAGGTGCCGCTCGCGGTCAAGGCCCCTTATCTGCGCGTGGGCCTGAAGCCCTGGGAGCTGAGCCGGAAGATCGAGGCCGAGGTCCGTGATCTGCGCACGCCGTCCCTGTCGAAGAAGCTGCCCGCCGTCGAGCAGTACTACCTGCACGCGGCGCTCGACGGGCTCAGGCCCGGCACGACGTACTACTACGGCGTCGGCCACGAGGGCTTCGACCCGGCGTCGCCCGAGCGCCTCGCGACGATCGGCTCCTTCCGCACGGCACCGGCGCAGGCGGAGAACTTCGTCTTCACGGCCTTCGGCGACCAGGGCGTGAGCTACCACGCGCTCGCCAACGACCAGCTGATCCTGGGCCAGAACCCGTCCTTCCACCTGCACGCGGGTGACATCTGCTACGCCGACACCACCGGGCACGGCGAGGAGTCCGACACGTACGACGCGCGCGTGTGGGACACCTTCCTCGCGCAGACGGAGTCGGTGGCGAAGTCGGTCCCGTGGATGGTGACGACCGGCAACCACGACATGGAGGCGTGGTACTCGCCCAACGGCTACGGCGGCCAGTCCGCCCGCTGGTCACTCCCCGAGAGCGGCTTCGACCCGAAGAACGCGCCCGGCGTCTACTCCTTCGCGTACGGCAATGTCGGCGTCGTCGCGCTCGACGCGAACGACGTCTCGTACGAGATCCCCGCCAACAAGGGCTACACGGACGGCAGGCAGAGCGCCTGGCTGGACAAGCGCCTGGGCGAGCTGCGGGCGGACGACTCCATCGACTTCATCGTCGTCTTCTTCCACCACTGCATGTACTCGACGGCGAGGCACGCCTCGGACGGCGGGGTGCGCGACGCGTGGCTCGAACTGTTCACCAAGCACCAGGTGGACCTGGTCGTCAACGGACACAACCACGTCTACGAACGGACCGACGCCGTCAAGGGCGGCGAGGTCGGCAAGCCCGTGCCGGTCGGCGCGTCGACCGATCCGACGCGCGACGGCATCGTGTACGTCACCGCGGGCGGCGCGGGCAAGGACCTCTACGACTTCCCGGCGGGCGTGCGCGACAGCTACGAGGGAAACGTCGACGACCGCGATGCGATCGAGTCGTTCCACTGGACGAAGTCGCGCCGACCCCAACCGGACACGGTGGAGTGGTCACGGGTGCGGTACACCGGCTTCTCGTTCCTCCGGGTGGAGGTGACGGCCGGCGCGCACCCGAAGCTGACGGTCACCGCGCTCGCGGAGAGCGGGGAACGCGTGGACCACTTCGACGTGGTGCGCGGCAAGTAGGGACAACCGCGGTCAGAAGCGGGGACCGGGGAAGCGCGGGCGGGTCAGTGACCCGTCTCGCCGCCGTTGTCCCTGCGGTCGAGGGCTCGTTGCAGGGCCGCGGCGGCGTTCCTGCGCTCGGAATCGCTGGTACGGGAGGCGTGGCGGACTCGGCGTGCGGTCGTCTCGGCCATGGGGGATCCACTCCTTGGAAGAAGGATGTTTTCGAGACGCCGGAGGGGCGGGGAGCGAAGGAGCGGCAGGGGTTGCCTGCGTGGAGCTCCGGCTCACGACCGCCATTCGCTTGGTCGAGCGAGACGTTCGGCTTCTACAAAGCTAAGCGAGGACGGAGCGTCTGTCTCCACAATTACTCGGACTTCCTACTATCTGAGACGGCCTTCACTCTCCGTAACTCCCCGTCGCCCCTCTGGCGGCTCTCAGCTCGCGGATGAGGGCGCGCACGGCGACGGTTGAGGCCGGCTCCGGGGCGAGAACAGAAGACGTCCTAGAAGACGTCCCCGTCGCGCCAGTCGATGAGGAGTTCGTGCACCGGGTCGAGGTGGGCGCCCCGGAGGAGCGGGGGCTCCTCGTCGGGCATGTGGACCACGCCGTTCGGGCCGAGTGTGCCGACCGCGCCCTTCCACTCCTGCCAGGCGCGCGCGAGGTAGAGCCGCTGCCCCTCGTCCGACGCGGAGAGGGCGCCGAGCGCGTACGCCCGGTCGATCACCCGCTCCAGAGCACCCATCACCTGCCCGCCCAGACCCTGCCGCCGACGGTCCGGACGGACGGCGACCGCTTCGACGTAACCGGTGCGCAGCGAACGGCCGTTGTGCAGGATCCGGCGCTGGACCACGGAGCCGTGCGCGAGGAGAAGGCCGGATTCGTCGTGCACGAGAGCGTGCACGCCGCCGAGGCCGTGGTCCCAGTCCTGATCGCTGAAGTCCCCGTCGAACGCCTCGTCCATCAACGCGCGGGCGGCGCCGAGTTCGGTGGGGCCGAGATCGCAGGTATGGGCCGTGCGCAACGTGGTCACCCATCCACCGTACTCAGGCCCTATCTGAGTACGCACCCCGATTTGCCGACCGTCCGACGGCGGCAGAGTCGGTGCCATGAACGGCCTCTACACTCTCAAGCCCTGGTACGCGGACCGGTTGTCCGGCGTACGCGGCGCGCTCGCCCGCCGCGAGGTGTCGCCCGACGCCCTCACCATGGCGGGTGTGCTCTGCGCGGCGGGCGCGGCGGCGGCGCTCGCCTGGCTGCCGGTGCCGATCGCGGCGCTCCCCGTGGCCGTGCTGCTCGCCGCCCGGCTCGCCTTCGCGAACCTCGACGGAGCCCTGGCCCGCGACACGGGCCGCACGACGCGCCGCGGCGCGCTCCTGAACGAACCGCGAGGCGGGCCGCGCCGACATCGCACCACAGGACTGGCTGGCCCAGTCGGCGCTTTCCCGGGGCTCCCGCACCCTCACGGTGGGCCTCGCCTTCGGGGCCTTCGGGTTCCTTGCGCACCGGCTGCGACGGTTCTACGGGCTGTATCTGGCCCTGCTGGGCGTCGGATTCACGACCGGTCTCTCATTGATCGTGACGGGATGGAGCTGACCGGGGCACACTCGTGAACATGGCTGACGAGACCGCAGAACGACCCTGGACCCCCATCCACGGCGATCCCTACCGCTCCGTCCCTTACCGCCCCGAGCGCATGCCCGCGACCGAATCCCTCGCGCACGCCGCCGAGTTGAGGACGCGGATGCAGGAGCGGCGGACAGTACGGCAGTTCGCGCCGGACCCGGTGCCCCCGCAGGTCGTGCGGGACGCCATCGCGTGCGCGGCGACGGCGCCGTCCGGCGCGCACCAGCAGCCGTGGACGTTCGTCCTCGTCCAGGACCCGGAGATACGCCGCCTGATCCGCGAGGCCGCCGAGCACGAGGAGCAGATCTCCTACGACGGCCGTCTCGGCGAGGAGTGGCTCGCGGCGCTGCGTCCACTCGGCACGGACGAGGTGAAGCCGCATCTGACGGACGCGCCCGCGCTCGTCGTGGTCTTCCAGCAGCGCTACTGGCTCGGTGATGACGGCGCCAAGCACAAGCACTACTACGTCGACGAGTCGGTCGGCATAGCCGTGGGGATGCTGCTGTCGGCGCTGCATCTGTCGGGCCTCGCCGCGCTGATCCACACCCCGAGCCCGATGCGGTTCCTCTCGCAGGTGCTCGGCCGCCCGGAGAACGAGAAGGCGTTCGCGGTGATCCCCGTGGGCTATCCGGCGCCGGACTGCCAGGTCCCCGACCTCGTACGGAAATCGCTGGATCAGGTCCTGGTGGAGGTCTGAGCGCCCACCAGCACACGCTCCATGGAGGGGTAGTCGGTGTACCCCTCGGCCCCGTGGGTGTAGAGGTGCGCCGCGTCGATCTCCTGGAGAGGCGCGCCCGCGGCGAACCGCTCCGGCAGGTCGGGATTGGAGATGAACGCCCGCCCGTACGACACGAGGTCCGCCAGGCCTTCGGCAAGCACCGCCTCGCCCGCGTCGCGCGTGGTCGGCTCGCCATTTTCACCGACGTTGCCGATGAGGGTGCCGTGCCAGCGGGGGCGCAGGTCGCTGAGGGCGGGGTAGCTGTCGTTGTCGGTGAGGTGGAGGTAGGCGAGACCGAGGCCGTCGATCTCGTCGAGCAGCGCGCGGTAGACGGGGCCGGGGTCGGCCTCCGCCATGCCGAACTGCGGGTTGCCCGGCGAGAGGCGCAGACCGAGGCGCTCGGCTCCGATGGCGTCGGCGACGGCGCGCACGACCTCGACGGCGAAGCGGATGCGGTCGGCGATCGAGTTCCGGCCGTACTCGTCGTCGCGCACGTTGGTGTTGTCGGCGAGGAACTGGTGGATCAAGTAGCTGTTGGCGCCGTGGAGTTCGACGCCGTCGAAGCCCGCGGCGATGGCGTTGCGGGCGGCGGTGACGTGATCGCGCACGGCGGTGTGGATCTCGTCGCGGGTCATCGCGCGCGGGACGACCGGATCGGCCTTCCCGCCGCCGCTCACGTGGACGCGGCCCGGGACGAGCACCGCGGACGGCCCCGCGGGAAGGTCGCCGTCGATCCGGGCCAGCGGGTGGCCCTTGCGGCCGCCGTGCATGAGCTGGGCGTAGATCCTGCCGCCCGCCTCGTGCACCGCCTCGGTCACCGCGCGCCAGCCGGCGATGTGGGCGGGGGTCTCCAGGCCCGGGATCCGCCAGTCGCTCTGGCCGCCGCTCGCGGGCCAGATGCCCTCGGTGACGATGAGGCCCGCGCTCGCGCGCTGGGCGTAGTGGTCGGCGACGACCGGCAGCGGAGTGCCGTCCTCGGCCGCCCGGTGGCGGGACATGGGCGCCATCACGACGCGGTTGGGGAGGTGGCCGACGGGGCCCCCGGAATACGGTGCGAGAAGCGAAGTGTTCGTCATGCCGAAAAGGTAGAAGCTGACACTGGTGTCAGATTCAAGTGCGGAGGCACTTCAAGTGCGGAGGTACGCGTGACATGAGGATCGGCGAGCTGGCGAAGCGTACCGCTGTGAGCGAGCGGTCCCTGCGCTACTACGAGAAGCAGGGCCTGCTGCACGCGGAGCGCACACCGGGCGGCCACCGCGACTACGCGGAGGCGGCGATCGACCGCGTCGTCCACATCCAGGAGCTGTTCGCGGCGGGCCTGTGCAGCGCGAAGATCGTGGAGCTGCTCCCGTGCATGCGGGACCAGGACGGCGGCCCTTCGAAGACCGCCACACCTTGGCTGGTGGAGGAGCTGTCGGTGGAGCGGGCCAGGATCGACGGCATGGTGGAGGAGCTGTTGCGGGCGCGGGATGTGCTGGACGAGGTGATCTCGGCGGCGTCGGATCCGACACCTGCGAGCAGCTGAGGACCCCCACGGGCACGGGGAGAAAACACCGCCCCCGACCGGGGTGGGGCCCAGGTCAGGGGCGGGATCCAGGGGGCTTCGCAGCCAGGGAAATTCAGCCCATGTGCGGGTACGAGTACTCCGTGGGCGAGACCAGCGTCTCCTTGATGGCGCGGGTCAGCGTCCAACGCTGCAGGTTCTGCGGCGCGCCGGCCTTGTCGTTCGTGCCCGAGGCACGCCCACCGCCGAAGGGCTGCTGCCCGACGACAGCACCGGTCGACTTGTCGTTGATGTAGAAGTTGCCCGCCGCGTAGCGGAGCTTCTCCATCGTGTACGCCGCCGCGGCACGGTCACCCGCGATGACCGACCCGGTCAGCGCGTAGTCCGACGCCGACTCCATCTGGGTCAGCATCTCCTCGTACTTGTCGTCCTCGTAGACGTGGATCGCGAGGAACGGACCGAAGTACTCGGTGGTGAAGACCTCGTTGGCCGGGTCCGAGCACTCGACGACGGTCGGACGGACGAAGTAGCCGACCGAGTCGTCGTACGTGCCGCCCGCGACGATCGTGCAGGTCGGGTCGGCCGCCGCGCGGTCGATGGCGGCCTTGTTCTTGGCGAACGCGCGCTCGTCGATGACGGCGCCGACGAAGTTCGACAGATCGGTGACGTCACCCATCTTGATGCCGTCGACCTCGGCCGCGAACTCCTCCTTGAAGCCGGAGTTCCAGATCGAGGCGGGGACGTACGCACGCGACGAGGCGCTGCACTTCTGGCCCTGGAACTCGAAGGAGCCACGGGTCAGGGCCGTCTTGAGGACGGCGCGGTCGGCGCTCGGGTGCGCGACGACGAAGTCCTTGCCGCCGGTCTCGCCGACCAGGCGCGGGTAGGTGCGGTAGTTGGCGATGTTCTCGCCGACCGTCTTCCACAGGTGCTGGAAGGTCGGGGTCGAGCCGGTGAAGTGGATGCCCGCCAGGTCGCGGTGGGTCAGGGCCACCTCGGAGACGGCGATGCCGTCGCCGGTCACCAGGTTGATGACGCCCTTGGGCAGGCCCGCCTCCTCAAGGAGCTGCATGAGCAGCACGGCGGCGTGCGTCTGGGTGGGGCTCGGCTTCCAGACCACCACGTTGCCCATGAGGGCGGGGGCGGTGGGGAGGTTGCCCGCGATCGCGGTGAAGTTGAACGGCGTGATCGCGTAGACGAAGCCTTCGAGCGGGCGGTGGTCCAGGCGGTTCCAGACGCCGGTCGAGTTCGCCGGGGGCTGCTCGGCGAGCAGGTCACGGGCGTACTTGACGTTGAAGCGCCAGAAGTCGACGAGCTCACAGGGAGTGTCGATCTCGGCCTGCTGGGCGGTCTTCGACTGGCCGAGCATCGTGGACGCGGCGAGCGTCTCGCGCCATGTCGTGGAGAGCAGCTCGGCGGCGCGCAGGATGATCGCGGCGCGGTCGTCGAAGGACATCGCGCGCCACGCCGGGGCGGCGGCCAGAGCGGCGTCGATCGCGTCCTGGGCGTCCTGCGAGGTGGCACCGCGACCGTTGCCGATGACGGCCTGGTGGTTGTGCGGCTGCACGACCTTGAAGGGCTCACCGCCACCGAGGCGCTTGACGCCGCCGATGGTCATCGGCAGCTCGATGGGGTTCTCGGAGAGCTCCTTGAGCTTCGTCTCGAGGCGGGCACGCTCCGGGGAACCGGGTGCGTAGCCGTGCACCGGCTCGTTGACCGGCGCGGGGACCTGGGTGACGGCGTCCATGAGTTCCGTATCTCCTTGGAGGGGGGTCGGGGGAAAGGGAGCTCAGCCCTTGGTGAGGATGGAGCGGGCGAAGAAGAGCAGGTTGGCCGGCTTCTCCGCGAGGCGGCGCATGAAGTATCCGTACCAGTCGGTGCCGTAGGCGGTGTACACGCGCATCCGGTGGCCCTCGGCCGCGAGCCGCAGGTGCTCGTCGCTACGAATGCCGTACAGCATCTGGAATTCGTACTCGTCCAGTTTGCGCCCTGCGCGCCGTCCGAGCTCCTGTGCGATGGAGATCAGGCGCGGGTCGTGGGACCCGATCATCGGGTACCCGGAACCCTCCATCAGGATGCGCATGATGCGCACGTACGCCTTGTCGATCTCCGCCTTGTCCTGGTACGCGACCTCGGCGGGCTCCTTGTAGGCGCCCTTCACGATGCGTACGCGGCTGCCCGCGGCGGCCAGGCGGCGGGCGTCGTCCTCGGTGCGGAAGAGGTAGGACTGGATGACGCAGCCGGTCTGCGGGAAGTCCTTCCGCAGCTCCTCGTGGATGGCGAACATCGAGTCGAGGGTGGTGTGGTCCTCGGCGTCCAGGGTGACCGTGGTGCCGATCGCGGCGGCGGCGATGACGACCGGGCGGACGTTGGCGAGGGCCAGCTCGTGGCCGCCCTCAAGGGCCTGACCGAACATGGAGAGCTTCACGGACATCTCGGCCTTGGTGCCGAGCCCCAGGTCCTTGAGGCGCTCGACGAGCTCCAGATAGGCGTCGCGCGCGGCGGCGGCCTGCTCGGGCGTGGTGATGTCCTCGCCGACGACGTCGAGGGTGACCTCCAGGCCCTTGTCGGCGGCGTCCGTGATGATCGGAACCACCTGGTCCACGCTCTCACCGGCGATGAAGCGGCTCACGACCTGCTTGGTGCCCGGGGCCGCCGACACGAAACGGCGCATCTGGTCGCTGCGCGACGCGGCGAGGATCACGGGACCCAGCACGGGCACCTCCACGGAGAGTAGATAGGGGGCCGTACCTGGATATGCGTAACAAGCCGGTACGGCACGGAGAACCACCGTGAAACTTAAGGATCCCTCCGATCCGGGGCCATCGACAGCTGTCACGCATCCGTGCCCTGGATCTCAGACATCTGTCTGAAGGTGGGGCGGAACTACGCCAGAATGGACAGTGTGAAAGGTGATTACCAGGAACTGGTCGACGAGATCTCGGCCCTGCTCGGCGCCCCCGCGACACTGGAGAACCGCGATTTCGAGCTGATCGCGTTCGGCGCGCACGACAGCGGCGGCGACACCGATTTCGACGCGACGGCACTCGATCCGGTGCGCACCCGCTCGATCCTCACGCGCCGCTCGACGGCCGGGGTCCGCACCTGGTTCGAGAGCTTCGGCATCACCCGGGCGACGGCCCCGATCCGCATTCCGCCCACTCCGGAGGCGGGCGTCCACCGCGGCCGGATCTGCCTTCCCGTACGACATCGGGGGTTCGCCCTGGGTTACGTATGGCTGCTCGACGACGAGCCGGGCCCCACGGAGGCCCAGCTGACCGCCGCCATGGAGGTCGCCACCCGCATCGGCGCGCTGCTCGCCGACGAGGCGCAGGCGGGGGCCGATCTGACCCGGGAGTTCCGCGCGGTCCTGACCGCCGAGCGGGGCTGGCAGCGGGACATGGCCGTGGCCGACCTGCGCACGGCACTCGGCTCGCGCGGCGAGGGCCTGCACGCGGTGGTCTGCGTCGCCCCCTGGCCTTCCGCCGACCCGGACTCCGCCCCTTCGGTCCGTACGGTGCAGGGGGCGACCGCCCTGTGCACGGTGCCCTGGGGCGCGGCGGGCCAGAGCCTCGCGGTGCTCGTCCGGGTGCGCTCGGCGGACGTGCTCACGCCCGCGGTGTCGGCGGCCACGCGGCTCCTGGAGTCGGTCACGTCCGCGGCGGCGGGGATCGCGAGCGCCCGGCACGGCCTGGACGAGCTCGGCGCCGCCTGGTGGGAGGCGTCCACGGCGGCCCGCGCGGCCCGCGCCGAACCGCGCTTCGCCCCCGTGGCCCAATGGTCTGACGTAGGCCCCTACCGCCTGCTCACCTCCCTGCCCGCCGAGGCCGCCCAGGACCCGGTGGCCCGCGCACTGCTCTCCCCCGCCCATCGCGAACTCGCCCGTACCGCGGAGGTGTTCCTGGACTGCGCGGGCCAAGCGGGCCGCACGGCGGCGGAGTTGGGAATCCACCGCCAGACGCTCTACTACCGGCTCTCCCGCATGGAGCAGCTCACCGGCCTCGACCTGGACGACGGCGAGGACCGGCTGCTGCTGCACATGATCCTGAAGGCGTCACGACTGTAAGAGCACGGCTACAAGCACGCCTACGGGCGGCACCTGGCATGGCCATGGCCCGGTAACCTCTCCCCTTGATCACAGAAGTTGATCACATCCGTATTCCACAGGGGAGACCGAACACCCGATGAAACTCAAGTTGTTGGGACCCGCCGTCGCCGTCGCCGCCCTCGTCGGCACCACCCTCACCGGCGGTATCGCCGTGGCACAGACGCCCTCCGCCCCGCTCGCCGCCGCCGCGGCCCCCACCTGCCTGAGCGGCCTCTCCAACGTGCCCGCCAAGGAGACCGTGAAGGTACGCACCACGGCGAAGGTGAACGGCACCGCCGTCGGCCAGTGGAACAAGGGCAGGAAGGGTTTCGTCTGCAACGACGGAAAGCCGATCACTGGCCAGAAGTACACGCTCTGCGGCAAGACGAGCACCCAGTGGCTCTACGGCGTCACGAACGACACGAACGTGAAGGGCTACGTCCCCAGGGCCTGCATCGACTGGTAGCCAAGTCCTCGGAAGAAGCATGACCCACAGTGGTGGGGGGGGGGGGGGGGGGGCCCCCCCCCCCCCCCCGCCCCCCCCCCCCCCCCCCCCCCCCCCCCCCCCCCCGCCCCCCCCCCCCCCCCCCCCCGCCCCCCCCGG
>NZ_JBHVXJ010000011.1:216108-321919 GCF_042881845.1 Streptomyces sp. NPDC058257
AAGACGGGCTACCCGAACCCCCCCAACTTTCCGGCCTCGCCCCCCCCGCCCCCACTCCCAGGCCACCCCAGACCCCCCAAGACCAACCCCCCCCGGGGGGGGGGGGGGCGGGGCCCCCCCCCCACCACCGGCGTTTCAGCCCTCCGACACCCGCGCCATCACCCGCCGCAGCCCTTCGGTCAGCTGCTCGGCGTCGGTCGCCGAGGGCTCGTCGAACAGCCACTGGACCATCAGGCCGTTGAGCAGCGTCGTATAGAAGCGGCCCTCGGTCTCCACGAGGTCATCGGGCAGTTCGCTCTCCTCGATCCCGGTGAACATCGCGGCGAGCCCGCGCCGCCCCTCCACCTGCGCCTTGGCGAGCAGATCGCGGACGCCCGCGAGCCGCTCCCCCTGCGTGACGACCTCCAGAGTCAGCATCCAGATCGCCCGCGACTCGGGGATCGAGCGGATGACGTTCGCCCATGTCTCCCGGAATCTCTCCAGGCCGCCGCTCCCCGGAGCGCCCGCCACGCCGACCGCACGCTCGAAGCCCTCGCCCATGGGCTCCAAGAGCGCTACGTACGCCTCTACGAGCAGGGCGTCCTTCGAGCCGTAGTGGTAGCCGATGGACGCCAGGTTGGTCCCGGACTCCTTCACGATGTCGCGCGCCGTCGTGCGCACGAACCCCTTCTCCAACAGGCAGTACTTGGCGCCTTCGAGCAGATCCTCACGGTGTCCCATACGGGCCAGCCTACTCCCGATCCATACGCACGTCCCAGACCAGCGTCTTACACGTCCGTACTAGACAAGCGTTTAAGACGCTCGTACAGTCTCCGTCATGACGAACTCGACGCACGAACAAGCGAATTCGGCGGTCCCCGAGCGCGCGGGCCGCAAGGAGTGGACCGCGCTCGCCGTCCTGATGCTGCCGCTGCTCCTGGTCTCGATGGACGTCTCGGTCCTCTACTTCGCGGTCCCCGCGATCAGCGCCGACCTGGAGCCGAGCGGCACCCAGCAGCTGTGGATCTTCGACATCTACGCGTTCGTGCTCGCGGGGCTGCTGATGACGATGGGCTCGCTCGGCGACCGCATCGGCCGCCGCAAGCTGCTCATGATCGGCGCCCTCGCTTTCGGCGCGGCCTCCCTGACCGCCGCCTACGCGGGCAGCGCCGAGCTCCTCATCGCGGCCCGCGCGGTCCTCGGCATCGGCGGCGCGACCCTGATGCCGTCCACGATGGCCCTCGTCCGCACGATGTTCCGCGACGCCGGGCAGCGCGCGAAGGCCATCGGCATCTGGTCCGGCGTGATGGTCGCCGGTATCGCGCTCGGCTCGGTGATGAGCGGCATCCTCGTCGAGCACTTCTGGTGGGGCTCGGTCTTCCTGGTCAACCTGCCCGCGATGGTGCTGCTCCTGATCCTCGCCCCGGTCCTCATCCCGGAGTCCAAGGACCCGAAGCCGGGCCGCTTCGACCTGCTGAGCGTGCCGCTGTCCATGGCCGCCGTGCTGCCCGTCGTCTACGGGCTCAAGGAGATCGCCGCCGCGGGCCTCGAACCCGCGTACGTCGCCTCGCTCACCGTCGGACTCGTCTTCGCCGCCCTCTTCGTCCACCGCCAGCGCACCACGGAGTCCCCGCTGATCTCCCCGGCCCTCTTCCGTGGCCGCGGGTTCGCCCCCGCCGTCCTGCTGAACCTCATCTGCTCGCTCGCGATGATGGGTTCGGCGTACTTCACCACGCAGTACCTGCAGTCCGTCCTCGGCAAGAGCGCCATGGAAGCCGCCCTGTGGGCGCTGCTCCCCTCCGTCCTCATCGGTTTCGCCGCACCGGTCGCCACGGCCCTGGTGCAGCGGGGGATGAACCGCGCCTATGTCGTCTCGTCCGGCTTCGCCGTCTCGGCGTGCGGGTACGGCCTGCTGGCCCTGACCGGCACGGACTCCATGTGGACGGTCCTCACCGGCGCCGGGCTCCTTGCCTGCGGCGCCGTGGTCATCGGCTCGCAACTCACCGACCTGGCACTCGGCTCGGCCCCCGCGGAGAAGGCGGGCTCCGCGTCCTCGCTCCTGGAGACCGGCCAGGAGTTCGGCGGCGCCCTCGGCATGGCGCTGCTCGGCTCCATCGGCAACGCGGTCTACCGGAACGAGATCCCGGACTCGGCCCCGGCCGAGGCCCACGAGACGCTCGGCGGCGCCCTCGCGGTGGCCCGGCACCTGCCGGACAAGGCGGCCTCAGCGCTGACGGACGCGGCCCGCGACGCCTTCACCAGCGGCATGCACATGGCGGCCCTCACGGGGGCGGCGGTGCTGCTGGTCGCGGCGGCGGTGGCGGCCGTGACGCTGCGCCGGATCACGTCGGCAACGGCCCCCACGGAGCCGGAGCCCGCGAAGGTGCTCGCTTGATACCGCAAGACGAACGCCGGACGGGCTGGATCTCTCCAGACCGTCCGGCGTTCGCGGACGAAGTCGGCGGAGCCGGTGGCGACCGGCAACCGAGAAGCGGGGTGACTAGTCCGTCAGGTCCACCGCACGCGCGGAGTCCGCGCCGATCTCCGCGGCCAGCTCGTTGAGCACCGACTGCGGCACCGAGTCGTCCA
Source organism: Streptomyces sp. NPDC058257 (assembly GCF_042881845.1). Classification (NCBI taxonomy): domain Bacteria; kingdom Bacillati; phylum Actinomycetota; class Actinomycetes; order Kitasatosporales; family Streptomycetaceae; genus Streptomyces; species Streptomyces sp. NPDC058257. The sequence continues at coordinate 218,677 of NZ_JBHVXJ010000011.1, forward strand.
CGGTGAGAACGGCGAGCGCCTCGCCGCCGACGTCGGCGCGGGCGACCTGCATGCCGCCGATGTTGATGCCGCCCTCACCGAGGACACGGCCGACGGTGCCGACGACACCGGGACGGTCCGCGTAGCGAAGGACGACCATGTGCTCGGCGAGCGCGAGGTCCACGTCGTACTCACCGATGGCGACGATCTTCTGCAGGTGCTTGGGTCCGGCCAGCGTGCCGGAGACCGAGATCTCCTCGCCGCCGGTCAGCGTGCCGCGCACCGTGACCACGTTGCGGTGGTCCGGGGACTCCGAGCTCGTGGTGAGGCGGACCTCGACGCCACGCTCCTGGGCGAAGAGAGGCGCGTTCACATAACTCACGGTCTCATCGACGACGTCCTCGAACACACCCTTCAGCGCGGAGAGTTCGAGCACCTTCACGTCGTGCTGGGTGATCTCGCCGTACACCTCGACGTCCAGCCGCGCGGCGACCTCGCCCGCGAGCGCGGTGAAGATCCGGCCGAGCTTCTCGGCGAGCGGCAGACCGGGACGCACATCCTCGGCGATGACGCCGCCCTGGACGTTCACGGCGTCCGGGACGAGCTCGCCCGCGAGGGCCAGGCGCACCGACTTGGCGACGGCGATACCGGCCTTCTCCTGCGCCTCGTCCGTCGACGCGCCGAGGTGCGGGGTGCAGACGACCTGGTCGAACTGGAAGAGCGGGGAGTCCGTGCAGGGCTCCTTCGCGTACACGTCCAGACCGGCGCCCGCGACACGGCCTTCCTTCAACGCGGAGTACAGCGCCTCCTCGTCGACGATCCCGCCGCGCGCGGCGTTCACGATGCGGACGGCGGGCTTGACCTTGTGCAGGGCGTCGTCGCCGATCAGACCGACCGTCTCCGGGGTCTTGGGCAGGTGCACGGTGATGAAGTCCGAGACCTCGAGCAGCTCGTCGAGCGTGAGGACCTTGACGCCCATCTGCGCGGCGCGCGCGGGCTGTACGTACGGGTCGTAGGCGACGACCTTCATGCCGAAGGCGCTCATGCGCTGGGCGACGAGCGCGCCGATGCGGCCCAGGCCCACCACACCGAGGGTCTTCTCGGCGAGCTCGACGCCCGTGTACTTGGAGCGCTTCCACTCGCCGGCCTTCAGGGCCTGGCTGCCCTGGGGAATGTTGCGGGCGGTGGCGATGAGCAGACCACAGGCGAGCTCGGCCGCGGTGACGATGTTCGAGGTGGGTGCGTTGACCACCATCACGCCCGCCTTCGTGGCGGCGGACACGTCCACGTTGTCCAGGCCCACGCCCGCACGGGCGACGACCTTCAGCTTCTTGGCGGCCGCGATGGCCTCGGCGTCGACCTTGGTCGCGGAGCGGACCAGAATGGCGTCCACGTCGGCGATGGCGGGCAGCAACTCGGCGCGGTCCGCGCCGTTGCACTGACGGATCTCGAAGTCCGGGCCCAAGGCGTCGACAGTTGCGGGCGACAGCTCTTCAGCGATGAGTACGACCGGTTTGCCGTTGGCAGCAGTGCTCACGTGAGTCCTCACAAGTCCAATGCGGACGGCCGTCCCGACGGCCGCATGCGGGTGGAGGGGAGCGGCACCGGGGGCGTGCCTGCCCCTCCTCGGTGTCGCTCAGCCGCGTGGAAGACGCACGACGCTGTGGGCCTGACGCGAATGTTGAAAGCAGTGTAGTGGCGTCCTGACGAGTGTCTTACGCCTTGGTGGAAGGATCACCCTTCCGTGGCTGGACCAGGTGGACAAAGGGGCCGGGACTGCGGTCCCGGCCCCGTCGCCTCAAGGCTTACGCCTCGTCGTTCACCCACGACATGAGCTTGCGGAGCTCCTTGCCGGTGGTCGCCAGGAGGCTGGACTCGTCCTGGGTCTTGTACTCGTTGTACTTCTTCAGACCGCCGTGGTACTCGTCCATCCACTGCTTGGCGAAGGTGCCGTCCTGGATCTCGGCGAGGACCTTCTTCATCTCGGCCTTGGTGGCGTCCGTGATGATGCGCGGGCCCGTGACGTAGTCGCCCCACTCGGCGGTCTCGGAGACCGACCAGCGCATCTTCTCCAGGCCGCCCTCGTACATGAGGTCCACGATGAGCTTCAGCTCGTGGAGGCACTCGAAGTACGCGATCTCCGGCTGGTAGCCGGCCTCGGTCAGCGTCTCGAAGCCCGCCTTGACCAGCGCCGCGGTACCACCGCAGAGCACGGCCTGCTCGCCGAACAGGTCGGTCTCGGTCTCCTCGGTGAAGGTCGTCTTGATGACGCCCGCACGCGTGCCGCCGATGCCCTTGGCGTACGAGAGAGCCAGCGCGAAGCCCTTGCCGGTCGCGTCCTGCTCGACGGCCGCGATGCACGGAACGCCGCGGCCCTCCTCGTACTGGCGGCGGACCAGGTGGCCCGGGCCCTTGGGGGCGACCATGCAGACGTCGACGCCCTCGGGGGCCTTGATGAAGCCGAAGCGGATGTTCAGGCCGTGGCCGAAGAACAGCGCGTCGCCGTCCTTGAGGTTGTCCTTGATGGACTCCTCGTAGACCTGGGCCTGGATCGGGTCCGGAACCAGGATCATGATGACGTCGGCCTCGGCGGTGGCCTCGGCGGGCGTCACCACGCGCAGGCCCTGCTCCTCGGCCTTGGCCTTGGACTTGGAGCCCTCGTGCAGACCGACGCGGACGTCGACACCCGAGTCACGGAGCGACAGCGCGTGGGCGTGGCCCTGGCTGCCGTATCCGATGACCGCGACCTTGCGGCCCTGGATGATGGACAGGTCGGCGTCGTCGTCGTAGAACAGCTCGGCCACTGGGAATCTCCTATGTGTGCTGGTGTTGCGACCCACCGTACGGCGGGCGGGGGAGGGAAGTTTTACGGTCTCGGCATACGGGCGGGCCCGGCGGCCGGTTCGTGCTGGTTCAGGCCGAGCGGTCGAGCGCCCGCAGGCTGCGGTCCGTGATGGAGCGGGAGCCGCGGCCGATCGCGATGGTGCCGGACTGGACGAGCTCCTTGATGCCGAAGGGTTCCAGCATCTTGAGCATGGCCTCCAGCTTGTCGCTGGAGCCGGTGGCCTCGATGGTGACCGCCTCGGGCGAGACGTCCACGGTCTTGGCGCGGAACAACTGGACGATCTCGACGATCTGCGAGCGCGTCTCGTTGTCGGCGCGGACCTTGGCGAGGACCAGTTCGCGCGCCACGGCGCCGGCCGGCTCCAGTTCGACGATCTTCAGGACATTGACGAGCTTGTTGAGCTGCTTGGTGACCTGTTCGAGCGGCAGGTCCTCGACGTTCACGACGATGGTGATGCGTGAGATGTCGGGGTGCTCGGTGACGCCCACGGCCAGGGAGTCGATGTTGAAGCCGCGGCGTGAGAACAGCGCGGTGATCCGGGCGAGGACACCGGGCTTGTTCTCGACCAGGACGGAGAGCGTGTGCTTGGTGGACATGACTCGTGGTCTCTCTTTCGCTCTCGCCTAGTCGTCTTCGTTGTCGCCGAAGTCGGGGCGGACCCCGCGGGCGGCCATGACTTCGTCGTTCGAGGTGCCCGCCGCGACCATCGGCCAGACCTGGGCGTCCTCGTGGACGATGAAGTCGACCACGACGGGGCGGTCGTTGATGGCGTTGGCCTCGGCGATGACCTTGTCGAGGTCCTCGGGGCGCTCGCAGCGCAGCGCCACGCAGCCCATGGCCTCCGACAGCTTCACGAAGTCCGGGACGCGGGTGCCCTTGTTGGGGCCGATGTCCTCGGGACCGCTGTGAAGGACGGTGTTGGAGTAACGCTGGTTGTAGAAGAGCGTCTGCCACTGGCGGACCATGCCGAGGGCGCCGTTGTTGATGATGGCGACCTTGATCGGGATGTTGTTCAGCGCGCAGGTGGTCAGTTCCTGATTGGTCATCTGGAAGCAGCCGTCGCCGTCGATCGCCCAGACGGTGCGGTCGGGCTGACCGGCCTTGGCGCCCATCGCGGCCGGGACCGCGTACCCCATCGTTCCCGCGCCGCCGGAGTTGAGCCAGGTGGCGGGCTTCTCGTACTCGATGAAGTGGGCGGCCCACATCTGGTGCTGGCCGACGCCCGCGGCGAAGATCGTGTCGTCCGGGGCGAGCTTGCCGACCCGCTCGATGACCTGCTGCGGGGAGAGCGAACCGTCCTCGGGCTGGTCATAGCCAAGGGGGTAGGTCTCGCGCCAGCGGTTGAGGTCCTTCCACCAAGCGGTGTAGTCACCCTTCTGGCCCGCGGTGTGCTCGGCCTGGACCGCCTGGATCAGGTCGGCGATGACCTCGCGGGCGTCTCCGACGATCGGCACGTCGGCGGCGCGGTTCTTGCCGATCTCGGCCGGGTCGATGTCGGCGTGGACGATCTTCGCGAAGGGCGCGAAGCTGTCCAGCTTGCCGGTGACGCGGTCGTCGAAGCGGGCTCCGAGGGCGACGATCAGGTCGGCCTTCTGCAGCGCGGTGACGGCGGTGACCGCTCCGTGCATGCCCGGCATTCCCACGTGCAGCTCGTGACTGTCGGGGAATGCGCCGAGCGCCATCAGTGTGGTGGTGACGGGCGCTCCGGTGAGTTCTGCCAGGACCTTCAGCTCGGCGGTGGCCTGGGCCTTCAGGACGCCGCCGCCGACGTAGAGGACGGGCCGCTTGGCGGCGGTGATCAGCTTGGCGGCCTCGCGGATCTGCTTGGCGTGCGGCTTGGTCACCGGGCGGTAGCCGGGCAGGTCCTGGGTGGGCGGCCACTGGAAGGTGGTCTGCGCCTGGAGGGCGTCCTTGGCGATGTCGACCAGGACCGGTCCCGGACGGCCCGTGGAGGCGATGTGGAACGCCTCCGCGATCGTCGCCGGGATGTCCTCGGCCTTGGTGACGAGGAAGTTGTGCTTGGTGATCGGCATCGTAATGCCGACGATGTCCGCCTCCTGGAAGGCGTCCGTGCCGATGGCCTTGGAGGCCACCTGGCCGGTGATCGCGACCATGGGCACGGAGTCCATGTGGGCGTCGGCGATCGGTGTGACGAGGTTGGTGGCACCGGGACCGCTCGTCGCCATGCACACCCCGACCTTGCCGGTGGCCTGCGCGTAACCGGTGGCCGCGTGCCCCGCGCCCTGCTCGTGGCGGACCAGGACGTGACGGACCCGGGTGGAATCCATCATCGGGTCGTACGCGGGAAGAATGGCACCGCCGGGAATGCCGAATACCGTGTCGGCCCCGACTTCCTCAAGAGAACGAATGAGGGACTGCGCGCCCGTGACGTGCTCGACGGGTGCGGGCTGCTGTCCTGAGGATCGGGGCCGCGGCTGCGGATGGTGGGCCCCGGTGGCCTGCTCGGTCATCGGCATTCTCTTCTCGAAGCTGAGGGTTTTTGCGGGGTGTTTGCAGGGTTTTGGCAGTGCCGGTGCAACAAAAAACCCCTCGTGCCAGGTGGCAAGCGAGGGGAGCGCGTCGGAGCGTTCGCGGGATTCCGGTATTCGGACCGGTGATTCCCAGCTTCAGCCGACGCGCTTTCCAAGTACGAGAATTCGGGTGCGCATGGCATTGACCCTCTCTCCAGCGCACAGCACCTGTCAAGTAGGTGGGACGGGGGTCTCATTATGTGAGCGGATGAAGGATTCGACACCTCCTCCGAACCCCACCGGGGGGCCACCTGCCAGGACGGGCTCCGCGGGGCCGTACGGAACGGGGTACTGCCCGAGCGAGAGCGCACGGCGCAGTCGGTACTCGTCGAGCGGCCCGGAGAACGCCATGCCCTGCCCGTGCGTACAGCCCATCGCGCGCAGGGCGACGACCTGCTCCGGGAGGTCGACGCCGTCGGCCACGGAGCGCAGGCCCAGATCGCCGGCGATGCGCAGCAGACCGGCGGTGATCTTGTGAAGCCGCGCGGACTCGACGACGCCCTCGACGAGACTGCGGTCCAGCTTCAGTACGTCGACGGGGAGCCGCCGCAGTGCGGTGATGGCGGCATAGCCACTCCCGAAGCCGTCCAGGGCGATGCGCACCCCGAGCCTGCGCAGGGAGGTCAGGCGGCGCTCCAGATCGTCGAGGGGGACGCGGGGGTCACTGTCGGCCAGCTCGATGACGAGCGCCCCTGAGGGCAGCCCGTACCGGGTGAGGAGGGCCTCGATGGAGCTCAGCGGCATGGAGCGGTCCAGGAGGCGCCGTGCGCTGATGCGGACGGCGACGGGCGTCGCGTGCCCCGTGCGTCCCCGTTCGGCGGCCTGCTGGACGGCTTCCTCCAGCATCCAGCGGCCCAGCTCCGCGGTGCGGGCGCTCTCCTGGGAGTCCGATGTGTCGGCCATGCGCAGGAACTCGGCGGGCGTGAAGAGGATGCCCTGCGCCGAGCGCCAGCGCGCCTGGGCGGCGACGGAGGTGATGCGCCCGTCGTCCAGGGAGACCACCGGCTGGTGGAGCAGCGCGAACTGGCCTTCGTGCAGGGCGGTGCGCAGCCGGGTCGCCAGCTCCGCCTTGCGCACGACATCGGCCTGCATCTGGGGGGCGTACAGCTCGACGCGGCCCTTGCCCGCGGCCTTGGCGCGGTACATCGCGAGGTCGGCGTTGCGCAGCAACTCGCCCGCTCCGAGGCCTGGTTCGGCGAAGGCCACGCCGATGGACGCCGCCACGCGCACGTCGTTGCCGCCGATGGCGTAGGGCTGGGAGAGGGCGATTCTGAGACGGTCTGCGAGTTCGTAGATGTGCTGCTCGCGTGCGGCCTGGTCGCGGGTGCCGTCGCCCACGATCAGTGCGGCGAATTCGTCGCCGCCGAGCCGGGCCGCGCAGTCCCCGGACCTGACGGCCTCCTGAAGGCGGCGGGCCGCCTGGATCAGGAGTTCGTCTCCCGCCTGATGGCCGATGGTGTCGTTGACCGCCTTGAAGCCGTCGAGGTCGATGAAGAGCACGGCCGTGCCCCGGTCGGTGATCCTGCGGCCGGTGAGCGCCTGGCCGACCCGGCGCGTGAACAGGGCGCGGTTGGGCAGGTCGGTGAGCGGGTCGTGCTCGGCATTGTGCTGCAACTGCGCCTGGAGGCGGACCCGTTCGGTGACGTCGCGGCTGTTGAAGATGAGGCCGCCCTGGTGGCGGTTGACCGTGGACTCCACGTTCAGCCAGTCGCCGTCACCGGACTTGAAGCGGCACTCGATGCGGGTCGTGGGCTCTTCCACGGGGTTCGCGGTGAGGAACCTGCGGACTTCGTGGACCACTCTGCCGAGGTCCTCGGGGTGCATGAGCGAGGCCAGTTCGGAACCCATGAGGTCTTCGGCCTCACGGCCGTAGACCCCGGAGGCGGCCGGGCTGACGTAGCGCAGTATGCCGTTCGGGGCGGCGATCATGATCACGTCGCTCGAACCCTGGACCAGGGAGCGGAAGTGGTTCTCCTTCTGGGCCAGTTCCTGGGTGAGGGTGATGTTGTCCAGGAGCATGATGCCCTGGCGCACCACCAGGGCGAGCACGACCGTGCCCGCGGTGAAGAGCACGACTTCGTCGACGCTTCGGCCGCTGAGCACGTTGTAGAGAATCCCCAACGTGCAGACGGCGGCGGCCAGATACGGCGTGAGCGCGGCAAGGGATCCGGCGATCGGCCGGGTGGCGGCGGGCCGCACTCCCTTGGGGGCGCCGCTCTCCACGCGCGCGTGCTGCGCGTCATCCGCCTGCTTGGGCCAGGGCACCGCCCAGGGCGCGTACGCCAGGAGCAGTGATCCCGCGAACCAGCCCGCGTCCAGCATCTGCCCCGAGCGGTAACTGGCGTGCAGCAGGGGCGAGGTGAACATCGCGTCGCACATGACGGTCAGCGCGAGGGCGCCGATCGCGGTGTTCACCGCCGTGCGGTTGGCGGAGGCTCGCCTGAAGTGCAGCGCGAGGACCATGCTGACCAACGCGATGTCGAGCAGCGGGTAGGCGAGCGAGAGCGCGGCGTGCGCGACGCTCTGGCCCACGAACTGTGCCGTGTGCGCGAGGGCCAGGCTCCAGGAGAGCGTGAGCAGCGAGCCGCCGATGAGCCAGGCGTCGAGGGCCAGACAGACCCAACCCGCCCGCGTCACCGGACGCTTGGCGAGCACGAGCAGGCCGATGATGGCGGGCGGCGCGAAGCAGAGGAAGAACAGGTCGGCGAGGCCGGGACTGGGCACCGGCTGCTCGAGCACGACCTCGTACCAGCCCCATACGCCGTTGCCCAGGGCCGCCATCGCGGAGGAGAGCGCGAACAGCAGCCATGCGGGTCGAAAGCGGCTTCGACGGGTGCGCGAGTAGCGGAAGCAGGAGACCGCGGCGGTCGCCGCCGCGATGCTCAGGCCGAAGTCGCCCATGATCAGGGCGGCTCGGGGCGATCCCCAGCCGAGCGCCGCCCCGGCGGCATACCCGCCGCAGACCACGAAGAGCGCGATCTGCGAGACCAGGCTCGCGCCGCCGCCGGAGGCGGGGCGCCGGGCCAGTGGGGAACCGGGCGGCATCGGCGCCGTCAGACCTCCGCCGCCGTCCAGGGCGGTGACGGGTGACGGCCGGGTGCTCACCGGGCCGCCCTGGTCCGTACCGCCCTTGTATCCCTCCGCTTCCCGTGATCTATCGACTCCGGGATCTCGTGTGCGCAGCCGTCGCGCAGCCGACTGCGAGCCGGTGCGTGTGAGAGTCGCCGTCGGCAGCTCCGCCGCGTCGGTTCGTTCGCCCATTGGCCGTACATCGCCCGTCGCCCCCCTCGCGTCTGATGCCTTGCCTCGTCCCCGGCGCCGAACGGTCCACGGCGCAGCCCCTGTCGGGACGATACACCAGTCTCGTCACTCAGGGACATAGGTTCTGTACGCTCCGTGACGGCAAGCGGTGTCGTAAACACACGGCGCACGCACGCGGGTGCGGAGCGTGCTCGAACGCTCCCTGGGCGAGTGCGCCTTCGTGCGCTATTGGGTCGTCAGGACCACGTTCGCGAGGGGGTCCCCGGCGACGTGCCGGGTCAGCTGGCCGGCGAGCAGCCGCTTGGCGCGGGGCAGGAAGGCGGAGGTCGATCCGCCCACGTGCGGGCTGATGAGCACCCCTGGAGCCTGCCACAGGGGATGACCTGCGGGCAGCGGTTCCGGATCGGTGACGTCCAGGGCGGCGGTGATCCGGCCGCTCTCCAGTTCGGCCAGGAGCGCCTTGGTGTCGACGACGGGGCCGCGCGCGACGTTCACCAGCAGGGCGCCGTCCTTCATGCGCGCCAGGAAGTCGGCGCTGACCAGGCCACGGGAGGTGTCGGTGAGGGGCGTGGAGAGGATGACCACATCGGCTTCGGGCAACAGCGCTGGAAGTTCGGCGAGCGGGTGCACGGGGCCGCGCTCCGTGGCACGGGCGGAGCGCGCGACGCGCGCCACCCGCGCGCACTCGAAGGGGGCGAGCCGGTCCTCGATGGCGGAACCGATCGATCCGTAGCCCACGATCAGGACGGACTTGTCGGCGAGCGCCGGATAGAACCCGGACCGCCAGTCCTCCTGCCGCTGCCCTTCCACGAATCGGGGGATGCCGCGCAGGGAGGCGAGGGTCAGCGCGAGCGCGAGCTCGGCGGTGCTGGCCTCGTGCACTCCCTTGGCGTTGCACAACTGGACGCCGGGCGCGAGGAACTTGAGCCCGGACTGCACGTGGTCGATGCCCGCGGTGAGCGTCTGCACGGCGCGCACCGATGTCATCTCGGGCAGTGGCCGTACGGAGGTCTCCACGCCCTTCAGATAGGGCACCACGTAGAACGCGCAGTCGGCCGGGTCCGCCGGGAAGTCCGGGCCGCCGTCCCAGAAGCGGTAGTTGATACCGGCATCGGCTGCTCCGGGCAGGCCTTCGATCTCGTCAGCGGCATAGGGAAGCCATACGTCTGTCGTCATGGTCAGGAGGCTAATGCGCACAGGCCGCACGCCGCGTGAGGGGAGGCAGCGGTTACGTTGGGGGCTGCTCGGACATGAAGTGGGGGGCACGGCCAGGTGGACCGCAGGACGATCGGCGCGGCAGCGCTCGAAGTGGGTGCGGTCGGGCTCGGCTGCATGCCGATGAACTGGGCGTACACCGGATCGCGGCAGCGCGGCGAGGAGTCGCTGCGCACCGTGCACGCAGCCCTCGACCAGGGCTCGACCCTCCTTGACACGGCGGACATGTACGGGCCGTTCACCAACGAGCTCCTGGTGGGGCGGGCGCTCAAGGAGCGGCGCGGCGAGGCGTTCGTGTCCACCAAGTGCGGGCTCCTTGTGGGCGAGCAGCACATCGTCGCCAACGGCCGCCCCGGCTATGTGAAGCGGGCCTGCGACGCGTCGCTGCGACGGCTGCAGACCGAGACGATCGACCTCTATCAGCTGCACCGCGCCGATCCCGAGGTGCCCGTCGAGGAGACCTGGGGCGCGATGGCCGAACTCGTCGCCGCGGGGAAGGTGCGGGCCCTCGGTCTCTGCGCGGTGGGGGCGCGTGCCTCGCGGCGCGAGGGCAGGGGGCTGCACGAGGGAACGATCCGGCAGCTTGAGCGGGTCCAGCAGATCTTCCCGGTCAGCGCGGTGGAGGCCGAGCTCTCGGTGTGGTCGCGAGAGGCGCTTTTGACGCTCCTTCCGTGGTGCGCGGCGCGTGGGGTCGGCTTTCTGGCGGCGATGCCGCTGGGGAACGGGTTCCTCACGGGGACGCTGACGCCCGGGCAGGGCTTCGAGCCGGACGACGTACGGGCCCGGCATCCCCGATTCACCGCCGAGATGATGGCGGCCAACCAGCCCCTCGTGGTGGGCCTTCGCCGGGTGGCCGAGCGGCACGGGGCGACCCCGGCGCAGGTGGCGCTGGCGTGGGTGCTCGCGCAGGGCGGCGACGTGGTGCCGATCCCCGGGGCCAAGCGGGAGCGCTGGGCGGTGCAGAACGCGGGGGCGGCGTCGGTGCGGCTCACCGGGACGGACCTCGCGGAGATCGCGGCGCTGCCCTCGGCGATGGGCTCGTGGGACTGATGTCCACGCGTCGGTGAGGCTGGGCCGGGAACCTCTGGGGACCGAGCGGTGTATGAACGGTAGAAGCGCTGCGTCGAAGGGAACCTGATCGTGCAACGACCTGCTGTCACGGCCGCACTGGCCGCCGCCGCCCTTGTGCTCACGGCCGGTTGCTCGTCCGGGGGCGGGGGCACGCCGGACAACGCGAAGAGCGCGGAGTCGAGCCCCGCGACGGACGCGACATCCACGGGCAAGGCGCGCACCGGCGAAGCCCCGCCGGAGAAGGGGTCGGCGAAGGTCACCAAGACCCTCACCGAGAACCTGAAGTCGCCCTGGGGTCTCGCACCGCTCCCCGACGGGGACCTCCTTGTGTCCTCACGCGACGAGGGGACCATCACCCGCGTCGACGGGGAGACGGGCGAGAAGACGGACCTCGGCTCGGTCCCCGGCGTCTCCCCCGCCGGTGAGGGCGGCCTGATGGGCCTGGCGCTCTCCCCCTCGTACGCGTCGGACCACATGGTCTACGCGTACTTCACGACCGAGTCGGACAACCGCGTCGCCCGCATGCTGTACGACGAGAAGAAACCCTCAGGACAGCAGCTCGGCGCACCCGACACGGTTTTCAAGGGCATCCCCAAGGGCGGGGTCCACAACGGCGGCCGGATCGCCTTCGGCCCGGACAAGATGCTGTACGCGGGCACGGGCGAGACGGGCGACACGGGCCTGGCCCAGGACAAGAAGTCGCTCGGCGGCAAGATCCTGCGCCTGACCCCGGACGGCGACCCGGCCCCGGGCAACCCCTTCGACGACTCCCCCGTCTATTCGTACGGCCACCGCAATGTGCAGGGCCTGGCCTGGGACGAGGACAAGCAGCTCTGGGCGGCGGAATTCGGCCAGGACACCTGGGACGAACTGAACGAGATCAAGGCCGGTGACAACTACGGCTGGCCGGAGGTCGAGGGCAAGGGCGACGAGGAGGGCTTCCACGATCCGGTGGCCCAGTGGAAGACCTCGGAGGCCTCCCCCAGTGGCATCGCCTACGCCGAGGGCTCGGTCTGGATGGCGGGCCTGCGCGGCGAGCGCCTGTGGCGCATTCCGGTCCGGGGCGTGGACGGCGGCGTGCAGCCCCAGTCCTTCCTGAAGGGCGAGTACGGCCGCCTGCGCACGGTCGTCGCGGCGGGCGGGGACAAGCTGTGGCTGGTCACGAACGAGACGGACTCCCGGGGCACCCCCGAGAAGGGGGACGACAAGATCCTCGAGGTGACGGTGAAGTGACGTGAAGCAGCGCGGACGGCTACTTCTCGGACGAGGGCCCGGCGTCCGGTTCGGACCCGGATTCCGCGTCAGCCGACTCGGGGTCCGGGTCAGCCGACCCGGGGGCCGCGTCAGTCGGCCCGGATTCCGTCCTCGCCTGCTGCGGCACCCTCACCACCACCTTGCCCGACGTGAGGTCTATCGGCCCGCGGCCGGGGTCGCCGTCGGCGACGTCGACCCGGCTCAGCTCAAGCCGCTTCTGCTCGTCGTCCGTGTGTTTGCGGCCGGGCTGGAAAAGCTCGATCAGGTTGAACACTGCGCCTCCTGGCGGCCGAGTTCCTCCATACCAGCGTAAGCGAGCGCCCGCGGAACCCATCGGGGCCGGGAAGCCGCAGGTCAGCCGGTGGACCGTGCGCTCTGTGCGCTCTGTGCGCTCTGTCGGTTCTCTGGGCTCTCTGGGCTCTCCACGGGAAAAAGGCGCAGGCGGTGGGCCAGGGCCGCCGCCTCGCCCCGCCCCGCCACACCCAGCTTGGCGAGGATGTTGGAGACGTGGACGCTCGCCGTCTTGGGGGAGATGAAGAGCTCCTCGGCGATCTGACGGTTGCTGCGGCCCGCGGCCACGCGGCGCAGCACGTCCCGCTCCCTGCTGGTGAGGCCGAGCGCCTCGGCGGGGTCGACCGGGGCGAGGTGGGCCCGCGCGGTGGCGCGGTCGCCGTCGTGCTCGTTCAGCGTGAGGCGGGCGCGCTGGGCGAGCCCCGAGACGGAATCGGCGAGGGGCCGGGCCCCCAGGCGCTCGGCGACCTCGCGGGCCCGGCGCAGCAGACCGGCGGCGCGCTCACGATCCGCTTCGGCGCCCACGCCCGCGGAGGCGGCGAGGAGGGACTCGGCGAGGCGCAGGCGGGTGCGGGCGAGGTCGTAGGGGCGGTCGAGGGGTTCGAACGCGGCGACCGTGGCGGACCAGTCGGCGGGGGTGTCCCGGTCCTCGGCGCGCAGCAGCTCGGCGCGTACCCACTTCTCGTGGGCGTCCCAGACCGGCATGGGTGAGGGCAGTTTCCTGGCGGCTCGCCGAATGCTCTCGATGGCCTCGGTCCGGCCGGGTTCGGCGGCGGGCAGGCCGCGCGTATCGGCCTCCGACGTGGCCGCGGCGAGCAGCAGGGGCCAGGTGTAGCGCTGGGTGCCGGGCGCGAAGCCCGTGGCCAGGGCCTGTTCGAGCTCGGTGCGTGCTGCGGCGACGCCGGCCGCGCGGTCGGGGTCGGCCGCCGCGATACCGAGGGCGGCGGTGACCATGGGCAGGGAGTACTGCGGCATGAGGCCGTGCAGCCCGTACTGGTCGCGGGCCAAGGTCAGTTGGGCGGCGGCTTCGGGCACGTCGCCGCGGCCGAGGGAGACGACGGCGAGGTGCAGGGCCGCCCCGGCCCGTGGTTTGACACCGAGCGCGCCGCGGCGGGCCGCCTCGCTGGCATCGACCGCCTCGTCCCAACGGCCCAGCGAGATCAGGGTCTCCGCCTTGTTGTTCTGGACCCAGCTCTCGGTGTCCGTGAGTCCGTACTTCCGGCAGAGCGCGAGCCCCTGGTCGCTGACCTCCAGGGATTCGAGAGAGCGGCCCGCGCCTTCGAGCACGGACGGCAGGTTGACATGGATGTGCGGGATCCGGGAGACGAGGCCGGGGGGCGCCACGCACCGGTCCCTGACCGCGTACATCTCCGCAAGGCCGTGCTCGACGTCGCCCGCGTCGACCAGGAGGCCGCCGAGGATGAGCCGGGCGTTGAGCTCGATCTCCTCGGCCTTGACCATCCGGGCGTACTCGACGGCGCGTTGGGCGGCCGCCAGGGTCTCCGCCCCGGGGTTGTGGAGCATGCCCCAGGAGGCGACGTTGGTGAGGACCTCGGCGTGCACCTCGGACGGCGGAAGCCCGCGGACCAGTTCCTGCGCGGTGGCGATCTCCGCCCAGCCGTCACCGCGGGCGAGCGTCGAGGTGAGCCGGGAGCGCTGGATCCAGAACCAGGCGGCGCGCAGGGGGTCCCCTTTGCTCGAACCGTGTTGAGAGCCTGAGGGAGGGTCCTGCTCGTCCTCGAGGATCCGCAGCGCACGCTTGGTGATCTTCAGGGCGCGCTCGCGCTCACCGCAGAGGCGACCGGCGACTGCGGCCTCCGCCATGAGGTCGAGGTAGCGCAGCGGGGTGGTCTCGGGGTCGCAGCCACAGGGAGGGTAGACCTCGGCGTGGTCCAGGGGGCGCAGGTCGAGGCGTACGTCCTCGGGGGCGCCGTCCCACAGTTCCATCGCCCGTTCGAGGAGGCGCAGTTGCTCGGAGTACGCATAGCGGCGGCGGGCTTCGACGGAGGCGCGCAGGACGGCGGGGAGCGCCTTCGCGGCGTCGTGCGCGTGGTACCAGTAGCTGGCGAGGCGGGCGGCACGCTGGTCGTCGGCGACGAGTGAGGGGTCGGCCTCAAGAGCCGTGGCGAAACGGCGGCTGATCCGGGAGCGTTCACCGGGCAGCAGGTCGTCGCCGACGGCCTCGCGCACCAGGGAGTGCCGGAAGCGGTAGCCGTCGCCGTCGGGCGACGGCAGAAGTATGTTGGCGCCGACAGCGGCCCGCAGCGCCTCGATCAGGTCGTCCTCGGCGAGCCCGGCGACCGCGGCGAGCAGCGGATACTCCACGGTCGAGCCGCCCTCGGCGACGATCCTGGCCACCCGCTGGGTGTCCTCGGGCAGCCCCTCGACGCGTACGAGGAGGAGATCGCGCAGGGAGTCCGTGAGGCTCGCGCAGCTGCCGCCGTGCGAGGCGACCGCGAGCTCCTCGACGAAGAAGGCGTTGCCGTCCGAGCGGTCGAAGATGTCGTCCACCAGGGACTGCGCGGGCTCGGCGCTGAGGATCCCCGCCATCTGGCGGGCGACTTCGCCCTTGCTGAAGCGGGCCAGTTCGATGCGCCGCACCGTACGCAGGCGGTCCAGCTCGGCGAGGAGCGGGCGCAGCGGGTGGCGGCGGTGGATGTCGTCGGCGCGGTAGGTGGCGACGACGACGAGGCGGCCGCTGCGCAGCGTGCGGAAGAGGTAGGCGAGGAGGTGGCGGGTGGAGGCGTCGGCCCAGTGCAGGTCCTCCAGCGCGATGACCACCGTGCGCTCCGCGGCGAGGCGCTCCAGGAGGCGGACGGTCAGCTCGAAGAGGCGGGCCATGCCTTCCTCGTCGTGCTGGGCGTCCGTGCCGCGCAGGCGCTGCGGGGCCTCGCCGAGTTCGGGCAGGAGCCGGGCGAGTTCGCCCTCCTGGTCGGCGGCGGCGGCGTCCACCTCACCGGGGAGCTGGCGGCGCAGGGAGCGCAGGGCGCTGGAGAAGGGGGCGAAGGGAAGGCCGTCAGCGCCGATCTCCACGCAGCCGCCGAGCGCGACGACGGCTCCTTCGGCGCGGGCCGCCGCGGTGAACTCCTCGATGAGGCGGGTCTTGCCGACGCCCGCCTCGCCGCCGAGGAGCAACGCCTGCGGCCCGCCCGTGCCGGGGGTGGTGGTCCCCTGGGCGCGGGCGAGCGCGTCGTTCAGAACGCCCAGCTCATCGGCGCGGCCGACGAACACGGGGCTTACGGATCTGGTCTCCACAGCCGTGAGCATCGCACAGGGTGCGATGCTCACGGCAGCGGATATCCCGAGGGCGTCAGCAGGCGCTTCGGCGGGCGCTTCGACCGGCGCTCCGGTGGGCGCCTCCGCCTTCATCAGACGGCCCGGCTGAAGCTGATCCTCCGCTGGGCCCTGCTCACCCGCCCCTCGGTGTCGTGGCGGGCCGAACGGCGCTCGGCGCGGGTCGCCTTGGCCTCACGGGCCTCGCGCAGGAGGCGGCGGCGGTCGGCCTCGCGGGCGAGGTCGGCGGCGCGGAGCTGGTGCATTTCGTACTCGAACATGAGAACTCCCTGGCTACTGACTTGAGTTTCGGCTTCGCGGTCCGTGATCCGCTGTTCGCGGATCCCGTCTTGCGATGCCTCTACTTTCGTCTGCCAGGGAGGGTCGGCACATCGGGAGAGTGCCGCATCTTGAGGGGGTGGGGGGCCTTAGGAAGGTGGGCAGGGGCCTTAGGCCATACCTCCGCGCCTAAGGACCCCCGCTACCTCACGTGCATTGACTACGTGCCATCAACTCGTCGACGGCAGCCCGTAGATCAGGTCCGAGTACTTGGCGATGGCAAGGAGCAGGCCGATGACGCCGAGGACGACACCCGCCCAGGCCACCGACTTGATCCACGGCGCCTGTACCTGGTCGGGGGCGCCGAACGCGGGCCTGACCAGGACGACGAACCCGACGACCAGCGCGACGAGCGCGAAGGATCCGGCGATCAGCGCCGTGACCTGCCAGGAGTCGCCGTACAGGGCCTGGATCTGGTCGGCGACGCTCGCCGACTGCTTGGTCTCCAGCTGCCCGACGATGTTCGAACGCGCCGCGGCGACGGTGCCGAGCCAGCCACCGGAGAGGCCGATCACGCCGAGGGCGGCGGAGACGACGGCCGCGGCGCCCTGGAACACGCCACCGGACTTGGCCGGAGCGACCTCTTCGACGACGACGAGGTCGTCGGCGTCGTCATCGGTGTCGTCGGCGTCGTCGGCCTTGGCGGCATCCGTCGACACGGCATCCGTGGTGGTGTCGTCCACGGCGTCCGCAGCCTCCGAATCTGCGGGCTTCGCGGGCTTCGCGGCCGCCTCGGCCGCAGTCTCGTCCTCTGTCTTAGTTCCCATGCTCCGCACCGTACGGACGGAGTCTGAGAGGTTTCTTAACGAGCCGCTTCACCACCGGCGGAGTCCCCGGCACCGGCCGCCTCACGCGCCTCGCGCCACTGTGGCGCGAGCACCGACCACACCTCCATGTCGTGCCGCACCCCCTGCCAGGGGAAGCTCTCCCGCAGCACTCCGTCCCTGGTCATCCCGAGCCGCTCGGCCACCGCGATACTGCGGTCGTTCGCCGAGGAGACCATCCACTCCACGCGGTGCATGCCGCGCTCGTCGACCGCCCAGTCGATGAGGACCCGGCTCGCCCTGGTGATCAGGCCGTGCCCGGCGGCGGAAGGCTCTAGCCAGACACCGAGCTCGCAGCACTCCGTGGCCGTGTCGAAGATCCGGAAGAAGATTCCGCCGACGAGCGTGTCGTTCAGCCAGATGCCGTAGAGGTGCCCCGTGTCGGCGGCCTTCCTGTCGGCGTACGTCTGGAGGCGCTCCCGAGCCGAATTCAGGTCGGTCACCAGCGAGGTCAGGGGCACCCACGGCCCCGTGTAGTCGCGCGCCCGCTCGATGTGCGCGAGGAACTCCTGTGCCTGCCACGGCTCGATGGGCCGCAGTTCAGCGCCCTCGCCCAGCGATATCGCGAACATTCCGCTCCTTCGTCCCGTCCGTCATTACGGGGATCCTCGCACCAGGGACGGCTCGGCTCGAACGGCTTTCCGGCGGCTCGATGCTGATCCGCGGCAGCCTGCGGTCGAGGCCGCGCGGCAGCCACCAGTTGGCGCCGCCCAGCATGTGCATCAGCGCCGGCACCAGCAACGTACGCAGCACGAACGCGTCGAGTGCGACCGCCGCCGCGAGGCCGATGCCGAACATCGCGATGACCCGGTCGCCGCTCAGGACGAAGGCGAGGAAGACCGAGATCATGATCACCGCCGCGGAGTTGATCACGCGGCCCGTCTCGGCGAGACCGACCCGCACGGCCCGCCGGTTGTCGCCGGTCTCCAGCCACTCCTCGTACATCCGGCTGACCAGGAAGACCTGGTAGTCCATGGAGAGCCCGAAGAGGACGGACACCATGATCACGGGCAGGAAGGGTTCGATCGGTCCTGCCGAGCCGAGGCCGAGCAGCTCGCTCCCCCAGCCCCACTGGAAGATCGCGACCACGACCCCGAAGGCGGACGCCACCGCCGCCACGTTCATCGCGGCGGCCTTCAGGGGGATGCCGATGGACCGGAAGGCGAGGAGCAGCAGGACGCAGCCGAGGCCGATGATCACGCCCACGAAGAGCGGCAGCTTGCCGACGATGATCTCCGCGAAGTCGTCGTAGCTCGCCGTGACACCGCCGACCCGCAGGTCGAGCGCGGTGTCGGCCTCGGCCCTGGGGAGCACGTCGTCGCGCAGCCGGTCGACGAGCTCGCTGGTCCGCTGCGACTGGGGGGACGAGTCCGGTACGACGGTGACGTAGGCGGCCGTGCCGTTCGCGTCGTACGTGACGGGGCTGACGGAGGCGACGCCCTTGGTCGACTCCAGTGTGGGGACGAGGTTGGTCAGGGCGAGCCGGTCGCCCGCTCCTTCGACCTCGGTGACAAGGGTGAGCGGGCCGTTCACGCCGGGGCCGAAGCCGCGCGCGAGCAGGTCGTAGGCCTGCCGGGTGGTGGCCGACGCCGGGTTGTTGCCCTGGTCGGACGTGCCCAGGTGCAGGGAGAGCGTGGGCAGGGCGAGCAGCGCCAGCACCGCGACGGCGACGCCGCCGAGCAGCTTGGGGTGGCGCTCCACGAAGGCGGACCAGCGGGCGGCGAGCCCGGTGGGCACCTCCGGGGCCGGGCCGTGCTCGGCCAGGGCGCGCCGTTCGCGGCGGCTCAGCGCGCGCGGGCCGATCCAGGACAGGAGCGCGGGGAGCAGGGTCACCGACGCGGCGACCGTGAGGAGCACGGTCAGTGAGCCCGCGATGGCGACGCCGCCCAGGAAACTGAGCCGCAGGATGAGCATGCCGAGCAGGGCGATGCACACGGTGGCGCCCGCGAAGACGACCGCGCGTCCGGTGGTGGCGACGGCGCGTTCCGCGGCGACGGCCACCGGAAGACCCTGCCCCAGGCCCTTGCGGTGTCTGGTCACGATGAAGAGCGCGTAGTCGATGCCGACGCCGAGCCCGATCAGGGTGCCCAGCATCGGGGCGAAGTCCGCGACGGTCATGAGGTGCCCGAGCAGCACGATGCCCGCGTACGCCGTGCCGACCGAGACCAGCGCCGTGGCGATGGGCAGCAGGGAGGCGGCGAGCGAGCCGAAGGCGAGGAAGAGCACGACGGCGGCGACGGCGACCCCGACGATCTCGGCGGTCTGCGCGCTCTTGGTCTCGGTGAGGCCGACGGCGCTGCCGCCGAGCTCGACGTCCAGGCTGTCCGACCCCGCGGCCTTGGCGGTGTCGACGAGCATCTGCGCGTCCGACTTGTCGATGGCGTCGGCCTGCTCGTGGAAGGTGACGGTCGCGTACGCGATGCGCGCGTCGGCACTGATCTGTGCGGCGCCGCGCTCGGTGTACGGACTGCTGACGGAGGCCACCGCGGGCATGCCGGCGATGGTGTCCAGGGCGCTGGTCATCGTCTGTTCGACGTCGGCCGCGCGCACCGTCGTGCCCGCCTCGGTGCGCCAGACGACGGTGTCGCTGTCGCCGCCGAGGCCTTCGAAGCCCTCGTTCAGGAGCTGGGTCGCCCGGCCGGACTCGGTGCCCGGCACCTCGTAGTCGTTCGAGTACGCGGATCCGGTGACGGCCGCGGCACTCGCGGCGCCGCCGAGGGCGATGAGCCAGAGCAGTACGGCCAGGAGGCGGCGCTTCACACACCACCGTGCGAGTGCTGCCACCGACTGGCTCCCTGTACTGGTTCGTGGATCTTTATCGGGAACAGTCTTGAATGAGATGAACAGCCCGCAAAGAACGTTTGAGAGGCGACTTGGGCGCCAGAGGTACTTTGACAACACTCGGAGATCGTTGGTCCCGTTCGTGGCTTTCCTCACAAGTTCACAAGAGGGTGTGCGAGGCCCCATCGGGACCTCGCACACCCTCAGAACCGGGGATTCAGCCCGACACGCTCGCGCGTCCGTTCTCTATGTGCCCCATCAGACGGCGCCGGAAGGCAGGTTCGCCCGCCGCCGTCGCCTGAATGTCGTACCAGCCGTGCTCGTCGTCCGTGTGCCAGGCGATCGTGCGGCTGCTGCCCGCCTTGACGCGGACGACCCGCGTCCGCCTCCTGACGTCGTCCTCGTCCACATAGCCGACCGGCTCGACGGTGAAGACGAGCTCCTTACGGCCCCGGTTGGCCAGCGTCACATGAAGCTCGCGACGGGTGATCGCGGAGGCGAGCTGCGCGTTGCCGTCCTTGCCGCCCGCGAACTCGCGCCGGAAGCCGTTCGGCCCCGTGATCGTGAAGGAGTACGCGTCCTTGGACACCGGGACGGTCCAGGAGCCCTCGCGCACGACGTCCTTGTGCTGCGGGACCTTGAACTCGTCGGCGTACGGATAGAGCGCGAAGTGCGCGCTGGAGCGGCCGCCGTTGCGCAGCCGCACCGAGAGAGCGCCCTTCTCGCCCGGCTTCACGTACGCGTCGGGCTGGTAGGGCAGCGGGCGGGCGCGGCGCGTGCCGGGCTCCTGGACCGGCATGGACTGCTTCAGGGGCGGCTGCGGGGACCAGCGGCCGCTGAACGCCGGGATGGCGCCGGGCTTTTCGACCTCGGGCTGCCGGTGTCCTCGCTTGAAGTCGAAGGCGCCGGTGAGGTCGCCGGTGACCTTGCGGCGCCAGGCGCTGATGTTGGGTTCCCGTACGCCGGTCCACTTCTCCAGGAAGCGCACGACGGAGGTGTGGTCGAAGACTTCGGATGTGACGTAGCCGCCGACGGTCCAGGGTGAGACGACGAGCATGGGGACGCGCACACCGAGGCCGGTCGGCTTGCCCTCCCAGCGCTCCTCCCGCTCCTCGGCGCTCTCGCCGCCGGGGACGGGCGGCGGGACGTGGTCGAAGAAGCCGTCGTTCTCGTCGTAGTTGATGAAGACGGCGGTGCGGCGCCAGACCTCGGGGTGCGAGGCGAGGGCGTCGAGGACCTTGTAGACGATGGTCGCGCTGTGGATCGGCGAGGAGACGCTGGGGTGCTCGGAGTCCTGGGCGGACGGCACCAGATAGCTGACCTTGGCCAGCTTGCCGCCCGCGACGTCGTTGGCGAACTCCTCCGCGAGCTTGCCGGTGGGCACGCGGCGCAGGGCGCGCTCGAAGAGCGACTTCTCCGCCTTGGTGAGGGTGGCGACGCCCTCCTCCAGGGTGGCGAGCAGCTTCTCGCGCTCGGCGTCGTCCTTGGCGTCGCGGACCTTGGCGTAGAAGGCCTCCATGTAGGTCAGGCCGGTCTTGGCGAGGACCTTGCGGGCGATGGCCTTGAAGGTCGTGAAGAACTCGATCTGGTTGTCGGTGAAGTTCTCCCACTCCGTGTACGTCCGCCAGCTCACGCCCGCCTTCTCCAGGCGCTCGGCGTACGTCCCCCAGTCGTATCCGGGGTGTGTCCCCTCGTCGTACGCGTCGTTCCCGACGGCGCGCCTGCCGTTCGCCTCGTAGCCCGTCTTGCCGCTCCACAGGTGGTTGCGGTTGGGGCTCGTGGAGGTGTGGATGGACGAGTGGTAGGCGTCGCAGACGGTGAAGGTGTCGGCGAGTTCGTAGTGCAGGGGGATGTCTTCGCGCGTGTAGTACGCCATCGTCGCGGCGGTCTTGGCGGTGATCCAGCCGTCCGACCAGCCGTCGTGCCAGGCCTTGGCGCCGCCGCTCCATGAGTGGTCGAGGGCGCCGATGTACTGCAGGTCCTTCTTCTGCGCCGCCGCGGCCTCGCGGACGGGGAAGGGCAGGACGGTGCTCAGCACACCCGGCTGCTCGAACACGGACTTCCCGCTCGGGAGCCGGACGGCGTTGCGGTCACCGAAGCCGCGTACGCCGCGCAGCGCTCCGAAGTAGTGGTCGAAGGACCTGTTCTCCTGCATCAGGATGACGACGTGCTCGATCGAGTCGAGCCCGCTGCCGCCGGGTTTGGGCCGGTCCCGGTCCTGTGCCAGTGCCTGCTGCAACGACGGCGGCAGGAACGATCCGACGGCGGCGGCACCGAGTGCGCCTCCGCCAACTGCCATCAGCCGCCTGCGAGATATCTCCGGGGACACGTACGACCTCCAGTCGACGGCCAATGGTTCTCTGCTGATCCATTAGCCTGCTCCGCCGGGACGGTAGTGAAGTCTGGTTTCCCTGTGAAGACTTGGGGACGAAGTCGGCGTGAACGGACGCGCCCGAGTGTGTACGTCCGGACTCGGTCGGCCGACCGGACTGGTCAGCCGATCAGCAGCCCCGCCCAGAGCGCGACGGTCGACGCCGCGAGGATGAGGGGCACGGTCAGCACGCCGAGCACGGTGAAGGTGCGCAGCTCGGCGTCCGTGCCGTGGTCGTGCAGGATGCGGCGCCACAGGAGGGTGGCGAGCGAGCCGACGTACGTCAGGTTCGGGCCGATGTTGACGCCGATGAGCGCGGCGAGGACAGGGCCGGGTCCCGCGGGGGCGACGGCGGGCAGCAGGGCGAGGATCGCGGGCAGGTTGTTGATGAGGTTGGCGAGTACGGCGGCGAGGCCCGCGATCGCGAGCAGAGCGGGCAGTGAGGCGCCGTCCGGCAGGATCCACTCGATCCCGGAGCCAAGGCCGTTGTCGACGACCGCCTTGACGACGATGCCGAGCGCGAGCACGAACAGGCAGAACAGGGGGCTCGCGGAACGGACGATTCCGGTGGCGGTCGTACGTTTCCGCAGCAGCGCACGTCCCGCGAGCACCGCCGCTCCCGCGAGGGCGGCCCACAGGGGTTCGAGGCCCACGAACGACGTCACGACGAACCCCGCGAGCGTGAGCCCGAGGACGACCAGGGTGAACACCGGCACGGGGGTCGGCTCGGTCTCCTCGGACACCAGGGCGCCCGCGGCCAGCTCGCCCGCGAAGTACCGCCGGAACACCACGTACTCGATGCCGATGGCGACCAGCCACGGCACCGCCATGAGCAGAGCGAACCGCGTGAACGTGAGCCCGCTGGCGGTGAGTGCGAGGAGGTTGGTGAGGTTGGAGACGGGCAGCAGGAGCGACGCCGAGTTGGCCAGGTGGGCGGTCGCGTAGACGTGCGGACGCGGCCTGGCCCCGACGCGGGCGGCGGTGGCGAAGACGACCGGGGTGAGCAGCACGACGGTGGCGTCCAGGCTCAGCACCGCGGTGATCACTGCGGCGACGCCGAAGACCCCGCCGAGCAGCGCCTTGGTCCGCCCGCCGCAGAGCCGGGCGACGAGATCGCCGGCAGCCGCGAAAAGCCCGTCGTCCGCGCAGATTTGAGCGAGCACGAGCACGGCGGCGAGGAACCCCACCACCGGCAGCAGGCTCTCGACCTGCGCGAGCGCGTCCCGCGGCGAGACGGCCCCGAGCACCACGACAAGCCCGGCTGCGGGCAGCGCGGCGGCGGCCTCGGGCCACTTCCGGGGCCGTACGACGGCGAACGCGAGCACGGCGAGCAGCAGGCCGACGGAGAGGATCTCGGCGGTGACGGTGTTCAGGGGGACGCTCCGTGGCCCGCGGGGGGCGGTGGTTCGGCGGGGCGGACGTGTCCCAGCGTAAGGCGGACTTCTGTGTGGTCCGGGCGTCCGCGGGTGCGCCGGGAAGCTCCGGACCGGCACATGCGTGGGGCGGCGCCCCTTACGGCGCGCCGCCCCACCTCACACGTACGAGCAGGAGGACTCAGCCCTCCACGCCCAGCTTCTCCAGGATCAGTTCCTTGACGCGGGCCGCGTCGGCCTGGCCCCGGGTCGCCTTCATGACCGCGCCGACCAGTGCGCCGGCCGCCGCGACCTTGCCGCTGCGGATCTTGTCGGCGATGGCGGGGTTGCCCGCGATCGCCTCGTCCACCGCGGTCGTCAGCGCGCCCTCGTCCGAGACGACCTTCAGGCCGCGCTTCTCGACGACCTCGTCCGGCGTGCCTTCGCCGGCCAGGACGCCCTCGAAGACCTGACGGGCCAGCTTGTCGTTCAGGTCGCCCTTGGCGACGAGCTCGGCTACCCGGGCGACCTGCACGGGGGTGACCGGCAGTTCGTCGAGCGCCTTGCCCGTCTCGTTGGCGTTGCGGGCCATCTCGCCCATCCACCACTTGCGCGCGGCGGCCGGGTCGGCGCCCGCCTCGATGGTGGCGACGATCGGGTCGACCGCGCCCGCGTTCAGGATGGACTGCATGTCGTGCTCCGAGACGCCCCACTCCTCACGGAGCCGGTTGCGGCGCACGCGCGGCATCTCGGGGAGACCGGCACGCAGCTCCTCGACCCACGTACGGGCCGGGGCCACCGGGACGAGGTCGGGCTCCGGGAAGTACCGGTAGTCCTCGGCGTTGTCCTTGATGCGGCCCGACGTCGTGGAGCCGTCCTCCTCGTGGAAGTGACGGGTCTCCTGGATGATCGTGCCGCCGTCGTTCAGGACGGCCGCGTGACGCTGGATCTCGAAGCGCGCCGCACGCTCCACGGAACGGAGCGAGTTGACGTTCTTCGTCTCCGAGCGCGTACCGAACTCCTCGCGCCCGTGCGGGCGCAGCGAGAGGTTCACGTCGCAGCGCATCTGGCCCTTGTCCATCCGGGCCTCGGAGACGTCGAGCGCCTTGATGACCTCGCGCAGCTCGGCCACGTACGCCTTGGCGACCTCGGGAGCCCGCTCGCCCGCGCCCTCGATCGGCTTGGTGACGATCTCGATGAGCGGGATGCCGGCGCGGTTGTAGTCCAGGAGCGAGTGCGAGGCGCCGTGGATACGGCCCGTCGCGCCACCCACGTGCGTGGACTTGCCGGTGTCCTCCTCCATGTGGGCGCGCTCGATCTCCACGCGGAAGACCTCGCCGTCCTCCAGCTGGACGTCCAGATAGCCGTTGAAGGCGATCGGCTCGTCGTACTGAGAGGTCTGGAAGTTCTTCGGCATGTCCGGATAGAAGTAGTTCTTCCGGGCGAAGCGGCACCACTCGGCGATCTCGCAGTTCAGCGCGAGACCGATCTTGATGGCGGACTCGACGCCGATCTCGTTGACCACCGGCAGCGCGCCGGGCAGTCCGAGACAGGTCGGGCAGGTCTGGCTGTTGGCGTCCTGCTTGAGCTCGGTGGAGCAGCCGCAGAACATCTTCGTCTTGGTGCCCAGCTCGACATGGACCTCAAGGCCCATGACGGGGTCGTACGTCGCGAGGGCATCCTCGTACGACACCAGGTCAGTCGTGGCAGTCACGGTGAAACTTTCCCTCTCAACCCAGCAGGACGTCGTCGTCGCCGAGCTTCTTCAGCTCGCGATAGAGCAGAGCAAGGCCGGTGACGATGGCGGCGGCGGAGACAGCGGCGTCGACGAGCCGGAGCGTGTCGTGGTCCTTGCGGGCCGTGCGGGCCTGCTTGACGACGGAGACCGCGCCGAAGGCGGTCGAGGCGATCGACAGGTACGCGCCGGGCTTGGACTTCTTGAAGCCCTTGGCCTTGGCAGTCATGGGACTCACAGTGACGGTGCCTCCTCAAGCAGCGGGTGACCCCACCTTTCCACGAAGGCGGCCTCTACGGCAGCGCCGACCTTGTAAAGACGGTCGTCCTTCATGGCGGGGGCGATGATCTGCAGCCCGACGGGCAGGCCGTCCTCCGGCGCGAGGCCGCAGGGCAGCGACATGGCGGCGTTGCCCGCCATGTTCGACGGGATGGTGCACACGTCCGCGAGGTACATCGCCATCGGGTCGTCGGCGCGCTCGCCGATCGGGAAGGCGGTGGTGGGCGTCGCGGGCGAGACGACCACGTCGACCTGCTCGAAGGCCTTCTCGAAGTCCTTCGTGATCAGGGTGCGGACCTTCTGGGCGCTTCCGTAGTACGCGTCGTAGTAGCCGGAGCTCAGTGCGTACGTGCCCAGGATGATGCGGCGCTTGACCTCGTCGCCGAATCCGGCCTCGCGGGTCAGCGCGGTGACGTCCTCGGCGGACTTCGTGCCGTCGTCGCCGACCCGCAGGCCATAGCGCATGGCGTCGAAGCGCGCGAGGTTCGATGAGCACTCGGAGGGCGCGATCAGGTAGTACGCGGAGAGCGCCAGGTCGAAGGACGGGCAGTCGAGCTCGACGATCTCGGCGCCGAGCTCCTTGAGCAGCGCCACCGACTCCTGGAAGCGCTGGACGACACCGGCCTGGTAGCCCTCGCCCGCGAACTGCTTGACGACGCCGACGCGCATGCCCTGTACGGAGCCGTTGCGGGCCGCCTCGACGACCGCGGGGACCGGGGCGTCGATGGACGTCGAGTCGAGCTCGTCGTGTCCTGCGATGACCTCGTGCAGGAGCGCGGCGTCCAGGACCGTGCGGGCGCAGGGGCCGCCCTGGTCGAGCGATGACGAGAACGCCACCATGCCGTAGCGCGAGACGCCGCCGTAGGTCGGCTTGACACCGACCGTGCCGGTGACGGCCGCGGGCTGGCGGATGGAGCCGCCGGTGTCGGTGCCGATGGCGAGGGGGGCCTCGTACGACGCGAGCGCGGCGCTGGAGCCGCCGCCCGAGCCGCCGGGGATACGGGTGAGGTCCCACGGGTTGCCGGTGGGGCCGTACGCGCTGTTCTCGGTGGAGGACCCCATGGCGAACTCGTCCATGTTGGTCTTGCCGAGGATGACGACGCCGGCTTCCTTCAGCTTGCGCGTGACGGTCGCGTCGTACGGCGGGATCCAGCCTTCGAGGATCTTGGAACCGACCGTGGTCGGGATGCCCTCGGTGGTGAAGATGTCCTTGAGCGCGAGGGGTACGCCGGCCAGCGGGCCGAGCTTCTCGCCCTTCTCGCGCTTGGCGTCGACGGCGCGGGCCTGCGCGAGGGCGCCCTCACGGTCGACGTGCAGGAAGGCGTGCACCTTCTCGTCGACGGCCTCGATGCGGGCGAGGTGGGCCTCGGTGACCTCGACTGCCGTGAGCTCGCCGGAGGCGACCTTGGCGGCGATGTCCGCGGCGGTGAGCCTGATGATGTCGATCTTGCTGTCCGTCATGGTGGGTTAGTCCTCCCCCAGGATCTGCGGCACCTTGAAACGCTGCTGCTCTTGTGCCGGGGCTCCGGAGAGCGCCTGCTCGGGGGTGAGCGACGGACGGACCTCGTCCGCGCGCATGACGTTCGTCAGCGGCAGCGGGTGGGAGGTCGGCGGTACGTCTTGGTCGGCGACCTCGGAGACGCGGGCGACCGCGCCGATGATGTCGTCGAGCTGTCCGGCGAAGTGGTCGAGCTCTTCGTCCTTCAGCTCCAGACGTGCAAGGCGGGCGAGGTGGGCGACCTCCTCGCGCGTAATGCCAGGCATGCGGCGATCCTCTGGGGGTGAGTGTGTGGTGTGTGACCCCAATCCTATGGGGCCACACCCCGTGCACGTGAAACGGATTCCCCCGGGGGCCTCCACGCCGGTCCCGGTGGTGGCCCAAGGGCCCCGCCCGATTCCCCGCGGCTGCTTCCTCCCGGCTACTTCCTGGCGGCTACTTCCTCGCGGCTACTTGGCCACGTCCGCCCGTGCCTCCGCGGCCGCCTGCTCCTCCGCCGCGATGTCCACCGGCCTGCGCCATCCGCGCGAGCCCCGCGCCCGCAGCCAGGCGGTGGTCTCGTCCGGCGGCATCGCCGCGGCGACGAGCCACCCCTGGACCGCGTCGCAGCCCAGATCGCGCAACCGCTCCCACGTCTCGTCGTCCTCGACGCCCTCGGCGACGACGAGCAGCCCCAGGGAGTGCGCGAGGTCGACCGTGCAGCGGACGATCTCCGCGTCTTCGTTGTCCACCGCGAGCCGCGCCACGAAAGAACGGTCGATCTTCAGCTCGCTCACCGGCAGCCGCCGCAGATGGACCAGGGACGAGTACCCCGTACCGAAGTCGTCGAGCGACATCTTGACGCCGTGCCCGGTCAGGCCCGCCAGGGTGTCGGCGGCCCGCTGCGGGTCCTCCAGGAGCACGTGTTCCGTTATCTCCAGCTGCAGCGCCCCCGGCGGGACCCCGTGCCGCGCGAGGCGCGCCGCGACGGCGCCCGCGAAACCGGGGGTGTGGACGTCGCGCGGCGACACGTTGACCGCGACGGGGACCTTGAGCCCCATCGCCTGCCACTTCGCCACCTGGCCGAGGGCGGTCTCCAGGACGTACTCCGTCAGGTGCGGCATGAGCCCGGACGACTCGGCTATGGCGATGAACTCGTCCGGCGGCACCTTCCCGCGCTCGGGATGCACCCATCGCACCAGCGCCTCGAGCCCCGCGACGCGGCCGTCGAACTGGACCTTCGGCTGGTAGTGGAGCTCGACGTCACCCGCGTCGAGCGCGCGGCGCAGATCGCCCAACAGGCCCAGGCGGTCAGGGGTGTTGGAGTCGCGCTTGGACTCGTACACCTCGACGCCCGTGCGGTCCCGCTTGGCCTGGTACATCGCGACGTCCGCGCGCCGCAGCAGGCCTTCCGCGTCCATCGCGTGGTCGGGGAAGACGGCGAGCCCCGCGCTGGCCTCCAGGACGAGCGTCAGGCCGTCGAGGTCCAGGGGCGAGCCGAGGGCGGCGACCAGCGACCGTGCCACACGGGTGGCCGATGTCGTGGAGTCGGTGACCGGCAGCAGAACGGCGAACTCGTCGCCGCCGAGCCGGGCGGCCTCCGCGCCGCGCGGCAGGGCGAGCCTCAGCCGGTCGGCGATCTGCAGGAGAAGACGGTCACCCGCGAGGTGGCCGAGGGTGTCGTTCACCGAACGGAAGCGGTCCATGTCGATCAGCATCAGGGCGGAGCGCGCCCCGATCCGCTCGGCGTCGTCCAGAGCCGTCCAGGTCCGCTCGAGGAGCCACTGCCGGTTGGGCAGACCGGTGAGCGGGTCCTGCAACTGCTCCTCGGCCCTGGCCCGCGCGATCCACAGCGTCGAGTCGAGCGCGACGAGGGGGATCGCGAAGAGCGGCAGCATGATGGGCGTCGAGGCCGCGACCACGCAGATCAGCGGTGCGATGCCGAGCAGCGCGACGCCGACGAGGCCCTGTCTGACCAGGGCGGTACGGGTGACCGTGGGCAGGGCGCCGGTGCGCGGTGAGTGGACGTACCAGAGCAGGACCCGGGTGACGACGAGATAGCCGAGGGCGGCGAGCGCCACCTCGGGCAACGAGTACAGGTCCCACGTCTCGGGCAGCCAGGGCGACTGCGCCGATGGCGCCGTGCCGAACGCGGCCATGGCGAGCGCGCCCGCGCCGATGCCGAGGATGTCGACGGCGCCGTGCAGGATGCCCTGTCGCCAGCGGTGGCGGCGCGCGATGCCGACCAGGACGACGACGGTGAGGCTGACCATTCCGGCGGGCACCCAGCCGTACAGCAGGAGGACGGCGACGGTGAGCGCGCCGCCCGAGCCGGTGCCGCCCCACCAGCGGTCGCGGCCGAGCGCGACGAGGTGGCCGACGATGAGGCCCGTGAGAATGGCGAGGGACCAGCCGACCGCGCCGGAGGGGAACAGCGCGTCGCGTCCGGTGAGCGCGTGGAAGAAGCCCGTGCCGAGCACCACAGCGGCGAGGGCCACGACGGCAACCGGAAGCACTGGCCAAGGATCGCGCTCGGCGGACGCGTCGTCCGTGTCGTGCGCCTCGGAGCCGCGCCAGAGCGTCCTGCGCCGCCCGTCGGTGCCGCTCTGGGCGGAACGGGGGCCCGCCGCGTCCCTGCCGCCCGATGCCTCGCCCACGCCGAGCTCCTGTGTGCCGTACCCGCCGACGGTGCTCCATGCGCGCTCGCGTCGCTCAACTGCGGTGCTCGGGGCGGCGGGGCGGCTGCTCTCGGCTTCGCGCGCCTCGCGTGCCTCCCGTGCCGCTCTGCGTCCGCTGAGCCAGGCGCCCGGTCCGCGCCGCAGGCGCGCGCGCAGCCGGGAGTCCGGTGCGGCGCTCTCGGTCGGTTCCATTCCCGTCCCTCTCACAGCCGGCGGTACCCACGCCACGCGGACTCGGTCCAGAAGTCAGCCGCGTCTGGAATTCCTCCCCCGTGCTCCCGATGAGCAGGGGATACCCCAATCGCAGCGGGGCACGGCAGGCGCACATCTCAACAGTAGGCCGCAGAAGGCTTCTACGGGCAGCGGTCCACAACGGTTGCCCGAATGCGACCCGGCCACCCGTATGCATCTGGTATGCGCTGAACGGGTGGCCTTCAACCGCTACTCCTCGGTCGGAAGCGCAACTTCCGCCGCCGCGTCCGGTCCTTTTTCCAGCAGGACGGCGAAGCCTTCCTCGTTCAGAACCGGAACCTTCAACTGCATGGCCTTGTCATATTTAG
Organism: Streptomyces sp. NPDC058257; assembly: GCF_042881845.1. Lineage (NCBI taxonomy): Bacteria > Bacillati > Actinomycetota > Actinomycetes > Kitasatosporales > Streptomycetaceae > Streptomyces > Streptomyces sp. NPDC058257. Next base: position 248,793 of record NZ_JBHVXJ010000011.1, read on the forward strand.
ATCCGGGGTTGTCACCCACAACAACGAAAGCTGTCTTCTTCGAAACGGAACCGGTCACCTTTGCGCCCCGGCTCTGCAACGCATCTTTTGCGCCATCCCTCGTGTGGTGTTCGAGCGTTCCGGTCACCACGACCGTGAGGCCTTCGAGCGGTCGCGGCCCCTCGTCCTCTCCCCCACCCTCTTCCTCCATACGGACACCGGCCGCACGCCACTTGCGCAGGATCTCCCGGTGCCACTCCTCCTCGAACCACTGCTTCAGGGAGGCGGCGATGGTCGGGCCCACGCCCTCGACGGCTGCCAGCTCCTCCTCCGTGGCCTGTTCGATCCGCTCCACCGACCGGAATTCGCGGGCGAGCGCCTCCGCGGCGACCGGGCCCACGTGCCGGATGGAGAGGCCCGTGATGATCCGCGCGAGCGGGCGCTCCTTGGCCGCCGCGATGTTCTCCAGCATGGAGACGGCGTTCTTCTTCGCCTCGCCCTGCTGGTTGGCGAAGACCGTGGCGATCTTCTCCTCGCCCGTCTTCGGGTCCCGCTTGGGCAGACCGCTGTCCTGATCCAGTACGTACGCCTTGATGGGCAGGAGCCGCTCGATGGTGAGGTCGAAGATGTCGCCCTCGTCGAGAATCGGCGGCTCGGACGGCTCAAGGGGCTTGGTGAGCGCGGCCGCGGCGACATAGCCGAAGTTCTCGATGTCCAGGCTCTTGCGGCCCGCGAGATAGAAGAGACGCTCGCGCAGCTGGGCGGGGCAGGACTGGGCGTTGGGGCACCGGAGGTCGATGTCGGCCTCCTTCATCGCCCGCAGCGCCGTCCCGCACTCGGGGCACTCGGCGGGCATCACGAACTCCCGCTCGGTGCCGTCCCGCAGGTCGACGACGGGGCCGAGGATCTCCGGGATGACGTCGCCCGCCTTGCGCAGGACGACCGTGTCCCCGATGAAGACGCCCTTCTTCTTCACCACGTCCTGGTTGTGCAGGGTGGCGAACTCGACCTCGGATCCCGCGACGGTCACGGGCTCCACCTGGGCGTACGGCGTGACGCGGCCGGTGCGGCCGACGCCCACGCGGATGTTGACCAGCTTGGTGTTGACCTCCTCGGGGGCGTACTTCCAGGCGATCGCCCAGCGCGGGGCGCGCGAGGTCGAGCCGAGGCGGCCCTGGAGCGGGATCTCGTCCAGCTTCACGACGACGCCGTCGATCTCGTGCTCCACGGAGTGGCGGTTCTCGCCGAAGTACGTGATGAACTCCCGCACTCCGTCCAGCCCTTGGACCACCCTGTTGTGCTGGGCGGTGGGCAGGCCCCAGTCGTGCAGGAGCTCATAGGCGTGGCTGAGGCAGTCGATGTCGAAGCCCTCGCGGGCGCCGATGCCGTGCACCACCATGTGCAGCGGGCGCGTGGCGGTGACGCGCGGGTCCTTCTGGCGCAGCGAACCCGCCGCCGCGTTGCGCGGGTTGGCGAAGGGCTTGTCGCCCGCCTCCACCAGACGGGCGTTCAGCTCCTCGAACTTCTCCATGGGGAAGAAGACCTCGCCGCGGATCTCGACCAGGGCGGGGATCTTGTCGCCCTTGAGACGGTCCGGGATGTCCGAGATCGTGCGGACGTTCGGAGTGATGTCCTCACCGGTGCGGCCGTCTCCGCGGGTGGCCGCGCGCGTGAGCTTGCCGTCCTCGTACGTGAGGTTCACGGCGAGTCCGTCGATCTTCAGTTCGCACAGGAAGTGGTGGTCGCTGGTGCCGACCTCCTTGGCGACGCGGTCGGCCCAGGCGGCGAGCTCCTCGTCGTCGAAGGCATTGTCCAGGGAGAGCATGCGCTCGCGGTGCTGGACCGAGGTGAACTCGGTCTCGTACGCCCCGGAGACCTTCTGGGTGGGCGAGTCGGGCGTGCGCAGCTCCGAATACCGCTCCTCCAGGGCTTCGAGCGAGCGAAGGAGCTTGTCGAACTCGGCGTCGCTGACGACCGGTTGGTCGTTCACGTAGTACCGGAAGCGGTGCTCCTCGATCTGTTCGGCCAGCTGGGCGTGCTGATCCCGTGCCTCGGCGGGCACAGAGCCTTGCTGTTCGACAGCCACCGTTACGTCCTCCCGTTACGTCATACCCAATTACTCAGGGTTGTCCGCGAGTGATCTCGCCGCCCGGGCGCAGTGGGCGAGCACCGCACGGGCGTACGCCGGGGAAGCCCCCGCGAGCCCGCACGACGGAGTGACCACGACCGACTCCGCGAGAGACCCCGGATTCAGCCCCAGCCTGCGCCACAACGTCCTGACACCCATGACGCTACCGGCAGGGTCTGACAATGGGCCGTCCACGCCGGGCGCGACACCGGCGAAGAGCTTCGTGCCGCCCTCGACGGCCTCACCGATCGCCTCGTCGTCACGCTCGGTGAGCAGCGAGAAGTCGAAGGAGATCGCGTCGGCCCCCGCGCGGCGGAGAAGCGCGAACGGCACGTCCGGCGCGCAGGAGTGCACGACGGCAGGCCTGTCCCCGTGCACGCCGATGACCTCGCGCAGGGTGCTCTCCACGAGCTGGCGGTCCACGGCGCGGTGGGTGCGGTACTCGCTCGCGGTCTTGATCTGCCCGCGCAGTACACCGACGAGCGAGGGCTCGTCGAGCTGGAGCACGACCTGGCCGCCGGGGATCCGGCGGCGTACGTCCGCGAGGTGGGCGCGCAGACCCTCGGCGAGCGATCCTGCCAGGTCACGGCAGGCGCCCGGGTCGGAGAGCGCGGCCTCGCCGTTGCGCAGCTCCAGGGCCGCGGCGAGGGTCCACGGCCCGACGGCCTGCACCTTGACCGGCCCTTCGTACCCCTGGGTGAACTCCTCCAGGGCGTCGAGGTCCTCGCCGAGCCAGGCCTTCGCGCGGCGCGTGTCCCGTCCGGGCCGGTCACCGATCCGCCAGCCGCTGGGCTCCACGCGCGCGTAGAGCTCGACGAGCATTCCGGCGGTCCGCCCGATCATGTCGGCGCCGGGCCCCCGCGCGGGCAGCTCCGCCAGATACGGGAAGTCCTCGAAACTGCCGGTGACGGTCTTCGCGGCCTCACGGGCGTCACCGCCCGGCATGGACCCGATGCCGGTGGCCGGGCCCCAACGATGCGCGCTCACTGGCCGGGCCGCACCGTCAGGTCGTTGACCTCGGCGTCGCGCGGCAGGTCGACGGCCATCAGGATCGTCGTGGCGACCGACTCCGGGTCGATGAAGCGGGAGGGGTCGTACTCCTTGCCCTCCTGCTGGTGCACCTTGGCCTGCATGGAGCTCGCGGTGCGGCCCGGGTAGACGGAGGTGACGCGGACGCCGTTCGCGTGCTCCTCGCCCCGCAGGGAGTCGGCCAGGGCCTTGAGCCCGTGCTTGGAGGCGGCGTAGGCGGACCACTCGGGGCTGGCGCTCAGGCCCGCTCCCGAGTTGACGAAGACCACGTGCCCCTGGGCGGCCCGGAGTTGGGGCAGGAAGTGGCGGGTCAGCTCGGCGGGGGCGATGAGGTTGACGTTGAGCTGGTGGCGCCAGGACTTGGGGGTGAGGTCACCGACGCGCCCGAGGTCGACGACGCCCGCGATGTGGAGCAGGGAGTCGACGCGGTCGGGCAGCGACTGGTGGCCGAACGCCCAGGAGAGCTTGTCGGGGTCGGAGAGGTCGCCCACGAGCGTGTCCGCCCCGGGGAATTGCGCGGCCAGTTCCTTCGCCCGGCCCGCGTCCCGTGCGTGCAGGACGAGGGAGTCGCCGCGTGCGTGGAGACGGCGGGCGACGGCCGCGCCGATGCCGGAGCCCGCCCCGGTGATCACATGTGTTGCCATGCGTCCATCGTCGCACCCCGGCAGACGCAGGTCAGCGCATGGTCACTGTGTGCCCATGGCCTCCTCCAGGTAGGCCAGGGCGCCGACCGGCTCCTCGGCGAAGAAGACGAGACCGGTCAGCGGCACCGGCAGGAAGCCCTCGTCCTCCATGCGCTGGAACTGCTCCTTCAACCCGTCGTAGAAGCCCGCCGAGTTGAGCAGGACCACCGGCTTGGTGTGCTTGCCGTGCTTCTTCAGTTCAAGGATCTCGGTGGCCTCGTCCAGCGTGCCCGTACCACCGACCATGATCACGACGGCGTCGGCCTTCTCCAGGAGCAGCGCCTTGCGCTCGGCGAGGTCACGCGCGATCACCATCTCGTCGGGCGCGGAGACGACCCGGGCCCTGTCCGCGAGAAAGTCCACCGAGACCCCGACAAGCCCTCCACCCGCCTCCTGCACCCCATCGGCGACGACCTTCATCAGCCCACTCTCCGAACCACCCCACACCAGCGTGTGACCGCCCTTGCCGAGCAGCTCGGCGAATTCGCGCGCGGGGCGGGTGTAGCGGTCGGGGAGGTCGGCTGCGGAGAGGAAGACACAGATGTTCATGGCTTCACCGTACGATCCGGCAGAGACTGGGTGGACCACAGCCGCTCACTGAAGGAGGACACGGTGACCGCAGGACACAAGATCACCATCGAGCAGGGCACCGACCTCGTCCGGGTGGTGCGCGACGGCCAGACCGTGGCCGAGAGCCACCGCCCACTGCTGCTGCGCGAGACCGGCTGCCCGGTCCGCTACTACCTCCCCCCGCAGGACGTACGCACCGACCTCCTGACCCCGTCGGACACGACCACGTACTGCCCGTTCAAGGGAACGGCGTCGTACTGGTCGCTGCCCGACGCCAAGGACGCGGTATGGGCGTACCCCGAGCCGAAGCCGGACGTGGCCAAGATCAAGAACCACTTCTGCTTCTACGAAGCAAACACCACCGAGCCCCCCCGATAGCCCCCGGGTCGGCGCCGAGGTCGTTGCAGGAAAGTCCCAGCGACACGCCGCATCGCACGGCGTGTCGCTGGGACTTTCCTGCAATCGAACTGGGCGCCAGCCCGTTAGACCGCCGCCGTTGCCCGGTCCGTCGTCGCGATCGTCGCCGAGCCGACCACGCGCGTGCCGTCGTAGAGCACGATCGCCTGGCCGGGGGCCACGCCGCGTACCGGCTCGTCGAAGGAGACGCGCAGCTCCGAGCCGTCGACCAGCTCCGCGCGCACCGGCGTCTCGCCGCCGTGCGCCCGCAGCTGTGCGGTGTACGTGCCGGGGCCGGAGGGGGCGACGCCGCACCAGCGGGGCTTGATCGCCGTCAGGCCCGTGACGTCCAGGGCGGCCACCGGGCCTACGGTCACGGTGTTGTTCACCGGGGAGATGTCGAGGACGTAGCGCGGCTTGCCGTCGGGGGCCGGGGTGCCGATCCGCAGGCCCTTGCGCTGGCCGATGGTGTAGCCGAAGGCGCCCTCGTGGGTGCCCAGCTTGTTGCCCTCGGCGTCGACGATGTCGCCCTCCGCCTTGCCGAGGCGGTCCGCGAGGAAGCCCTGGGTGTCGCCGTCGGCGATGAAGCAGATGTCGTGGCTGTCGGGCTTCTTGGCGACGGCCAGGCCGCGCTCCTCGGCCTCCGCGCGGATCTCCTCCTTGGTGGTGAGCGTGTCACCGAGGGGGAACATCGCGTGGGCGAGCTGGCGGTCGTCGAGGACCCCGAGGACGTAGCTCTGGTCCTTGGCCATGTCCGACGCGCGGTGCAGCTCGCGCGTGCCGTCGTCGTTCACGACCACCGTGGCGTAGTGGCCGGTGACGACCGCGTCGAAGCCCAGGGCGAGGGCCTTGTCCAGGAGCGCGGCGAACTTGATCTTCTCGTTGCAGCGGAGGCAGGGGTTCGGGGTGCGCCCCGCCTCGTACTCGGCGATGAAGTCCTCGACCACGTCCTCGCGAAACCGCTCGGCCAGGTCCCATACGTAGAACGGGATGCCGATGACGTCCGCGGCGCGGCGGGCGTCGCGGGAATCCTCGATGGTGCAACAGCCTCGCGCGCCCGTGCGGAACGATTGCGGGTTCGCCGAGAGCGCCAGGTGCACTCCGGTCACGTCGTGCCCGGCTTCGGCCGCACGCGCGGCGGCGACGGCGGAGTCCACGCCGCCGGACATGGCGGCGAGTACGCGCAGGGGGCGGGGGTGCTGCGGGGTCCGGTTCTCAGTCATAGCTCTAACAGGGTACGGGCCCGCGGGAACCAGGTGCCCGTGAGTAAGCGTTGACGATCACATGGGGGATGAACAGGACTCGAAGGCGGAGCAGAAGTCCGAGCGCCGGGGCATCGACCGGCGGACGCTCCTGATCGGCGGCGCCGCGGCGGCCGTCGGCACGGCCGTGCTCGCTTCGGACCAGCTGGGACGCCTGTGGTGGCGGCTGCCCGGCGTCGTCAAGAGGCGCGAGGAGGGCGCGGTCGACGCCCGGGGCGCGCAGTGGGTGGCCGCGTCCGACTACAACTGGCGCCGGGCGGACCGGCCGGACGACTACGGGATAGACATGGTCGTCATCCACGTCGTGCAGGGCGGGTACGACACGGCGCTGAAGGTGTTCAAGGACCCGGCGCACGGCGCGGCGGCTCACTACGTGGTGCGCAAGGACGGGCACATCGCCCAGATGATCCGCGAGCTGGACGTGGCGTTCCACGCGGGGAACAAGAGCTACAACGAACGGAGCATCGGCATCGAGCACGAGGGCTTCGTGGACAAGAAGTCCTCGTTCACCGATGCCATGTACGAGTCCTCGGCGCGCCTCACCGCGGGAATCTGCAAGAGGTACGACATCCCGGTGGACCGGAAGCACATCATCGGGCACGTGGAGGTGCCCGGCACGGACCACACGGATCCCGGGCCGCACTGGGACTGGGACCGGTACATGAAGCTGGTCAGGAAAGCCCGCACGGCCCTGGCCTGACCGGCGCCGCTCCATAGGTCCGTCCTACCAGCCGTACCCGTCCTACCAGCCGTACCCGTCCTACCGAAGGTGCACCGGCAGCGACTCCACCCCGTACACGATCGACAGCTTGCGGAAGGCGAGCTCCTCGGGGGCGACCGCGAGCCGCATCTCGGGGAAGCGCTTCACCAGGGCCGGGTAGGCGGCGCGCAGCTCCATGCGGGCCAGTTCGGCGCCGATGCAGCGGTGGATGCCGTAGCCGAAGGCGAGGTGGCCCGAGGCCTTGCGGTGCGGGTCGAAGCCGCCGCCGTCGGGGGTGTACTTGGCGTCGCGGTTGCCGCCGCTCAGGGAGCACAGGACCAGGTCGCCCTTGGGGATGAGCACCCCGGCTATCTCAATGTCCTCGCGGGCGAACCGCGGGAAGGCCACCTGCACGACGGTGAGGTAGCGCAGCGCCTCCTCGACGAAGGGGGCGGCCGCCGCGTCGTCGTCGCGCAGCCGCGCGGCGGTCTCAGGGTCCTGCAGGAGAAGCAGGGAACCGAGGGCCACCATGCTCGCGGTCGTCTCGAAGCCGCCGGTGAGGATGCCGTCGGCCAGGCCTGCGAGCTCCTCGTCGTCGACGGTGTCGCCGTGTTCCTTCACGATCATGCCGAGCAGTCCGTCGCCCGGGTTCTCGCGCTGCTTCTTGACGACGTCCCTGAAGTACGAGAGCGAGGCGGATATCGCCCCGAAGGGAGCGGTCGCCCCGCCGAAGAGGTCGAAGCGCTCCATGGCGAGCTGCTGGAAGTCGTGGCGGTCCTCGTAGGGCACGCCGAGCAGCTCGCAGATCGTCAGCGAGGGTATGGGAAGGGCGAAGGCCTGGACGAGGTCGACGGGCCCTTCCGCCGCCTCCATCGCGTCGAGCCGCTCCTCGACGATGGCCTCGATCCGGGGCGTGAGGCGGCGCAGCCTGCGCATCGTGAACTCGGGTGTGAGGATGCGGCGCAGATGCGTGTGGACCGGGGGGTCGCTGAAACCGAGGCCGCCGGGATTGTGGTCCTCGACCACGCCGGCGTTGCCCGCGAGGTTCGTGAAGTCGTTGCTGAAGCCGTCGGTCGCCCCGAGGACGGCCTTCACCTCGTCGTAGCCGGTGACCACCCAGGCGTCCATGCCGAACGGCAGCGGCACCTTGGATATCGGCTGCTCCGCCTGGTTCTCGGTGAGCCGGGCCACCGGGTCGAGCCCGTCGCGGCGCATCGGCGCGAGGAGGGGCTCGGGAAGACGCGAGATCGCGGAGGCGCTGATCCCGTTCTTCTGGATCCTGGAGAGATATATACGCCCGAGGCGCGCGGCGATGCGAGAGCGGAGGTTCGCCTTCAATGTGAACTCCATGAGGGGGTTGTCGTGCACAGCCCCGAACGCGCGGAGCGGACTCGCGAGCGGCAAGCATAGATCGGCGGGCTGTGGGTCCCGTAGCCCGCTCCTGTGCCTGTCCGCCCTATAGCGGCCGAAACCGGCATCAACTCGGGGCGCCATCACCCCAGTACGGCGTTATCTGCGTCACTTACCTGCGCAAAACGGGACCAAGTAGGTGCAGGGCTCAGCTAAGTCCCGCCGTCCGCGCCCGTTCCACCGCCGGGCCGATCGCCCGGGCCACCGCCGCCACGTCCGCCTCCGTCGAGGTGTGGCCGAGGGAGAAACGGAGCGTGCCGCGGGCCAGGTCGGGGTCGGTGCCGGTGGCGAGCAGGACGTGGCTCGGCTGGGCCACGCCCGCCGTGCACGCGGAGCCGGTGGAGCACTCGATGCCCTGGGCGTCGAGCAGCAGCAGAAGGGAGTCGCCCTCGCAGCCGGGGAAGGTGAAGTGCGCGTTCGCGGGCAGCCGGTCGACCGGGTCTCCCCCCAGGATCGCGCTCGGCACCGCCGCGCGCACGGCGGAGACGAGATCGTCCCGCAGCGCGCCGATCTCGCGGGCGAACCTCTCGCGCTGCCCGGCCGCGTGCCGCCCCGCCACGGCGAACGCGGAGATCGCGGGCACATCGAGCGTCCCGGAGCGCACATGACGCTCCTGCCCGCCGCCGTGCAGGACGGGCACGGGGCTGTACTCGCGCCCCAGGAGCAGCGCCCCGATGCCGTAAGGGCCGCCGATCTTGTGCCCGGAGACGGTCATCGCGGCGAGCCCGGACGCAGCGAAGTCGACGGGCACCTGGCCGAAGGCCTGCACGGCGTCGGCATGCAGCGGGATCTCGAACTCGGCCGCCACATCGGCCAGTTCGCGGATGGGCTGGATGGTGCCGATCTCGTTGTTGGCCCACATGACGGTGGCGAGGGCGACGTCGTCGGGGTCGCGCTCGATCGCCTCGCGCAGCGCTTGGGGGTGCACGCGGCCGTACGCGTCGACGGGGAGGTACTCGACGGTGGCGCCTTCGTGCTCGCCGAGCCAGTGCACGGCGTCGAGGACGGCGTGGTGCTCGACGGGGCTGGAAAGGACCCGGGTCCGCGCGGGGTCGGCGTCGCGCCGCGCCCAGTACAGGCCCTTCACGGCGAGATTGTCGGCCTCCGTGCCGCCCGCGGTGAAGACGGTCTCGCTGGGGCGCGCGCCGAGCGACTCGGCGAGCGTCTCGCGGGCCTCCTCGACGGTACGCCGCGCCCGGCGCCCGGCGGCGTGCAATGAGGACGCGTTGCCGGTGACGGCGAGCTGGGCGGTCATCGCCGCGATCGCCTCCGGAAGCATCGGAGTGGTCGCTGCGTGGTCGAGGTAGGCCATGGTGCGCACGATTCTACGAGCCATGGGCGGCCCCGCGTTCCAGCGGTCAGCCCGCGAGACCCCACGACACCGTGTTGTCCATGGACATCAGGACGGCGAGGACTACGAGATCGGCCACACCGAGCCCGAGTCCGAGGGCCGCGCGGCCCTTTCGGCTGGTCCCGCGCAGCAGCGCGATGCTCGCGAGGACGATCGCGATCGGGCCGAGGAAGAGGTTCAGGACGAGCAGCCCGAGCAGACCGAGGACGAACGAGGCGACGGCCATGCCGTCGGTGTCACGCCGGCCGGTGGGGGCGGGGGCGGGCTCGCGGGTCGAAGCGGCGGAGGTGGTGGAGGTGGCAGCGGCGGAGGTGGTGGAGGTCGTGGACTTGGGGGTGAGGGTGCCGAGTCCCATGGTGTGACTCCTTTCGGCGGCCGTGCGGATCAGGTGGGGATCGGGCGGGGCAGGGAGAGGAACAGTGGCGGCGCGCTCAGGAGTGGCGGCGCGCATGCCGCTCGCGGACCGTGAACACCACGAGCCAGACGCCGATGACGGCGGCGGCGACGAAGGTGACGGGGAGCGGTGCATGGGCCACGGCGCCCAGGGCGACACCGAGCAGCAGGAGTGCGGCTACGAGGAACAACACGGGATGCCTCTCGTCGAGGGTTCGGTGAACGCTTGTGGTCACAACTGTTCACTGACTTAGAGAGTACCGCTTCTCCGGCTTTCCAATCTCGGAGAACAGTTGTTAACTGCATGGCATGAGTCACACTCTCGGCATCCGGCAGGCCCAGAAGCAGAAAACCCGGCAGGCACTCCTCGACGCGGCGCTCCAGCTGCTCGAGGAGCAGAGCCTGAGCAGCCTGGGTCTGCGTGAGGTCACCCGGGCCGCGGGCGTGGCCCCCACCGCCTTCTACCGGCACTTCCGCGACATGGCCGACCTGGGTGTGGCCCTGGTGGAGGCGGCGCTGAGCAGCCTGCACACCACGCTCGTCGCACTCCTCGCCGCGACCGGCGACAGCAGCGGCGACGATGACGGCGAGGAACGCATCGCGGCCACGGTCGAGTTGATCGTCGCCTACGTCCGCACGCACCCCGCCCACGTCCGCTTCATCGCCCGCGAGCAGCACGGCGGGGTGCAGGCCGTGCGGTCGGCGATAGGCGATCAACTCACCCTGTTCGCGCAGGAGGTGGCGGGCCAGTTCGCCCAGGAGCCCGAGTCCGCGGGCTGGGACGAGGACGATCTCCTGATGCTGGCCAGGATGTACGTCGACCACATGGTGATGACCGCGTCCGCACTCCTGGAGGCGGCGCCCGGCGCGGAGGAGCGGGTGGCGGCCGGCGCACGCCGGCAGCTGCGCCTGGTGTCGCTCGGGCGGCGCCACTGGCTGGACGAGCGGTGACCGGGACATCGGAAACGACCCGATGGGGCCCGCGACACTCGACTCCCCCGTAAGGAGCTATTAGCCTTACGGTCATGACGACCGATCGTGACTGGACACTCGACCAGACCTTCGCGGGACCGACCGGCGCGGTCCGCTGGGCCACCTTCGGCCCTAAGGACGCACCGCCCGTCGTCCTGGTCCACGGCACGCCCTTCTCCTCGTACGTCTGGCGGAGCGTGGCCCGCGCGCTCTCCCAGGAACATCGCGTGTACGTATGGGACCTGCCCGGCTACGGGGCGTCGGAGATGCGGTCCGGGCAGGATGTGAGCCTGGCCGCGCAGGCCCGTGTCCTCACCGAACTGCTCGCCCACTGGGGTCTGGACGAACCCGCTGTCGTGGCCCATGACTTCGGCGGCTGCGTCGCCCTGCGCGCCCACCTCCTGCACGGCGCCCGCTACGAACGCCTCGCCGTCGTCGACCCGGTGGCCCTCGCCCCCTGGGGCTCCCCCACCTACCGCCTGCTCGGCGCGCACGCCGACGTCTTCAACCAGCTGCCGCCCGCCCTGCACGAGGCGCTGGTGCGCGAGTACGTCGGTTCGGCGAGCCACCGCGGACTGCACCCGGCGGTGCTCGACCGCCTGGTCGAGCCCTGGTGCACGGAGGAGGGCAGGCCCGCCTTCTACCGGCAGATCGAGCAGAACGACCAGCGGTTCACGGATGAGGTCCAGGGCCGGTACGGGGAGTTGGCGCTGCCCGTCCTCGTCTGCTGGGGCACGGACGACACCTGGATCCCGGTGGAGCGCGGCCACGAGCTCGCCGGGCTGATCCCCGGCGCCGAACTGCGTCTGATCGAGGGCGCGGGACATCTCGTACAGGAGGACGCGCCCGCCCAGCTCACCGGCGAGCTGAGCCGCTTCCTGCGTAAAGGGCGGTGACCGCGGCGGCGGCGTCCATCAGCTCGGCACGCGCCGCGGGCGGAGAGAGCACCTCCACACTGGCGGCGAACGGAAGCAGCGTACGGATGTCGCCGACGACGCCGAACCCGAGCCGGACGTCGATCCACTCGCTCTCTCCGTCGTCCTCGGGGCGCGCGCTGAGGAACTGGCCCTTGAGCCGCAGGAACTGGGCGAACCGATCACGCGCGACCCGCGCCGTCACGTCGACACCGACCGGACGGTCCTCGACCTGACGCTTCAGCACGGCCCATACGTCGGCGAGTTCGACTCCCGTCCTGCGCTTGACCGGTGCCTCCGTGAGGGTCGCCTCCCGCACGCGGTCGGCGCGCAGGAGCTGCGGGGCGCCGCGCCGGTCGGCCACCAGGTACCAGACGCCCGCCTTCGAGACGAGGCCGTAGGGATCCACGGTGTAGGCGCGCGGCCTGGCGTCGCCGCTGTGCCGGTAGCTCAGGCGCAGCCGCCGGTCGGAGAAGACGGCGTCCTGCAGTACGTCGAGGTCGACGACGACCGGATCCGATCCACGGGGCCCCGGCATCCAGCGCGCCGAGTCGACGAGGATGCGCCGGCTCGTCAACTCGGCGGCGGGACGGTGTGGTTCGGGCAGGGCCGCCATGACCTTGCGCAGGGCGGAGCCGATCGCCTCGCCAAGGCCGAGCGCGGCGTGCGCGCCCTGCGCGGCCAGGATGAAGAGCGCCCTCGACTCGTCCGCGGTGAGCCCCGTGACGTCCGTACGGAAACCGGGGAGCAGCGCGATGCCCCCGTGCCGCCCGCGCTCGGCGTACACCGGGACGCCGGATGTGGAGAGCGCCTCGATGTCGCGGTAGATGGTGCGCACGGAGACTTCGAGACGGTCGGCGAGCTCGTGGGCGGGGACCCGCCCACGGGTCTGGAGCAGCAGCAGGATCGAGAGCAGACGGTCGGATTTCACGCAGCCAAGGATGGCGGAAGGGGCCTGCCCACGGACCTTCCCGCGCCCCGCTTATGATTCAGATGTGTTCGATTCCCGGCACATCAGGTCATTCCACGAAGTGGTCCGCACCGGTTCCTACTCCGCCGCCGCCCGCTCGCTCGGCTATACGCAGCCCGCGATCACCCAGCAGATGAAGGCGCTCGAACGGTCCGTCGGCACGGTCCTGTTCACCCGCGTCGGCCGCAGGATGCGGCTGACAGAGGCGGGCGAGGCGCTGTCCCGGCACGCCGGAATCATCCTCGGCAACATCGACGCCGCCCAGCAGCAGATGAACGCCATCACGGGTCTGCGCACCGGACGCGTACGCATCTGCGCGTTCCCCAGCGCCAACGCCACCCTCATCCCCGAGGCGCTGTCCCGGCTCGCGAGGAGCCATCCCGGTGTACGCGTCGAACTCCAGGAGAACGAACCGCCCGAGTCGCTCCAGCGCCTGGTGCACGGCGACTGCGACATCACGCTGGCCTTCCACTACCCCGGTCTGCACGAGGACGTGCCGGAGGAAGTGATGGAGATCCCGCTGATGGAGGACCAGCTGACGGTCCTCATGCCCTCACACCATCCGCTGGCCCGGCGCCGTTCCGTCAGGCTCGTCGATCTCGCGGGCGAGCGCTGGATCGCGGGCTGCCTGCGCTGCCGGGCCAACTTCCTGCACGAATGCGCCGAGCAGGGCTTCACGCCGGACATCGCCTTCACCACGGACGACAATCTCGTCATCCAGAGCCTGGTCGCCGAGGGTCTTGGCATCGCCATGATGCCGGGGCTCGTCCTCAACTTCCTGCGCCACCGGCAGGTGACAGGGCGGGCTCTCGATCCGGCGTCGCGCCGACAGGTCTCGGCGTACGCGCTCCGGGAGCACCTGCGGATTCCCGCGACGGCGCTGGTCCTCGATGAGCTGAAGGCGGTCGCGGCGAACCGGATGGGCTGCTGAGGCCCCCCTTTTCCCCCTCGTCCACAACACCCCTCATCCATAAGCAGGAGTTGGGTTAAGGCTTAGAAACTGTCGTTGGACGTGATGGAAGGGTGGCAGGACGCTGCCCGTATGAGTGCCTCCACCACCGCGTTCCGCGCGGCCCGCACCACCGGGCGCCTGGACGCCCTCGTCGCCGGTGTCCGCGCGGCCGTCGGCCGGGGCCTTCCGCCGGATCTGACGGCGTACCTGGTCGGCGAGCGGCTCGCGCCGCATCTGGGCGCGGCCGATCTGCTCGCCGACGAGCAGTGCGAGGGCGACCCCGGGCGCTACCGCCAGCATCTGCTGCACGCCGAGCACGACGGCAGCTTCTCGGTGGTCGGCCTCGTCTGGCTGCCGGGCCAGCGCACACCGGTGCACGATCACGTCTCCTGGTGCGTCACCGGCGTCCACGAGGGCGCGGAGCACGAGCGGCGCTACCGCCTCGTCCCGGCGGCATCCGGCGCTCCGGCGCGGCTCGTCCCCATCGAGGACCTGGTCAACCGGCAGGGCACGGTGTGCGGTTTCGCGCCGCCCGGGGACATCCACCGAGTCCGGAACGCCGGTACGCGGCGGGCGATCTCGCTCCACGTGTACGGCGCGGACATCTCCCGCCTCGGCACCAGCGTGCGCCGGGTCTACGCGTTGCCGGCCGACCGCTGATGGCGCTGCTCGGCCAACGCCAGCTGGCAGCCCCATCGACGTCTCCGGTGGCGCCTCCCGGTCGCCACCCGGCGCCGGGGCTCGCCCTCGCGGCCCTCGGTGTCGCGGCGGCCTGGGCGACACACGCCCTGGTCCCCGCCGTGCCGATGCTGACGGCGGCGGTGGTGCTCGGGCTCGCGGCGGCGCATGTTCCGGGTGTCCGCGCTGTCGTACGAGGTCGGGGCAGGGCGGGGCTCTCCCTCGCGGGCAAGCGGCTGATGCGGCTCGGCATCGTCCTGCTCGGCCTGAAGCTGAGCCTGGACGACGTCCTGGGTCTTGGCTGGGCGCCGGTGGGGATGGTGCTCGGGGTGGTCGCGGCGACGTTCTTCGGTACGTGGTGGCTCGGCCGCCGCATGGGCCTTCCCGGCGATCAGCCCCTCCTGATCGCCACCGGCTACTCGATCTGTGGTGCCTCCGCGATCGGCGCGGTCAGCGAGGTGAGTGAGAGCGAGGAGCGGGACGCGGCGGTGTCGGTGGCTCTTGTGACGCTCTGCGGGACGCTCGCGATCGCCGTACTGCCGCTGTTGCAGGGGCCGTTGGGTCTGGACGACGCGGAATTCGGGCAGTGGGCCGGTGCGAGTGTCCACGACGTGGGTCAGGTGGTGGCCACCGCGCAGACCGCTGGGGCGGGGGCGTTGGGGGACGCGGTTCTCGTGAAGCTGATGCGGGTGGCGATGCTGGCTCCGCTGGTGGCGGGGGTCGCGCTGTCCCTGCGGGCGCGGTCAACCGGGCGTGGGTCCGCCAAGCGGCGGCCACCGGTGGTTCCGCTGTTCGTGGCGGGGTTCATCGGGATGGTCGCGGTACGGAGCACCGGCCGGGTTCCGGGATCCCTCCTCGACCTGGCGGGCCACGCCCAGGAACTGTTGCTGGCGGCGGCCCTGTTCGGGCTCGGCGCCGCGGTGGATCTGCCCTCGCTGAGCCGGACCGGGGGACGGGTGGCCGCGCTTGGGTTGTGTGCGTGGGTGGTCGTGGCCGGGGTTTCGTATGGGGGTGTGGTGCTGGTGGGTAAGGCGGGTTCATCGCTGCGGGGGGGGGGGCTGGAGATTTCAGCCCGTCCGGCGATTGAGGACATCTTGTACGGGGTCTGGAGCGGAGCCCCGGGCAGGTCCGGGGCGCAGGCACGGATTTCGGGAAGGAGCGGGGGCGGGGCGGGGTCGGGGTCGGGGGCGGGGAGACGACCTTGCCCCTCAGCCCAGCCGCACCCGGGCCAGCTGTCGCGACTGCGCGACCAGGCGATCCCCGCTGTCCCACACCTCCGCGTCCTCCTCCAGGAAGCCCCCGGCGAGGTTGCGGGTCGTGATGGAGACACGGAGAGGGCCGGGCGCGGGCCTGGCTCGTACGTGCACCGTCAGTTCCACCGTCGGAACCCAGCCGGAGAGGCCTAGCTCGAACGCCGTGGGCGGCAGCGCGTCCACCGCGAGCAGCAGCGACAGCGGATCCGCGTCGCGGCCGTCCGCGAGGCCGAACCAGGCCCGCATCTCCCCCTTGCCGGACGGCTGGCCGAGGGCCCACCCCAGGGTGGAGGGGTCCAGCTTCAGGAAGAGGCGGTCGCTGATCGCCGAACTGCCGGGCACCGGCGAGTGGTCCGGCGCGTCCTGCGGACCGAAGCACTGCTCGATCGGCGGCAGCGCCGGCGGCTTGGCCGTCGTACGGACGTCGTCGGGGAGACCCGCCAGATCTCCGTACGAGGCGAGCACGCGGATCCGCTCGACCTCGCGCCCCTCGCCGTCGTACTGGAAGAGCGAGGCCTGTCCTGTCGACAGGGTCCGCCCGGCCCGCGCGGTGTCCGTGCGGATCACGGCGGGTCCGGGGTGGGACGCCGTCAGGTAGTGCGCGGAGACGGTGAAGGGATCCGCGTGCGGCAGGGCGTCGGCGAGCGCGCGGCCGAGGACCGCGAGGAGATAGCCGCCGTTGACGGCGTTGATGATCGTCCACCCGGCGGAGAGGTCGATGTCGTAGACACCGGGCTCCCGCCGGGTGACCGCGGTGTCGCGGTCGAACTCGCTGTCGCCGATGCTCGCGGGCACCGCTGCCGGTGTGGATGTTGCCTCTGCCATACCAGTAACGTACAACACGTAATTACTAAGCGGTAGCTTTTATGCTCAGGGAGGGAGGCGTGCCCGTCCGTGAGCGACCACGCCGCTAAGGCGTCTCGTCCGCCTCCACCTCCACCGCCGTCGAACGCCGGTGCCAGGCCCGTGGGGCGCGCCAGTGGTAGCGCAGCGCGAGCAGTCGCAGGACGAAGGTGGTGACCACGGCGAGGCCGCTGGTGAAGGCGTTCACCATGTCGTAGTCGATGCAGAGCGCGACCATCGCCGAGCCGATGATCGCGGGCACGGCGTACAGATCGCGGTCCCAGCGCACCAGCGAAGGCACCTCGTTGGCGATCATGTCGCGCAGCACGCCGCCGCCCACCGCGGTGGCCAGACCCAGGGCCGCCGACGAGGTGAGGCCGAGGCCGTAGTCGTACGCCTTGATCGTGCCCGTGACGCAGAAGAGGCCCAGGCCCGCCGCGTCGAAGACGTTCACCGCGAGCTGCGTGCGCTCCACCTCGGGGTGCAGGAAGAACACCAGGAGGGCAGCGAACAGCGGCGTGATGAAGTAGCCGAGGTCGACGAACGCGGCGGGCGGCACCGCCCCGATGACCACATCACGGATGAGCCCTCCGCCCAGCGCGGTGACCTCGGCGAGTACGGCGATGCCGAAGACGTCGAAGTTCTTGCGTACGGCGAGCAGCGCGCCGGAGATCGCGAAGGCGAAGATTCCGACGATGTCGAGCGCGTGCTGGACGGAGGGACTGAACAGATCCTGGATCACGCGACATTCTTACCTGCCCGCCGACACGTGCCTGCCGACGCGTGCTCGACGACACGTACCCGACGACACGTGCCCGACGAGGCCGGGACTACAGGGCGGGCTTGCCCTTCGTGAACAGCCACGTCTGGAACAGCGCGTCGAGCTGCTTGCCCGAGATCTTCTCGGCGAGCTTGATGAAGTCGTCGGTGTTCGCGTTCCCGTGCCGGTTCTGCTTGGTCCAGGCCGGGAGCAGCTTGAAGAACGCCTTGTCACCGATGCGCTCGCGCAGGACCTGGAGCGTCATCGCGCCGCGCTGGTAGACGGCGGACGCGAACATCGTGTCGCGCTGCGGATCGCCGACGGTCGTCTGCCAGAAGGCCGAGTCGGCGGGGCGTGAGTTGTAGCCCGCGAGGAAGGCGTCGTGGGCGCTCTGGGTGCCCTTGTGCTCGCTCCACAGCCACTGGGAGTAGGTCGCGAAGCCCTCGTTGAGCCAGATGTGCTTCCACTTCTCGACCGAGACGGAGTCACCGAACCACTGGTGGGCGAGCTCGTGGGCGATGGTCGACTCGCTGCGGACCGCGGAGTAGACCGGCTTGGTCTGGGTCTCCAGGGAGAAGCCCGCCTGCGGCATGTCGTCGACGATCGCGCCGGTCTCCTCGAAGGGGTAGGGCCCGAAGATCTTCGACCAGTAGTCGGTGACCTCGGCCGTGACGCCGTACACGTCGACGTTGTTGCTGTTCTCCAGTACGGGGTCGATGGCGACGTAGATCGGGGTTCCCGCCGGAGTCCTGCCCTTCTTCACGTCGAACTTGCCGATGGTGGCGGTCGCGAGATAGGTCGCCATGGGCTCGGACTCGCGCCAGTGGGCGACCGTCTGCCCGCCCTTGTCGTACGTGTCGACCAGACGGCCGTTGGAGACCCCCGTCAGGCCCTTGGGGGCCTTGATGCGGATGTCGAAGGCGGCCTTGTCCCCCGGGTGGTCGCTGGAGGGGAACCAGGTCGACGCCGCGTTGGGCTCGCACGCGACGAAGACGCCGTCGGCGGTCTTCATCCAGCCGTAGTCGGAGCCGAAGACGATGGGGCCGCTCAGCGGCTCGGGCACGCCGCCGTAGGTGACGGTCGCGGTGAACGTCTTGTTCTTGTGCAGGCTGTCGCGCGGGCTTATCCGGATCTCGTCGCCCGAGCGCGTGAAGTGCGCCCGTCTGCCGTTCACCTCGATCTTCGTCACCTCCAGCTTCTGGAGGTCGAGGTCGAAGGAGGAGAGGTTCTGGGTGGCGCGCGCGGTGATCGTGCTGCGGCCGTCGAGGCGGTCGGTGTCGGGGTTGTACGCCACGTCGAGGCCGTAGTGGCGCACGTCGAAGCCGCCGTTGCCGAGCTGGGGAAAGTAGGAGTCGCCCACGCCGTCGGCGCCCGGGTGGGGCCCGGGTGCGGCGGCGATCAAGCAGAAGGAGGCAGCAGCTGTGGCCAGTGCTCCCAGACGTGCCGAACGGGAGAGTGCCATGAGTCATCCCTTAGCGCGTGTGTTCCGATGGAACGGACACGCAGACTCTGCACTCTCCCGTATGGGCGTGTACATGACCTGGTGACTGATTTTTACCAAGTCATCAGGTGCTACTTGTCAGTTGACGCCTGACCCTTGGCTTCCGCTTCCGGAGTGTCCTTCGCGACTGACTTCGGAGCATCCTTCGCGGCGGCCTTCGAGGCGCCCTTCGGAGCGTCCTTCGAGACGGCCGGCGTCGACTCCTCGGCAGCGGCCTCCTCCTTGGCCGTCTCCTCCGCCTTGCTCACCACCGAGACCACCTCGATCGCCTCCTTGGCGACCTGCAACAGCTTGGTGTCGCCCGGCTGCTGGTCGTCGGCGTTCTCCGGGTGGTGGCACGCCACCTGGTGGCCGGAGGCGAGCGGGATCAGCGGCGGCTCGACCTTCGCGCAGATCTCCGTCGCCTTCCAGCAGCGCGTGTGGAAACGGCAGCCGGTGGGCGGGTCGATCGGCGAGGGGACGTCGCCGCGGAGCAGGATGCGCTCGCTCTTGACGCCGCGCCGCTTGGGGTCGGGCACCGGCACCGCGGAGAGGAGCGCCTTGGTGTACGGGTGCATCGGCGTGGAGTAGAGGTCCTTGCGGTCCGCCAGCTCCACGATCTTGCCGAGGTACATCACCGCGATGCGGTCCGAGACGTGCCGGATGACCGAGAGGTCGTGCGCGATGATCACGTACGTGAGACCGAGCTCGTCCTGCAGGTCGTCCAGGAGGTTGACCACCTGCGCCTGGATGGAGACGTCCAGGGCGGAGACGGGCTCGTCGGCCACGACCAGCTTGGGCCGCAGGGCGAGCGCGCGGGCGATGCCGATGCGCTGGCGCTGACCGCCGGAGAACTCGTGCGGGTAGCGGTTGTAGTGCTCGGGGCTGAGCCCCACCCGCTCCAGCATCTCCTGGACGTGCTTGCGCAAGCCGCCCTCGGGCTTGACGCCCTGGAGCTTGAACGGCGCACCGACGATCGTGCCGATGGTGTGCCGCGGGTTCAGCGACGAGTACGGGTCCTGGAAGATCATCTGGACGTCGCGGCGCAGCGGCCGCATCTTGCCGGTGTTCAGGTGCGTGATGTCCACGCCCTCGAACTCCACGCGGCCCGCGGTCGGTTCGAGCAGGCGCGTGATCAGACGGCCCATCGTCGACTTGCCGCAGCCCGACTCGCCCACGACGCCGAGCGTCTCACCGGGACGTACGTCGAAGCTGAGACCGTCGACGGCCTGCACGGCCGCCACCTGGCGCTGCAGCAGCCCCTTCTTGATGGGGAAGTGCTTCACCAGGCCTTCGACCTTGAGCAGCGGCTCGGGAGACTCCGCGGAGCTCTTTGTCTGCGCCGGGATCGTCATCTCCTGGCCCTTCGCCTGTTTCGCCTGGTCTTTCGCATCGTCTTTCACAGCTTCGGCGCAATCTCTTCGGTCCAGATCCGGGTCCGCTCGTCCTGCGACATGTGGCAGGCGGTGAAGTGCCCCGGTGCGACCTCGTGCAGGTCGGGGCGCTCGCGGCGGGTGATCTGGTCCTTGGGGATGTCGGCGTACGGGCAGCGCGGGTTGAAGGCGCAGCCCGTCGGCAGGTTGATCAGGCTGGGCGGGGAGCCCTTGACCGGCACGAGGCGGTCGGTCTCCTCGCGGTCGATGCGCGGCATCGATCCGAGGAGGCCCCAGGTGTAGGGGTGCTGAGGCTCGTAGAAGACCTTCTCGGCGGTGCCGCGCTCGACGCAGCGCCCGCCGTACATCACGAGCAGTTCGTCCGCCATCTCGGCGACCACGCCCAGGTCGTGCGTGATCATGATGACCGCGGAGCCGAACTCCTTCTGCAGGTCCCGGATGAGGTCGAGGATCTGCGCCTGGACGGTGACGTCCAGGGCAGTCGTCGGCTCGTCCGCGATGAGCAGTTCGGGGTTGTTCACAAGCGCCATCGCGATCATCGCGCGCTGGCGCATACCGCCCGAGAACTCGTGGGGGTAGCTGTCGACGCGCTTGTCCGGCTGGGGAATGCCCACCCGGTCGAGCATCTCGATGGCGCGCTTGCGGGCGGCCTTCTTGTCCACTTTGTGGTGGACGCGGTAGGCCTCCATGATCTGCGTGCCGATGGAGTAGTACGGGTGCAGCGCGGACAGCGGGTCCTGGAAGATCATCGCCATGTCGCGACCGCGCAGCTTGCGCACCTCGTTCGGGTCCGCGCCGAGCAGCTCCGTGCCGTTCAGCCAGATCTCGCCGGACAGCTGCGCCTTGCGGCTGCCGTACTGCCCGGCGGTGTGCAGACCCAGGATGCCCAGCGAGGTGACCGACTTGCCGGATCCTGACTCGCCGACGATGCCGAGGGTCTTGCCCTTCTCCAGCTGGAAGCTGAGCCCGTCGACGGACTTGACCACGCCGTCGTCGGTCGGGAAGTGCACCTTGAGGTCGCGCACCTCGAGGAAGGCGGTGGGAGCGACCGAGTCGGCGACGGGTTCTCCGACCGCCGCTCCGGTCTTGTGCAGTTCGGTCATCCCAGCCTCACTCGCGGGTCGATGACGGCGTACAGAAGGTCGACGACGAGGTTGGCGAGCGCGATCGCGAGCGACGCGCACAAGGTGACGCCGAGGATCACCGGCAGGTCCTTGTTGCTGATGGCCTTGACGGCCTCCAGGCCGAGCCCCGGCAGGTTGAACGTGGACTCGGTGAGGACGGCGCCACCGAGGAGCACACCGAGGTCGAGGCCGAAGACGGTGAGGATCGGCGTCATGGCGGAGCGCAGCGCGTGCCGTCTGATGACGGTCGCCTCGCCGAGCCCCTTGGCGCGCGCGGTGCGGATGTAGTCCTCACCGAGCACTTCCAGCATGGTGGCGCGGGTGAGTCTCGCGTACATGGCGGCGTTGAGGAACGCGAGCACGATCCAGGGAAGGATCAGGGTCTCGAACCAGATGTTGATCGGATCGTCCGTGGTGAGGGTGTCCTCGATCTTCACCCAGCCGAGGGTGTGGACGAAGAGCCCCATCGCGATCATGCCTGTGAAGAAGATCGGCAGCGAGACGCCGCCGAGGGCGGTGATCATCGCGGAACGGTCCCAGATGGTGCCGCGCTTGAGCGCGGAGAGCACACCGGTGGCGACACCGGCGACGAGCCACAGCACACAGGCACCGGCGGCGAGCGCCGCGGTGACGGGCAGGGCGTCCTTGAGGGTCTCCCAGACGGGCGCCTCGGTACGGAAGGAGTATCCGAAGCAGGGGGCCGGGCAGTGGGTCACGTCGGGCCCGTTGGCGTAGTCACGCCCCATCGGGATGCCCTTGACGAAGTCCCAGAACTGGACGAGCAGAGGGTCGTCAAGACCCAGCTTGATCCGGATGCCCGCGAGCTGCTCGGCTCCGGACGACTTACCGGCGAAGAGGACGGCGATGTCCTGTCCCGCCCACTTGGGCAACATGAAGAAGACGGTGAAGGTCGCGAGCAGTACGACCAGCACCATGACGACAACGGCGATCAGGCGCCGGATGAGATAAGCAAGCACTGTGCGCGGCCCGGCGGTGGCCGGGACTCCCTTGTGAGGAGTCCCGGCCACCGCCCGGGGCCATCACCTGCCCTTCGGACTGGCGGGATTCGGCGGTAGGACGGCCTTTACGGGGACTGCTGAACTGCTGACTGCTTACTGCTTACTGCTTACTGCTGAACTGCGTTGCTGCTACTTTCCGCCGTTCACACCGAGCGAGACGTAGTCGTAGCGACCGCTGTACGCGGCGGACGAGTAGACGTTGCTCGCCCGCGACGAACGCCAGCTGATGTTCTTCTCGTAGATGAAGGGCATCCAGTACGCCTTGTCCACGATCTCGTGCGCCAGGTCGGTGTAGATCTGACCGGCCTTGTTCGGGTCGACCGTGGCGATCGCGTCGTCGAAGTACTTGTCGATCTTCGGCTCGTCGATCTGCGACTCGTTGTAGTTGCCGTTCTCGTTGATGAAACGGCTGTCGAACAGCGGCTGGGCGTAGCCCTGGCCGGTCGGGAAGTCCGGACCCCAGCCGGCCATCGTCATGCCGATGCCGCGCTTCTTCACGACCGAGGGAGAGCCGGTGATGCTGGAGGAGTCGGCGCCGTCGATCTGGTCGACCTCGGCGTTGATGTTGACCTTCTTCAGCTGCTCCTGGAGCGCCGTGGCGGCGTCCACCTCACCCGGCTGGTTGGTGCGCGCCGAGATCTTGGTCGAGAAGCCACCGGGCTTGCCGCAGTCCTTGAGCTGGGCCTTCGCCTTGGTGACGTCGGGCTTGCCCTTGCGCTTCAGGATCCCGTAGGGGTCGTAGTCGTCGTGACCCTTGATCGACTTCGGGAAGACGTTCGCGGCGATCTCACCGGCGGCGACCGGGCCACCACGGGTCTTCTGCAGGCTCGCGAAGTCCGTGGCGTAGAAGACGGCCTTGCGGCAGGCCTCGTTGTCGAACGGCTTCGTCTTGGTCACAAGGGCGACGTAACGGACGAAGTCCGTCTGCATGTTGTCGACGTTGTCCTTGTGGTCCTGAATGGCGGTGGTACGACCCGACTGGGTCATGCCGGTGCCATTCATGTCGATGTCGTAGTCACCTTCCATCAGGCGCTTGTCGTTCTCTTCGAGGTTCGCCGAGATGGTGACCGAGATCTTGTCCGGCAGGGCGGGACGGACCGGGTCGGACGACTTCTTCCAGTTCTTGTTGCGGACCAGCGTGATGCTCTTGCCGGCGCTGTAGTTCTGGAACTTGTACGGACCCGAGGAGAACGGGCGCTGGGTGTACTTGGCGCCGGTGTCCTCGGACTGCTTGACCGGGCTGCCCGACGGCATCGCGAGCATCTGCTCGAAGTCGCCGTTCTTCTTGGGCAGCTTGAAGATGATGGTGTTGTCGTCCGGCGTCTCGACCGCCTTCAGACCGAGCTTGTCCTTCGCCTTGTCCTCCCAGGGGCCCTTGTACTCGCCCTTGGGGTCAAGCGTGGACTTCAGGTAGCCGGGACCACCGGTGATGATCTTGGTGGCCCAGATGCGCTCGATGCCGTACTTGATGTCCTTGGAGGTCAGCTTCGAGCCGTCCTCCCAGGTGAGGCCGTCACGCAGCTTGTACGTGTAGGTCTTGCCGTCGTCGCTGATCTTCGCCGTGGACTCGGCGAGGTCGGGGACGAGCTTGTTGGACGCGGCGCCCGGCTTGGTGTCGTACGTGATCAGCGTGCGGGTGTAGTACCGCATGAAGTCCCACGTCATGCCGTAGTACGCGCGCTGCGGGTCGGCCGAGTCCAGGTCCTGCTTGGCGATGAACTTGAGCGTTCCGCCCTTCTTCGCCGACTTGTTCGCGACCTTGCCGATGGCCGCGTTGTAGCCCGCGCCCTTGCTGTCGCCGTCATCGCTGCCGCCGCCGCACGCCGTGGTGGTCACCAGCGCCGCTACGACGAGGGCCGCACCGGCGGTCAATCGTCGCTTAGAGGAACCTGTGGGCATTTCTCGCATCCTCCGAGATTCGCGGTCCTTGGCCTTGACTGCCTTAAGAACCATGGGAAAAGCCACCTGACGCTGCGGCAGGGGCAAGCCGGTTGGGGCTGTTAACGGGTTCCCTTGGGGTCCAGGGCATCGCGAAGCCCGTCACCGAAGAGGTTGAAGGCAAGCACGGTCACGAAGATCGCCAGGCCGGGGAAGACCATGAACATCGGGTCATGCTCGTACGTCGCCAGGGCGTCCCGGAGCATGCCGCCCCAGGAGGCCGTCGGCGGGCGCACACCTGCGCCGAGGAAGCTGAGCGCCGCTTCGGTGAGGATGTTGGTGGGGATCATGAGCGTCGCGTAGACGGTGATCGGAGCGACCAGGTTCGGCAGCAGCTCACGGAAGAGGATGTGCCGTTGACCGCCGCCGAGGCTGCGGGCCGCTTCCACGTACTCGCGTTCGCGCAGCGAGAGGGTCTGGCCTCGGACGATGCGTCCGACGTAGGGCCAGCCGAAGAAGCCGATCACCAGGATCAGCACCGCGATGCGGACGCCGCTGCCGGTGAGCCCGAGCAGGTCGTCGGGGAGCACCGAGACCAGGGAGATCACGAAGAGCAGCTGCGGGAAGGCGAGCAGCACGTCCATGACCCGGCTGATCAGCGCGTCGATCCAGCCGCCGAAGTAACCGGCGATGATGCCGAAGAAGGTGCCGAGCGCCACGGCCACCACGGCGGCGAGGAAGGCCACCAGGAGGGAGATGCGGGCGCCGTAGACGATCCGGCTGAAGACGTCGCGGCCCTTGTTCGGCTCGACTCCGAAGAGGAAGTCCCAACTCATGCCGCCGAACGCGCCCTTGGGCAGGTTCGTGAGGTCTTCGAGCTCGTCCTGGTGGAACTCGTTGGGCGGGTGGCCCAGCAGGGAGACGATCAGAGGCGCGAAGACGGCGACAAAGACCAGGACGAGCACGGTGATGCCGCCGGCCAGAGCGACCTTGTCCCGCTTCAAGCGGTTCCAGGCGATCTGCTTGAGGGACCGCCCCTCGACCTTCTTCACCCCTGCATCAGCTGCGGGAGCGACGTCCGCCGTCGGGTCCGCGTCCGCAGGTGTGTCATGCAATGGTGCCGTCATCGTGGCAGGGACCCCTCTCAACCGGTGGTGACCGGCCCGCACTTGCCGCTGTAGCGACGTGATCTGTCCGTCGTGCACAGGGGCGAGGCGCCCCACTTGCGGGAGTCTTCATCGGGGTTGCGATCTGTTACCAGACTTGACGGGGAATGGATGCTCAACCGTGATGCTGTTTGAGGTGTTCCGTTATCCGGACGCACGTGAACGAGGGGCGAACACGGGGCAGTTGGGCGGCAAAGGGCCACGAGGGGCTAAAGGGGCCCTCCACCATCAGAACGGACATTGTGACTGTCGGGGCAGGTATACGAGCCGTGATGGCCGGTTCAGGGCGTCTTCAGCGGCGCGTCGATGCGGATCGCGCACCTCACCCACACCGCATCCGCACCACATCCGCACCGATTCAGTACCGATTCAGTACTGTGCGGGATATCCGTATCCGCCCGCGGGCGCCGGGGCCGGCTGGGCCTCACGGTCGTAGAAGGGCCTGGCGTTGGCGCGCAGCCACAGGGCCACCGGGTCGTACCCGTCGGACATCGCGACCGTCGAGACGGGCAGCCCCTCGGGGACGGAGGCGATCGACTGCTGCATCATCGCGCGCACCCCGTCCACCGACGACGGCGACGTGTCGTACACATCGAGGCCGATGGCCAGATACGGCGCACCGAGCGCGGGCTGCACCCAGGCACGGCGCAGCGAGCGGACCGCGGGGGTGCGGTGGGCGTTCTGTGTGAGCACGGCGTAGAACTGCGGGATCTCGATGGCCGGCTCGGTGAGCCTGAGCGGGCCCGCGGGCAGCAGGTCGAGGCCGGAGGCGATGCGCCGCAGGTCGAGCCAGGGGATGCCGACGCCGCCGCCGGGGGCGTGCGGGTTGAGCCAGAGGCCGTAGTGGTCGGGGTAGAGGGTGCGGGAGATGTCGAGGCCGCTGACCACCTCGTACGAACGGTTCCAGCCACTCGCGGAGAGCTCCTGGGCGGAGGTCACGCACGGCGCGTACCCCAGGCCCTCGACCTCCATGTTCCCGTACTGCGCGTCGGGGGATCCGGCCTGGCCGTGCCAGAGCAGCATCCACACCTGGTCGGCGGCGAGCGCCCGCAGGAGCGCCTCGTAGGCGTCATAACGCCCTGGCGTCACCTGGCGCAGCATGTGCTCGACCTGCCCGGCAGCAGCCGTGCCCGACGCACTCACCCTTAACCGCCCCTTCGCGATGACCCGCTGACCCGCCGAGCCACTGACCCGCTGAGCCTGGAACCTGATGAACCTGATGAACCTGATGAACCTGCCGTGACCTGAGCCGAGCCGGTCGGTGGCCCCGGGCCGAATCGGCGGGGCCGTGCCCCGCCCGGGCCATGAAACCAGCTTAAGCGGCGATCCTGACACCGACTTGACGTACGGCACCCTCACACACGTACCTGCACATGTCCTTACACATGTCCGTGCTCGTGCCCCGGTGTCCGGCCGAAGAAGGGCCGGACCCGCTCGCGCATCCAGTCGCCGACCGGGTCCTGGGCGACATCGAGCAGCACCAGGTTCACCGGCCAGACCACCGGGGCGTGGCCGAGAGCCCGGCCCACGGCCTCCATCGGCAGGTCGCGCGCGTCGCCCTCCCAGGAGGTCAGTTCGACGCCGATGAACAGCGTGGGCTCCTCGCCCTCGACGCTCGCCAGGCAGCGGCGGGCGTTCAGGACGACCCCGGTGGCCTCGAACTCGCGGGCGGCGGCGGACAGGAAGTCCACCGGGTCCTGCTGCCAGTCCGGTTCGAAGAGACGCACACGGCCGCCGGTCGCGGGGCCGTCGAGCGGGGTGCGCCCGGCCCGGCAGAGTTCGGCGACGGCGGGCGGCGGCAGCGGGACCCCGACCGTGCCGTCCGGGTTGACCGCGATGCCCATCTGCGGGGGAAGTCCGCGCGCGAACTCCACGGCGGGCGCCACGGTGCAGCCCATCCGGCCGCCGGTGACCTGCTGGAACTGCTGCTCGGAGCTGAAGACGGGGACGAAGGCCTGGCCGTCGATCTCCAGCGTGGGCAGGTCGAGAGTGCCGCTGTCGGGGCCGCCGCCGCTCGGCAGCGGGACCCAGACGTGGCTGCGGCCGAGCACCTCGACGATGCGGGCCCCCGCGGACGTCCGGGGCGCCCCCGGCGTGCCGAGCGATGCCGCGAGCACCTCTTCGAGTTCGTTGCCCGGCCATCCTCCGTACGGATGTGCGTGCGCCTGCGCCGGAATATCCATCTGCCCAACCCCTGCCCTGTCCCGCTCTGCCTGCGGCACGACCCTAACGCGACGGGCCGCTCAGCCTCCGAAGCCGATCCCGCGCAGGATGCTCGCGGCTGTCCGGTCGAGCAGGATCGCGGAGCCGCAGCCGCGCGGCAGATCGCCCCGCTCGGCGGCGCCGACCAGGCGGCCGACGGTCCTGCGGTGCCGCGCGAAGGCGTACCGCGACACGCCGCGCCCGCGCGAGAGCTGCCCCTCTATGGCGGTGTCCGGCGGCACGTCGAGCAGCAGCAGAT
Organism: Streptomyces sp. NPDC058257; assembly: GCF_042881845.1. Lineage (NCBI taxonomy): Bacteria > Bacillati > Actinomycetota > Actinomycetes > Kitasatosporales > Streptomycetaceae > Streptomyces > Streptomyces sp. NPDC058257. The sequence continues at coordinate 276,558 of NZ_JBHVXJ010000011.1, forward strand.
GCAGCGTCGTGCCGCGCCGCCCCGCCTCGCGGGCCAGCCAGCTGCGCACCCATGTCTGGGTGCCGCAGTCGTGCACCACGATGCCCTCGCCGGAGCGCAGGGCGGCGCGCAGCCCCGCGTAGTGCGCGAGGCGGACCAGGGGGCGGTAGACGGCGTACGGCAGCAGGGCCGGCATGCGCAGGGCCCAGCGGTCGCGGGTGTCCTGCGAGTCGATGCGCGGGCCCGCGACGGCTCTGCGCATCAGCGTGGACTTGCCGCTGCCCGGAAGACCGGAGACGACGATCAGGTCGCCCGCGCCGAACGTGAGGCGGTGCGGGCTGTGGCCGGACCGCTGCCTCAGGTCGCGGACGACGACCGCAGGCAGGGCGCCGCAGCTCTCCCTGGTGGGGGCGGCGGCCTGTTTGGGCAGGGCCACCCCCGTGTTGGTCGCGTAGACACTGGTCCTGCGCACCGTGATCGGCCTCCCCTAGCGGTCACGTAACTGCTTCCCGCAGCTTCCCCGGCAAGTGTAAAGAGAAGGTAATGCGGCACAACAGCGCCCGGGGCCCGGGGTTTCCCCCGGAATAGCACAGCTGGACTGGCACTGCCCCGTGACGCGGGCCCGTGCAATGATGTGCGCGCAAACTCCATACAGGCCGCTTGAATCCGCGCGGGAGAGTTCCCGGTCGCCGTCGCAGGACGCACCGGGGCGCCGAAGGAGCAAGTCCCTCCCTTGAATCTCTCAGGCCCCGTACCGCGCGGGCGAGGCACATCTGAAAAGCGGGTCGCCCCGGCGGCTCCACCCAAGGTGCAAGTCATGACCCCCTGATACAGACGTATGACGTATACGGACGGGTCGTGGTGAACCTCTCAGGTTCCGATGACAGATGGGGAGGATCGACCTCGCCCGTCATGCCCTGGGAGTTCCCCGTATGAGTACCGTCCCCCGTCTGACCGCCCTCGATGCCGTGCATCGCGCGCTCGGCGCGACCATGACCGACTTCGCGGGCTGGGACATGCCGCTGCGCTACGGCAGCGAGCGCGACGAGCACATCGCCGTCCGCACCAAGGCCGGTCTCTTCGATCTCTCCCACATGGGCGAGATCACGGTCACCGGACCGCAGGCCGTGGACTTCCTGAACTTCGCACTCGTCGGCAACATCGGCTCCATCGGTGTCGGCCGCGCCCGCTACACGATGATCTGCGCCGAGGACGGCGGGATCCTGGACGACCTGATCGTCTACCGTCTGGGCGAGGCCGACGCCCCTGAGTACATGGTCGTCGCCAACGCCTCGAACGCGCAGACCGTGCTCGACGCGCTCACCGCCCGCGCCGACGGCTTCGACGCCGAGGTCCGCGACGACCGCGACGCGTACGCGCTGCTCGCCGTCCAGGGGCCCGAGTCCCCCGGCATCCTGAAGTCACTCACGGACGCGGACCTGGCGGGGCTGAAGTACTACGCGGGCCTGCCGGGCACCGTCGCGGGCGTGCCCGCCCTGATCGCCCGCACCGGCTACACCGGCGAGGACGGCTTCGAGCTCTTCGTCTCGCCCGGTGACGCCGAGAAGCTCTGGAACGCGCTCATGGAGGCCGGCGAGCACGTCGGTCTGGTCCCGGCCGGGCTCTCCTGCCGCGACACGCTCCGTCTTGAGGCGGGCATGCCGCTGTACGGGCACGAGCTGACGGCGGAGCTGACTCCGTTCGACGCGGGCCTGGGCCGGGTCGTGAAGTTCGAGAAGACCTCGCAGTCCGACACCTTCGTGGGGCGCTCGGCGCTCGCGGCCGCCGCCGAGCGCGCCGAGACCGCTCCCCCGCGGAAGCTGGTGGGCCTGATCGCCTCAGGCCGCCGCGTTCCGCGCGCGGGCTTCGACGTGGTCGCCGACGGCAAGGTCATCGGCGAGGTCACCTCCGGGGCGCCGTCCCCGACGCTGGGCAAGCCGATCGCCATCGCGTACGTCGACGTGGCGCACTCGGCCCCCGGAACCACCGGTGTCGGCGTCGACATCCGGGGCACGCACGAGCCGTACGAGGTCGTGGCGCTGCCCTTCTACAAGCGCCAGAAGTGACGTTTCCGCCGCTGCTCCGCCTCTGTGGTAAGCCGGAAGTGACCCCACGCACATCAGTCCCGTTCCGCAGCACCCACCCGCGTACAGGAGAATTCAGGTCATGAGCAACCCCCAGCAGCTGCGTTACAGCAAGGAGCACGAGTGGCTTTCGGCCACCGAGGACGGTGTGGCGACGATCGGCATCACGGAGTTCGCGGCCAACGCGCTCGGTGACGTCGTATACGCCCAGCTCCCTGAGGTCGGCGAGGCCGTGACCGCGGGCGAGACCTGCGGCGAGCTCGAGTCGACGAAGTCCGTCAGCGACCTGTACTCCCCCGTGACCGGTGAGGTCACCGAGGCGAACCAGGACGTCGTGGACGACCCGTCGCTGGTGAACTCCGCTCCGTTCGAGGGCGGCTGGCTGTTCAAGGTACGGATCACGGATGAGCCGAAGGACCTGCTCTCCGCGGCCGAATACACCGAGCTCGCAGGCAACTAAAGACCCTTAGGGACCACCTGATGTCGCTTCTCAACACCCCTCTCCACGAGCTGGACCCGGACGTCGCCGCCGCCGTCGACGCCGAGCTCCACCGTCAGCAGTCCACCCTGGAAATGATCGCCTCGGAGAACTTCGCTCCGGTCGCCGTCATGGAGGCCCAGGGCACGGTCCTCACCAACAAGTACGCCGAGGGCTACCCCGGCCGCCGCTACTACGGCGGCTGTGAGCACGTCGACGTCGCCGAGCAGATCGCGATCGACCGGCTCAAGGACCTGTTCGGCGCCGAGTACGCCAACGTCCAGCCCCACTCCGGCGCCTCCGCCAACCAGGCCGCCCTCTTCGCGATCGCCAAGCCCGGCGACACGATCCTCGGCCTGGACCTGGCGCACGGCGGCCACCTCACCCACGGCATGCGCCTGAACTTCTCCGGCAAGCAGTTCAACGTGGTCCCGTACCACGTCGACGAGGCCGGTCTGATCGACATGGCCGAGGTCGAGCGCCTGGCCAAGGAGAGCAGCCCGAAGGTGATCATCGCGGGCTGGTCCGCCTACCCGCGTCAGCTGGACTTCGCCGAGTTCCGCCGGATCGCCGACGAGGTCGGCGCGTACCTGTGGGTCGACATGGCGCACTTCGCCGGGCTCGTCGCCGCGGGCCTTCACCCCAACCCGGTGCCGTTCGCGGACGTGGTCACCTCCACCACGCACAAGACGCTCGGCGGCCCGCGCGGCGGCATCATCCTTGCCCGCAGCAAGGAGTTCGCGAAGAAGCTGAACTCCGCGGTCTTCCCGGGCTTCCAGGGCGGCCCCCTGGAGCACGTGATCGCGGCCAAGGCCGTCTCCTTCAAGATCGCGGCCTCCGAGGAGTTCAAGGAGCGCCAGCAGCGCACCCTGGACGGCGCCCGCATCCTGGCCGAGCGCCTGGTTCAGGACGACGCGAAGGCCGTCGGTGTCGACGTCCTGTCCGGCGGCACGGACGTGCACCTGGTCCTGGTGGACCTGCGCGACTCCGAGCTCGACGGCCAGCAGGCCGAGGACCGCCTCCACGAGGTCGGCATCACGGTCAACCGCAACGCGGTCCCGAACGACCCGCGCCCCCCGATGGTCACCTCGGGCCTGCGGATCGGTACGCCCGCGCTCGCGACCCGCGGCTTCCAGGAGGACGACTTCCGTGAGGTCGCCGACATCATCGCCGAGGCGCTGAAGCCGGGCGACGTCGACACGGAGTCGCTCAAGGCCCGCGTCTCCGCCTTGGCGGAAAAGCACCCGCTGTACCCCAACCTGTAGCATTTTCGTACGCTTTCCTTCGTACGAATCTTCGGGGCACCGCGCACACTGGATGTGAACACAGTGAGCGCGGTGCCCCGGTTCGTGCCCCGGCTCACGCCTTGCTCTCTGCACCACCCCGGCAGACAACGGCGTCTACCAACCACCATTGGAGTTTCTCGTGGCCCTCTCGGTCTTCGACCTGTTCTCGGTCGGCATCGGCCCGTCCAGCTCCCACACGGTCGGCCCCATGCGCGCCGCACGCATCTTCGCGAGCCGCCTCAAGAACGAGGGCCTGATGGCCCACACCACCGCCATACGGGCCGAGCTCTACGGCTCGCTCGGCGCGACGGGCCACGGCCACGGCACCCCCAAGGCGGTCCTGCTCGGCCTGGAGGGCGAGTCCCCGCGCTCGGTCGACGTCGAGTTCGCCGACGAGCGCGTCGAGCAGATCAAGAGCACCGGCCGCATCAGCCTCCTCGGCATGCACGAGATCGACTTCGCCTTCGACGAGGACCTGGTCCTGCACCGCCGCAAGGCCCTGCCGTACCACGCCAACGGCATGACGATCTTCGCGTACGACCGTGAGGGCGCCCCCGTCCTGGAGAAGACGTACTACTCCGTGGGCGGCGGCTTCGTGGTCGACGACGACGCGGTGGCCGGCGAGAACCCGATCGTGCCGGACGACACGGTCCTCAAACACCCCTTCCGCACCGGCGACGAGCTGCTCCGCCTCGCCGAGGAGACCGGCCTCTCCATCTCCGCGCTGATGCTGGAGAACGAGAAGGCCTGGCGCACCGAGGAGGAGATCCGCGCGGGTCTGCTCGACATCTGGGGCGTCATGCAGTCCTGCGTCTCGCGCGGCATGTCCCGCGAGGGCATCCTGCCGGGCGGCCTCAAGGTCCGCCGCCGCGCGGCCAACTCCGCACGCCAGCTGCGCGCCGAGGGCGACCCGCTTGCCCGCTCCATGGAGTGGATCACGCTCTACGCGATGGCGGTGAACGAGGAGAACGCGGCGGGCGGCCGGGTCGTGACCGCCCCGACGAACGGCGCCGCGGGCATCATCCCGGCGGTCCTGCACTACTACATGAACTTCATTCCCGGCGCGGACGAGGAGGGAGTGGTCCGCTTCCTGCTCGCCGCGGGCGCCATCGGCATGCTCTTCAAGGAGAACGCCTCGATCTCCGGCGCCGAGGTCGGCTGCCAGGGCGAGGTCGGCTCCGCCTGCTCGATGGCGGCGGGCGCCCTCGCCGAGGTGCTCGGCGGCAGCCCCGAGCAGGTCGAGAACGCGGCCGAGATCGGCATGGAGCACAACCTCGGCCTGACCTGCGACCCGGTCGGCGGGCTCGTCCAGATCCCGTGCATCGAGCGCAACGGCATGGCGGCGGTGAAGGCCGTGACCGCGGCGAAGATGGCGATGCGCGGCGACGGCAGCCACAAGGTCTCCCTCGACAAGGTCATCAAGACCATGAAGGACACCGGGGCGGACATGAGCGTGAAGTACAAGGAGACGGCGCGGGGCGGGCTCGCGGTGAACATCATCGAGTGCTGAGCCCACGTCCCGGTCGTCACCCGGACGGCGGATACCCTGAGCCCCGTCAGTAGTGCACCAAGAAGGGGTGGATCCGGTGGCGGACATCGAGGAAGCGCGCAGGACGTTCAAGCAGTTCGACGCGGACGGCGACGGCTTCATCACAGCGGCGGAGTGGAAGTCGGCCATGGCCAAGATGGGGGACTTCTACGTCACCGAGACGGTGGCCGAGGCCGTGATCGGCACGAAGGACACCGACAAGGACAAGCGTCTCTCCTTCGACGAGTTCTGGGCGAGCCTGAACAAGAAGTAGTGGTGGTACGTACGAGGGGCCCGGCGCGTGAGAGCGCCGGGCCCCTCGCACGTACTCGCCGCGCCTGCTCAACGGGCGCGCGATCAGGGTCCGTCCGCGCTCGCCCCGGGAGAGCGCGGACCGGCGCGCGTCCGTGCGGCGCGCGAGCCCGGGCATGGCGATCAGGCGATCGGCCTGCTCCTCCTGCTCGGAGTGTGGGACTCCACCGGGGCAGCAGCTCCACGCTGTTGGCGAGCCCGGTCAGGACGGCCTCGCGCACCCGCAAGGGCGAGCGGAGTGGATGAGACCATCTGTCCATGAGCAGCGACCTGGAAGTGAGTGCTCTGGCGATCAATGTCACGATCCCGCAGGAGCTCCGCTGGACGGACACTCGGCGTGGTGAGGAGTTCATGCTGAGCACACTCAACGTCCGTCTCCTCCCGGACGGGCACCTCGCCACAAAGGCCTACGGCCGACCAGTCGCAGGCGGCCGGGGCGCATACGTCTCGTTCCCCGTCCCCGACAGGCCCGAACTGGCGGCGCTGATCGCCGACGCCGCCAGCCGCGCCGGGGCGCTGTGGGCCGCGCATCGGGGTCTCGGCTGAGCTTGGTCCGACTCAGGGAAGGGCAGTGGCGCCGAACCGCTGGCGCTGTCGGCCCGCTGACCAGGCGACGGCAGGCCCTGCGATCTGTTCACCAACACCGCGGCATCACGTGGGCGCGGACGTGAACTCGTACCGCGGTCCGTAGAGGTGCCCGGCCTTGACCAACGCCGTCGCCTCGATGGATTCCCGCTGCTGCGGGCGGTGCGGGCCGGGCGGCCGGACCGTGCTCAGCCGCGCTCGTCGGCGGCTTCGGGTTCCATGCCCTTCTGAGCTACGACAGCGCGCTCCAGGATCGCGCTGCTGCCGTAGAGCTCCTCGGGGTTGCCCCCCTTGCCCGGCGTGCCACCCGGCTTGTGGTTCTTCGTCATATAGCCGCGCGAGCCGAGATATTCGAAGGACTTCTTGTCGAAGATCCACACCTCGCGCGTCGCCCACGACGACTCGTCGAGGGTGATGCCGATTCCGTGGCGGCCCGCCGCGTCCACCGCGTCGGGCACCTCGGTCACGCCGGGGAGCTTCGCGACGACCTTGTAGAACGCTGCGGCATTCTCCGGCGGCATGATCGTCGATTCGAGCAGGTCACCGATCTTGTCGAAGACGGCCTGCGCCTTCGTCTCCTCCCCTTCGATCACCTGCGTCTGGGCATACAGCTTCTTCAGCAGGGCGTCGGGGTCGGTGGGCAGCGAGGCGAGCCAGTTGTACGTGGGCCGCTCCGGCCCCTCCGGGATGGCTCCGGAGTCATCGGAACCGTCCACGACGGACGTCTCGATGGGGACGTCCTGACCGGGCATCGACGCCCCCTTTCCGCTCTCCCGGATCATGCCGATGTTCGTGACGGGAGCGGGGTCCTGCGACATCCAGGACTCCTGCTTGTGCGGAGCACCGAGCTTCACCTTGGCGTTGAGCTCGCCCTCGTTGCCCTGGACCAGGCTGCGGATGTAGACGAACTGGCTCGCCTTCACCCGCCGGGTGTCGGCCTTCAGGGAAGCGGTGGCGATCCGGTCGAGAGTGACGGCCGCACCGGAGGTGGCGCCGTCGCCGGCCCCCATGTCACGGACACCGTCGGCGTGGTCGGACGGAAGCGTGGCGAGCAGGATCCCTGCCGCCGCGAAAGCGGCGGCGGCCGGCATCAGCACCGCGGGACGCAGCAGCTTGCGGCGGGCGGACGCGAGGGCGGGGGCGGGGGCGGGGGCCTGCTGTGTCCGGCTCTGGTCCGTGTCGTGGTCGATCTGCTGCATCAGGACGTCCTTGTGGTGAAGGTGACGCCCCGGCGGAAGCTGCCATTCGTCTTCGTCCGACTCCGGCAGCAGGCGGGCCAGTTCAGCGGCCTCGGCCTCTCCCGGGGGCGGGGTGGCGGCGTTCATCGGAATTCCTCCCGCAGGGGCAGGGCCGCGAACGCGGCCTCACTCTCTACCTCTCCGCGACCACGGCGAGGTTCCGTCACGTTCTTCATCTTCTTCACGTTCTTCGTGTTCTTCGTGTTCTGCGCTTCCGTCGCATCCAACCCGTCCTCGCTGAGCCGCCGCAGCCGCGCACGCGCCCGCGAGAGCCGCGACCGCACCGTGCCGACGGGAACACCGAGCGCCTCGGCGGCCTGCGCGTAGTCGAGCCCGGACCACACGCACAGGACGAGCACCTCCCGCTCCGGACGGCGCAGCCGACGCAGCGCGCCGTGCACCGCCGCGAGCCGTCGCACGTCGTCCATCCGCCCGGCCGACTCCTCGGCGAAGTCGGCCACTTCGGGCGGGGGCGGCTGACGGGAGAGGAAGGCGAGCCGCCTGCGCAGACCCCGGTTGGCGTTCTGCGCCTTGTGCGTCGCGATGCCGAGCAGCCACGGCTTGAGCGAACCGCGGTCCGGCTCAAGGCGGTCCCGGGTGCGCCAGGCCGCGAGGAAGGTCTCGGACATGACCTCCTCGGCGGTCGACCAGTCGCCGGTCAGCCGCAGGGCGTGGTTGTAGACCGTTCGCGCGTACGCCTCGTACAACTCGCCGAACGCCTCCCGCTCACCTGCCCGGATCCGTGCATGGATGCCGTCTTCCAGTTCAGTACGCCTCACACCAGGTATCTCTCCGCACCCTCCACCGAGTTCCTGTGCCCCTCGTCACACCCCCACCAAGGACGCGCACAGGCCGACGGAGTCCCATACTCGCCTCGGCGAGATCGTGGTGAAACTCTGGGGGTGGCGATCGGCTCAGCCGGAATACCTCACCGGTTCCGGAGGTTGGCTCCGCTACGGCACCACCGAATCCACCCCCGGAAGGGCGAGTCATGAAGATCGGCATCATCGGCGCGGGCAACATCGGCGGCAACCTCACCCGGCGCCTCACGGCTGTCGGCCACGACGTCTCCGTCGCGAACTCCCGCGGCCCGCAGACCCTCACCGACCTCGCCAAGGAGACCGGCGCCACGCCCGTGACGGTCGAGGAGGCCGCGCGCGGCGCCCAGGTCGTCGTCGTGACGATCCCCCTCAAGGCCGTACCGAACCTGCCGTCCGGCTTCCTCGACGGCGCGGCGGACGGCCTCGCCGTCATCGACACCGGCAACTACTACCCGCAGCAGCGCGACGGGAAGATCACCGAGATCGAGGAGGGCCTGACCGAGAGCCGCTGGACCGAGCGCCAGATCGGCCACCCGGTGATCAAGGCCTTCAACGGCACATACGCCCACGACATCCTCGACAAGCCCCAGCCCAAGGGCACGCCCGGCCGCGTCGCCCTTCCGGTGTCCGGCGACGACGAGGAGGCCAAGAAGGTCGTACGCGACCTCCTCGACGAGATCGGCTTCGACACCGTCGACACGGGCGGCCAGGACGAGTCGTGGCGCCAGCAGCCGGGCACTCCGGTGTACGGCCTCGCGGCGGACGCGGAAGCGGTCCGCAAGGCGCTGGACTCGGCGTCCCAGGAGCGGACGCCGGACTGGCGCGCCTGACCGAGACCGAGGGGCGCGCGCGGGGCGGCCATGACCGCGGCACGGCTACGGCACGGCTACGGCGTGGCCCACTCCCGCAGCGCGTCCTCGCTCTCGAAGTCCGCCACATTCTTGTCCAGTGGCGTCGACGTGTACTGATGGAAGCGCCACTTCGCCTTGATGCGCGGCTTGCCCGCCGTCACGTAGTCGGCGATCCAGAGGGCGTCGCCCGCGTATGACGTGGTGTCGTGGTTGAGCCAAAAGTCCCTATTCGTGTACAGCATGACCCGGTGGTTGGGGCGCAGCCTCTTCACCTCGCGGATGAAGTGGTCCTTGTCCGCATTGCTGGCGCGCGTGTGTTCACCCGTCCACTCCCAGTCCGCCGCGAGCAAGTCCCCTGATTTCTCAGGGGTCTTGCTGACGAAGTACTCCGCCTGCGCCTTGATGTTCCCGGGCCACAGGAAGTGGTAGAAGCCGACCACGCAGCCGCCGTCCCTGGCGCGCTTCACCTGCGCGGCCAGCTTCGCATTGACGTACGAACGGCCCTCCGTCGACTTTATGATGACGAAGGAGCGGCCGTCCGTCTCGAAGTTGGACTGGTGCGAGCTGACGTCGATGCCTTTGAGCACGGGCGGCCTCCTGAGCGGCAGAGGGGAGGGCAGGTCGATCTACCCTTCTCGTGCCCGGTGGCCGCTGTGGTCAACCGTTGAACAGCTCAGCGGAAGATCCCCGTATGTCCCAGCGAGTAGCGGCCGGGCTGCGGATACACCGCGAGGCCGTGCGGACCGCCGCCGACGGGGATGCGGGCGATCTGGACTCCGGTGCGGGTGTCGATGGCGTACACCTCGGAGTCGTAACGCCCGGAAAGCCAGAGGGTGTTGCCGTCCGCCGAGACGCCGCCCATGTCGGGGCTGCCGCCCTGGGGGAGTTTCCACTTCTTGGTGAGTCTGTTCTTGGGGAAGTCGAAGACGGAGATGGTGCCTTCGCCGCGGTTGGACACGTACATCTCGCGCGAGTCCCTGCTGACGTAGAGGCCGTGGGTGCCCTTGCCGGTGTGCAGGAGCTTCGGCTTGTCGAACTTGTCGCCGCTCAGGACCCACATGCCGTCGGCCATCATGTCGGCGACGTAGAAGGTCTTGCCGTCGGGCGAGATCTTCACGTCCTGCGGCATGGCGCCCTTGAAGGGCAGCTTCTGCTGGCCGACGACCTTCATCTTCTCGGTGTCCACCTTGAGGAGTTCGCCGGAGAACTCGCAGGAGACGATGAAGTAGCGTCCGTCCGCCGAGAAGTCGGCGTGGTTGACGCCGTAGCAGCTGACCGGTTCGGTCTTGACCTCCTTCATGGTGTGCGGGTCGCGGAAGACGAGCTCGCGGTCCATCGAGGCCATCACGACGGCGTACTTGCCGTTGGGTGTGAAGTAGAGGTTGTACGGGTCGTGGACGTCGACGGGCTTGCCCGCCTTGCCGGTCTTGGGGTCGATGGGGGTGAGCGTGTGGCCGCGGTTGTTGTTGACCCAGAGCGTCTTCATGTCCCAGGAGGGGACGACGTGCTGGGGCTGGACACCGACGTCGATCGTGTCGATCACTTGGTACGTCTTGGGGTCGATGACCGAGACCGTGTTGGAGGTGGTGTTGGGGACGTAGATCCGGGAGGGGAAGTCCTCCACGACCGGGGAGAGCCTGTTGGGGCGGTCGGCCGCGTAGACGTCCTTCTTGTCGAGGAGGGGCGGCATGCCCGGGAGGCCGGGCGCGGCCTTGGGCTCGGGTTCGGAGGATTTCTGGATGCCCTTGGTGCCGAGGGCTTCGTTCTCGCGCGTGTCACCGCCGCTGCCGCTGCCGCAGCCGGCGAGCGCGGCGGCGACGACGGCCCCGGCGGCGACGACCGCTCCGGTGCGCCGGGTGAGCTTCAGGTGCAGGGTCATCAGGTCAGCAACTCCGTGGTCGTCACCGCGCGCAGGCCGCGGCGGTCGAGGTCTTCCAGGACGGCGGGGAGCGCGGCGACCGTGTCCGCGTACCCGAAGTGCAGGCTCACGACGGAGCCCGCGCGCACCTCTGAGGCGATCTTGCGGGTGACGGCCGGGGCGCCCGGCGAGGTGAAGTCGAGGGAGTCGACGTCGTACGAGAGCACGTGCGGGTAGCCCGCGCGGTGGGCGAGGCGGGCCACGAGGGGCGTCGCGGTCTCGGCCCGCGAGGGGCGGAACCAGGTGCCGATGGAGCCGGTGAGGCGGCGCAGTCGGTCGGCGCAGCCGGTGATCTCCGCGTAGGCGTCGGCCTCGGGCAGTTCGTTGATCGTGACGTGGTGGTGGGTGTGGTTGCCGAGGTCGTGGCCGCCGTCGAGGACGCGGCGGGCGAGCTCGGGGTGCTCGTCGAGCCAGCTGCCGACGGCGAGGACGGTGATTCTGGCGCCCGCCTTCTCGGCGATGGAGAGCAGAGAGCGCGCGATGGCCGGGTCGCCCTGGCCGTGGAAGGTGAGGGCGACCTGGGGGCGGTCGCGAGGGCTGTGCGCGATCTGGTCGGGGAGGCCGGGGAAGCGGCGGGGCGGCGGGGCGGCGCGGGGCGTTCTTCGGGCGGGGTGGCGGGCGGCGGGTGCGGCCTGGTGCGCTGCGGGGGCGTCGGATCCGGAGGCGGAGCAGCCTGCGGTGAGGGCGCCCGCTACGGCCAGTCCGGCGCCCGCACGCAGGGCTCCGCGGCGGTCAGTCTCGATCACCCGACCATTTAATGGTAAAAGCGGTCAAAAGCCGCTGATTGCGTGCGGATGGAGCCTGCGGGTCGGGGCGCTGCGGCCCATCCGATCCCCCGCCGCCCCTTACGGAACATCTGTCACAGCCAGAACTTAGCCAGTGTTTACCAGGTAGGTGTCCCAGCTCACCAAGGATTCACCTCTAAAGTGTCATGATTCGCTACCGTATGACCGGTTAAGTACTTTTGGATCGGCGGGGCCCGTCTGCCATAGTCGGAGCCACGACCCCCATTGACCCGGGCTCGGTCGTCACCAGCGCCGCGGACCACACCCCTTTGTCCGTGGCGCTCCGCCAAGCCCCCGCAGTGCCGCATCCGGCAACCGGGGGCTTTCGCGTCTCAGCGACGCACATCCCGGCGATCCAAGCCTCAGCGGTCAGCGACCCGCATCTCGAACCACGTCGTCTTGCCGCGCGGCAGCAGATCCACGCCCCACCGGTCGGAGAGCTTGTCGACCAGGAAGAGGCCGCGGCCACTGAGGTCGAGTTCACTGACGGGCATCAGGCAGGGCAGCCCGCGCGAGGGGTCGCGCACCTCGACCCTGATCCAGCCGCGCCGCCGCATCATCCGCAGCCCGAAGACGCGGGCGCCGGTGTGCCGCACGGCGTTGCCGACGAGCTCGGAGGTGAGGAGCACCGCGTCCTCGGTCAGCTTCGGCGAGAGCCCCCAGTGCCGGAGCACCACGACCTGCGCGAGCCGGCGCGCGATGGCGGCGGACTCCGGGCGCGACGGCAGCGGAACCTCCGCGTCCGTCGGATTGCCGAACAACTCCACTGCCTTCAGCGCGTGTTCGTCCTCGACCGCCGGCGACCAGCGTGCCGCGGTCGCACTCCCGTGTCGCCGCGGCTGTTCGATATCCTCCAGCCCCGCCATGCCTCCATCATGGCCGCACAGAAGGCGTTCTGGGGCCGTTCCGACGGAATAGGCCCCCCGGAACCATCCATTCCGGGGGGCCAGGTAGGCATATGCCGATGGCAAATAGGGTCCTGCGACACCCCTTCTGACCTGCGATGACTACCCGCTCACGGATGATCACTTAGGGCCTCGGGCGGGGCGGACTTAAGGTTCTCTTAAGCTACGCATAAACCGCTCCTTCGGGGGAAACTTTGGCTGACGTGCCCTCAACTGATCGCTTCGCGGCGGAACTTCAGAGGAATTTCGCCTTGCCCGGGCCCTCCTCGACGAAGCTGCGCATGCCACGCTCCCGGTCCTCGGTGGCGAACAGACCCGCGAACCAGGTGCGCTCGATCGCGAGCCCGGTGTCGATGTCCGTCTCCAGGCCCGCGTCCACGGACTCCTTGGCGGCGCGCAGCGCGAGCGCGGGCCCCTGCGCCAGGCGTGCGGCCCACTGGTGCGCCTGCTCGTACACCTCGGCGGCGGGCACGACACGGTCCACCAGGCCGATGGTCAGCGCCTCGTCGGCCTTGACCATGCGCCCGGTGAAGATGAGGTCCTTGGCCTTGGACGGGCCGATCAGACGGGACAGGCGCTGGGTGCCGCCCGCGCCGGGGATCAGGCCGAGCAGGATCTCGGGCTGGCCGAGCTTGGCGTCGTCGGCGGCGATGCGGAAGTCGGCGCAGAGCGCCAGCTCGCAGCCGCCGCCGAGCGCGTAGCCGGTGACGGCGGCGACGACGGGCTTGGGGATGCGGGCGACGGCGGAGAAGGAGTCCTGCAGGGCCCGGGACCGCACGACCATCGCCGCGTGGTCCATGGCCTGCATCTCCTTGATGTCCGCGCCCGCCGCGAACACCTTCTCGCCGCCGTAGATGATCACGGCGCGTACGTCGTCGCGCCGTGTCGCCTCTTCGGCCAGCTCCTTGAGCCGGTCCTGAAGGGCGATGTCGAGCGCGTTCATCGGGGGGCGGTCGAGGCGGATCGTGCCCACGCCTTCGGCGACTTCGAGATGCACAGATGTCATGCGGGGCACGTTAGCCGTGCCCCGCATGACCGTGCGGGCGGGTCGGGCCATGCCCGGAGGAAGGTCAGGCCTTCCACTTCTCCCAGGACATGTTCCAGCCGTTGAAGCCGTTCTCGGGCTGGATCGTCTTGTCCGCGGAGTTCTTCACGACCACGAGGTCCCCGATGAGGGAGTTCTCGAAGAACCATCCGGCGGACGTCTTCTTGCTGTAGCCGCCGCGCACGTCGCTCAGGCCTATGCAGCCGTGGCTGGCGTTCGTGTTGCCGAAGGCGCCGCCCGACCAGTAGTTGCCGTGGATGAACGTGCCCGATGTGGACAGGCGCATCGCGTTCGGGACGTCCTTGATGTCGTACTCGCCGCCGAAGCCGACGGTCTCGCCGTTCATGCGCGTGACCTTGAGCTTCTCGCTGATGACCATCTGGCCGTTGTACGTCGTCGTGCCGGGTGCGCCCGCGGTGATCGGGATCTTCTTGATCTGCTTGCCGTCCCGGACGACCTTCATCTGGTGCGACTTGGCGTCGACGGTGGAGACCTGGCTGCGGCCGATGGTGAACTTCAGCGTCTTGGCCTGCTTGCCGTAGACCCCGGGCCGGCCCTCGACACCGTCGAGGTTGAGCTTGACGGTGACCTTCGTGCCCGCCTTCCAGTACTTCTCGGGACGGAAGTCGATGCGGTCGTTGTCGAACCAGTGTCCCTCGACCGGCACGGACGGCTCGGTCTTGACCTCGATGGCCTTCTCCACGGCCTTCGGGTCGGTGATGCCCCGTGTGAAGTGGACCGAGAACGGCATTCCGACGCCGACCTTCGAGCCGTCCTCCGGCGTGAACTGCCCCACGAAGGTGTTCTTCGGCGTCAGTGTCGTGAACGACGTGTCCTTGGCGGACTCACGTCCCTCGGAGTCCTTGGCCGTCGCGTGGACCTTGTACTTCGTGGAGGCGGCGAGGTGGTGCGCGGGCGTCCACGAGGCGCCGCCCGAGGTGATCTTGCCCGGGACCGGATTGCCCTTGCTGTCCTCGACCTCGACGTCCGTCAGCTTGCCCTTGTCGGCCGCTATCTTCAGTGCCCCGTTGGTGGCCACCGCGTCGGCGCCGTCCTTCGGAGCTATGGTCACCACCGCCGCCGACGGCGCGTTCTTGTCGGCCTCGCCCTTGCCGTCGCCGCCGGAGTCCGAACCGCCTCCCCCGCCGCATGCCGTGACCAACAGCAGCGCCGCACCCGATGCCACCGCAAAGAGGCCTTTGGTGCCCCGTCGCCGCGCGCGCCCCCGCGCACCAACCGACGTCCCCGATATCGGTCGCCCGTTCAAGATGTGTCTCCCCTCGCACGGCCTGGTCAGGCCCGCACCCCAGTGCATCTGCGCGCACAGACACGCGCCAGCGCTAGATAACCACACGGTCCTGACCGATGACTCCCCGCCAATGTCACTGTTCAGTCCCAACTGCGTACGGGGCGCGGAGCCTGCCTCGGCTGTGCTGCGGGCCCTGCCTCAGTCCTGGTCCGTGGGCTTGGCTTCCGGCTTGGAGCCGGGCGGTGCCGTCCAGTCCTTCCACTCCATGTTCCAGCCACCGAGCCCGTTGTCAGGAGCGACTTTCTTGTCATCACTATTGACAACTTCCACCACATCGCCAATCAGACTGCGGTCGAAGAACCACCCCGCCGGGGTCTGTGAGCTGCCGCCCTTCACATCGCGCAGGCCCACACAGCCGTGGCTGACATTTGTGTTGCCAGGGGCGTTGGGCGACCAGTAGTTGCCGTGCAGGAAGGTGCCGGACGTCGTCAGGCGCATCGCGTGCGGGACGTCGGGGATGTTGTACTCCCCGCCGAAGCCGACGGTGCGGCTGTTCATCCGGGTCACCTCCAGCATCTCCGTGACCACCATTTTCCCGTTGTACGTGGTGGACTTGGGGGCGCCCGCGGTGATCGGGACCGTGGAGACGACCTCGCCGTCGCGGCGGACCTCCATGGTGTGTTCGGCGGCGTCGACCAGGGAGGTCTGGCTGCGGCCGACCGTGAAGGAGAAGCTCTTGTCCTGCAGGCCATAGGCGCCGGGGGCGGCCTCGACGTCGCGCAGGTGCAGGCCGACGGTGACCTTCGTGCCGGGCTTCCAGTACTTCTGGGGGCGGAAGTCCAGGCGGCCGTTGCCGAACCAATGTGGTCGTACGTCGACCTCCGGGTCCGCGGTGACGCTGATGGCGCGCTGGACGGCCTCGCGGTTCTCGACCTCCCGGTTGAACTCCAGGGAGACGATCATGCCGGTGCCGACCGTGGAGCGGTTCTCCGGTGTCACATAGGCGGTGAACCGCTCGTCGGGGACGTACGTCGTGAACGTCGTGTGCCGGGCCGAGCGGCGGCCGTGGCCGTCGAGGGCGACCGCGTCCACCGTGTACTTGGCGCCGAGCGCCAGGGCGCCCTCGTCCAGCGGCTTCCAGGTCATGCCGTCCTCGGCGATGCGGCCGGGCACGGGAGCCTCCCGCGCGTCCTGGACGCGGACGGCCTTCACCGATTCGAGGCGTCCGTCGGGGACCTCGACCTTGAGCTGTTCGTCGCCCTTGACTCCCTTGCTGCCGTCGTCGGGTGTCACCCGGATCGCGTCGGCGGGCGACCGCGGCTTGCCCATCAGCTGGTCGATGCCACCGCCGTCACCGCTGCACCCCGCGGCTCCCGCGAGCAGTCCTGCCCATGTCATTACGGCGGCCAGCGCGGCCCCTGCGCGCCGTGCGCGCCTCGCTACCTGTCTCACGCCCGTCCCAACGACCGTCCCCCTCCTGGGGAAACGTGAGTGCGACGCACACGCTGGGCAGAACAGTGAGAAGGACGGCACGGGCCCGCGGGTCCTCGCGCGCCGTCCGGTCTGGTACGCCCCTGCCGCCGGGACGCGGCAGGGGTCGAGCCGCAGGAGGCGAATGGGTGTCCAGCGCAGCCGAACAGGAAGCACTCCAGGACGAGGGTGGGCGGCGCGGGACGGGCGCGACCGCGGTGAACGGCAGGACAGCCGCCGTGAAGGACACGTCGGCGAAGGAGCGCGCCACGGTCCGGGACACTTCGGGCGCGCCCGGCATACCCGTGTGGCCAGGGGCGCCGACGCCGCTCGGCGCGCGGTTCAGGGTGGGGCCCGACGGGGTCGCGGGCACGAACTTCGCGCTGTGGGCGGGGGGTGCCCAGGCCGTCGAGCTCTGTCTCTTCGACGACGAGGGCGTGTCGACGCGCGCGCCGCTCACCGAGCTGACGCACGAGATCTGGCACGGCTTCGTGCCGGGCGTCCTGCCCGGACAGCGCTACGGCTACCGCGTGCACGGCCGCTGGGACCCGTGGACGGGCGCCCGCTGGAACCCCTCGAAGCTCCTCCTGGATCCGTACGCGCGTGCGGTGGACGGCGACTTCGCCACGTACGGCCTGCCGCCCGAGGTGTACGGACACGTGCGGGACTGGCCCCAGCAACATGTGGCCGACACGGTGCGGGACGACCGCGACTCGTCCGCGTACGTCCCCAAGGGCGTGGTCGTGCACGACGACGCCCCGGACGACGAGTGGACGGACGACCGGCGCCCGAAGACGCCGTGGGCGGACTCGGTCATCTACGAGGTCCACGTACGCGGCTTCACGAAACTCCACCCGGGGATTCCGCGGGAGCTGCGGGGTACGTACGCGGGCCTGGCGCATCCGGCGGCGATCGAGCATCTCCTGCGGCTCGGTGTGACGGCGGTCGAGCTGCTCCCGGTGCACCAGTTCGCCCATGAGGACCACCTCCTGCGAAGAGGCCTGACGAACTACTGGGGCTACAACTCGATCGGCTACTTCGCACCGCACGCGGCGTACGCGGCGTCGGGGACGAGGGGTGAACAGGTCGGCGAGTTCAAGCGGATGGTGCGGGCGCTGCACGAGGCCGGGATCGAAGTGATCCTGGACGTGGTCTACAACCACACGGCGGAGGCGGGCGAGCTCGGCCCGATGTTGTCGCTCAAGGGCATAGACAATCGCGGCTACTACCGGCTCCAGCCGAACGACGCCCGCCGTTACACGGACTACACGGGCTGTGGGAACACGCTTCAGGTGGTGCAGCCGCACGTCCTTCGCCTGATCACGGACTCCCTGCGCTACTGGGTGACCGAGATGGGAGTGGACGGCTTCCGCTTCGATCTGGCGGCGGCGCTCGCCCGCTCGTTCCACGACGTCGACATGCTGTCGCCCTTCCTCGCGGTGATCGCGCAGGACCCGGTGCTGCGTCGCGTGAAACTGATCGCCGAGCCGTGGGACGTGGGGTCGGGCGGCTATCAGGTGGGGGCCTTCCCTCCTCTGTGGACGGAGTGGAACGACCACTACCGCGACGCGGTACGTGACTTCTGGCGGGGCGCGCTGCCGGACGTGCGGGATCTGGGCTACCGCCTCTCCGGGTCGAGCGACCTGTACGCGTGGGGCGGGCGGCGTCCGTACGCGTCGGTGAACTTCGTGACGGCGCACGACGGCTTCACGCTGCGGGACCTGGTGTCGTACGAGCACAAGCACAACGAGGCCAACGGCGAGGGGAACAGGGACGGCACCAACGACAACCGCTCCTGGAACTGCGGCGCCGAGGGCGAGACGGCGGACGCCCGGGTGGCGCGGCTGCGGCGGCGGCAATTGCGCAATCTGCTGACGACGCTGCTGCTCTCGACGGGGGTGCCGATGCTCGTCGCCGGGGACGAGATGGGCCGTACGCAAGGAGGCAGCAACAACGCGTACTGCCAGGACAACGAGATCAGCTGGGTGGACTGGGGGCTGCTTGAGGAGCCGGGGTGGGCGGCGCTGTGTGATCTGACGTCCCGCCTGATCGCCCTTCGGCACCGGCATCCGGTGCTGCGGCGGCGGGCGTTCTTCTCCGGCCGCGCGCACTCGGCGGACGGGCTCCGGGACCTGGCGTGGTTCACGGCGCGCGGGACGGAGATGACGGAGGGCGACTGGTACGCGCCTGCCGCGACGCTCGCCATGTATCTGTCGGGGCGCGACATCCCGGGACGGGACGCCCGGGGCGCGCCGATCGTCGACGACAGCTTCCTCGCGATCCTCCACGCGGCCGACCGCGCGGGGAGCTTCATGCTGCCGGGAGCGCCGTGGGCGCGGGCGTACGAAGTGGTGGTGGACACCTCTCTGGAGGAGCAGGGGGACGCGCCGGGCGCCGTGCTGCGCGCGGACACGGCGGTCACGATGGCGGCGCGGTCGGTGCTGCTGCTGCGGGTGCGGGACGGGGAGGTGGACTGCGAGGCGAACGGGGAGGCGAACGGGGAGGTGGACGGGGCAGCCTGACGCCGCCCGACCGCCGTCGACATTGGTCCGGACCTGACCATTGCCGCGCTCCGGGCCACGGGTCAAGCTCGGCCCATGGACCTGGAGTTGCGGCACCTCAAGACGATCCGGGCGATCGCCGACGCGGGCAGCCTGACCAAGGCCGCCACCGCGCTCGGGCTCGCGCAGCCCGCCCTGAGCACACAGCTGAAGCGGATCGAGCGCACCCTGGGCGGGGAGCTCTTCGAGCGGGGGCGGCACGGGGTGCGGGCCACCGCGCTCGGGGAGTTCGTGCTCGCCCGCGCCCGGGTCGTACTGCCCGCGGTCAGCGGGCTGCGGGAGGAGGCGCTGCGGTTCGGCCGGGACCGGGAGGGTGGCGCCGGGTTCCGGCTCGGGGCGACGCACGGGCCGCTGCTGGGCGCCCTGGTGGACCGCCTCGCCGCCGCGCACCCGGGGGCCCGGGTGACGACGCACACCTCCTGGTCGGAGCGGGAGATCGCGTCCCGCACGGCCGACGGGCGCCTCGACTTCGCGCTGGTGGGGACGTGCGGGGCGAGCCCGCCGCCGCGCAGCGAGCTGCTCGTGTGGCGGGAGGTCGCCCGTGACCCCGTCTTCGTCATGCTGCCGACCGGCCATCCGCTGGCCGCCTGTCCGGAGATCGACCTGGCCCGGCTCGCGGACGAGGCGTGGACGGACGTACCCGGCGACGGCTGCTTCGCGGACTGCTTCACCGCGGCGTGCGCCCGCGCGGGGTTCACGCCTTCCTCCGTGTACGAGACGGACGTCGCGTCCTGTGTCCATCTGGTCCAGGTGGGGCGGGCGGTGGGCCTGTGCCGGGCGACGTTCCCGCCGACGCCGGGCCTGGTGACCCGCCCGCTCTCCGGAGCGCCGCTGTACTGGCGGCACCTGCTCGGCTGGCATCCGGCGGCACCGGCCCACGACACGGCGCCCACCGTCTTCGCGCAGGCCCGCGCGGCGCATGCGGAGGCGGCGGCGCGCAGCGAGAGCTATACGGCGTGGTTGGCCGCGCCTTCCATAACACCGGGCACGGGGGTCAACTGACAGCTTTCGACGAGCAGTTGAGGCTTCTACGGTGTGGGCCATCCCCGCTCACCCCTCGAAGCCCACCTCGCAACCGAGGAGATGCCCCATGCTCCCCACCCACCACAGACGCGCCGCGGCGGCGTGCGCCGCGTTCGCCGCCGCCGGCGCCCTGGTCCTCGCGGGCCTGCCCGGCA
The DNA here is from genome assembly GCF_042881845.1 of Streptomyces sp. NPDC058257. Taxonomy (NCBI): domain Bacteria; kingdom Bacillati; phylum Actinomycetota; class Actinomycetes; order Kitasatosporales; family Streptomycetaceae; genus Streptomyces; species Streptomyces sp. NPDC058257. Next base: position 296,831 of record NZ_JBHVXJ010000011.1, read on the forward strand.
CCGCGAACGCCCAGGCCGATCCGTCCGTCTCCCCGCTACCCTCCCCCGCCGAGACCGCCGCCGTCGACAGGACATCGCCCGAGGTCCTGAAGGCCATGGAGCGGGACCTCGGCCTCACGTCGGCGCAGGCCGAGGCCCGTCTGGTCAACGAGGCCGAGGCCGGCGCCGTCGCGGGAGCCCTGCGGAACGCCATCGGGCGGGACTTCGCGGGCGCCTGGGTGCGGGGCGCCACATCGGCGCGGCTGACCGTGGCGACCACCGACGCCTCGGACGTCCCCGCGATCGAGGCGCGGGGCGCGCGCGCCGAGGTCGTACGGCACTCCATCGCTCCACTGGACGCGGCCAAGGCCAAGTTGGACCGTGCCGCGAAGAAGACGGCTACGCGCGACGCTCCCGTCTGGTACGTCGACGTACGGTCCAACGCGGTCGTGGTGCGCGCCGTACGGCCCGCCGCGGCCGAGTCCCTCGTATCCGCCGCGGGCGTCGAACCCTCCCTCGTGCAGGTCGAGAGGACAAAGGAACGGCCGCGCCCGCTGTACGACCTCGTGGGCGGTGAGGCGTACTACATGGGCGGCCGGTGTTCCATCGGCTTCCCGATCACCAAGGGCGCGCAGCAGGGCTTCGCCACGGCGGGTCACTGCGGTCGCGCCGGCACCGCGACCAGCGGCTACAACCAGGTGGCCCAGGGCACGTTCCAGGCATCCATCTTCCCCGGCAGGGACATGGCCTGGGTCGCCGCCAACTCCCAATGGACAGCCACCCCGTACGTGAAGGGCCAGGGCGGGCAACGGGTCGGCGTCGGGGGCTCCACGCAGTCCCCGGTGGGTGCGTCGATCTGCCGTTCCGGCTCCACTACGGGGTGGCACTGCGGCACGATCCAGCAGCACGACACCAGTGTCACCTACCCCGAGGGCACCATCAGCGGCGTGACGCGGACGACGGTCTGCGCGGAGCCGGGTGACTCCGGTGGCTCCTTCATCTCCGGGAGCCAGGCACAGGGCGTCACGTCCGGCGGCTCCGGCAACTGCTCAAGCGGCGGGACGACGTTCCATCAGCCGATCAATCCGCTGCTCCAGCAGTTCGGCTTGACGCTCAAGACCACCGGGGGCGGCGACCCCGGTCCGGGTGAGCCCGAGCCGGGGGGTACGTGGGCCGCGGGAAAGGTGTACGCGGCGGGTGACTCCGTCACCTATGGCGGGTCGGCCTACCGCTGCTTGCAGGGACATCAGGCTCAGCCCGGCTGGGAGCCGCCCAACACCCCTGCGTTGTGGGCGGCCGCCTGATCTGCCGTCCATCGGCCGCGCTCCGCATGTGGCTGGGCGTGTGGCTCCCCGCGCCCCTCGCGGGGAGCATCGGCCTCAGCCCAGGATCCCCCGGCTGTACGCCGTAGCCACCGCCGCCGCCCGGTCGTTGACGCTCAACTTGCCGTAGATGTGGGTGAGGTGCGTCTTGACCGTGGCCTCGCTGATGAAGAGTTCCGCGGCGATCGCACGGTTCGACGTGCCCTTGGCGACGAGCGCGAGCACCTCCCGTTCGCGGGTGCTCAGCGGTTCGTTGCCGGGGGCGCGTACGCGTGAGACGAGCCGGGACGCGACGGCGGGCGAGAGGACCGTGCGGCCCTGGGCCGCCGCGCGGACCGCGGTGAACAGGTCGTCGCGAGGCGCGTCCTTGAGGAGGTAGCCGGTCGCGCCCGCCTCGATCGCGGGCAGCGTGTCGGAGTCCGTGTCGTACGTGGTGAGGACGAGGACCTGGGCGCGGGCGCCGCGCCTCCTGAGTTCGGCGATCGCGTCGACGCCGCCCCCGCCCGGCATACGCAGGTCCATCAGGACGACGTCCGGGTCCAGGCGCTCCACCAGGGCGACGGCCTCGACGCCGTCGGCCGCCTCGCCGAGCACCTCGAAGCAGGGGTCCGACAGGAACATGCCGCGCAGACCGTCCCGTACGACGGGATGGTCATCGACGATGAGGAGAGTGATCAGGTCAGCCATGGCGGACCAAAGGTACGCGAGCCGAGAGCGCGGTGCCGTTCCCCGGTTCCGATTCGACGGTGAACGAGCCCGCGATGCGTTCGGCGCGGGCCCGCATGCCGTCGAGGCCGAAGCCGCCTGAGCCGCTGCGCTGGACGAGGGCCAGCGGGTCGAAGCCGCGGCCGTCGTCGCGTACGTCGAGGGCGACCTCGCCCTCCATGTAGGAGAGGGTGACGCCGAGGCGGGTGGCGTCCGCGTGCCGGGTGGCGTTGGACAGGGCCTCCTGGACGATGCGCAGGAGGGTCGCCTCTATCTCCTCGTGCAGGGGCTCGGCGGGTCCGGTGACCGTGAAGCCGGCGCGGACGCCGGTGCGTTCGGCCCACTCCATGACCGTCTTCTTCAGCGCCTCGGGCAGCGCGTCGTGCTCCAGGGCCGTCGGGGAGAGGTTGTGGACGGAGCGGCGGGCCTCGCCCAGGCTGTGCCGGGCCAGGTCGGCGGCGCGACCCAGGTGCTCGCGGGCCAGCTCCTCGTCACCGGCGTTCGCGACGACCTGGAGCTGGGCGATGATGCCGGTCAGGCCCTGCGCGATGGTGTCGTGGATCTCGGCCGCGAGCCGGCGCCGCTCGTCGGCGACGCCCGCTTCCCGTGCCTGGAGGAGGAGTTGGGCGTGCAGGGCGGCGTTCTCGTCCATGGCCTGCTGGAGCGCGGAGTTGGTGCGTTCCAGTTCGACGATGGTGGCGGCCGCGTCGAGGGCACGCTGGTCCTCCTGCGCCGCCAGGTGGGCGAAGACGGCGAGCAGCGCGACGTTCACCGCGAGCAGCCCGCCGAAGACGGTCCAGCCGAGTTTCTCGTCCGGCGGAAGTCCGCCCGACTGGGAGCCCGCCATGATGATCGCGGTGGCGAAGAGGCCGGGCTTGACCAGGCGTGGGGGCAGCAGCCGCTCGGCACCGAAGTAGCCGACGACGGCGAAGAACGCGAAGAACGGGTTGATCCAGGTGAGGACGAAGGCGATCGCCCAGCGCAGGGCGTAGTAGAGGATGCCCGCGGACGAGGGCCCCGGCCGGGAGCGGGCCAGCACGCTCCACCACGCCTGGAGGGCGAGCGCCGCGCCGACCAGGGCCGCTGCCACGTACCACGAGCCGGGTCCCATGCCGACGACGCCACTCGTGGCGGCCGACATGAGGATGCCGACCCCGAGCAGGACGTAGGGCCCCCAGCGGTGGAAGGTGCCCCAGCGCCGCTCGATCATCTTCGTGGCGTCCGCCGTACTCGTGCTCACGTCCCCAGTGTCGTCCACCGGACAGGTCACGCGCGGCTCACTCCCACCGGAACCAGCGCGTGGCCGCCGCCGACAGGGCCACGGCCCACAGTGCGAGCACGCCGAGGTGGGTCAGACCGGGCCAGTCGCCGCCCGCCGCTTCGCCCAGGGCCTGGGCGGCGGCGCCGAGCGGGGTGACCTCCACGACGTGGGCGAGCGCGTCCGGCATCGCCTGCACCGGCAGCCAGACGCCCGCGCTGAACATCATCGGGAAGAAGACGGCGGAGCCGATCGCGGTCGCGGCCTTCGTCGTACGCGAGATGGCTGAGACCACGGCTCCGAGCGCGAGCCCGCACAGGATGGCGAGGAGCAGCGCGAGGGCGTAGCCGAAGGCCTGGCGCGGCAGGGCGACGTCGAAGGCCAGGCGGCCCACGGTCAGGGAGAGCAGGGACGAGACGAGGGCGGCGGCTCCGTGGATGCCCATCTGCGCGCCGAGCACCGCGGAGGGGCGGACCGGGGTGGCCGACATGCGGCGCAGGATGCCGCGTTCGCGGTAGCCGGTGATCAGCGGCGGCATGGCCTGTACGCCCGCCATGATCAGGGAGAGCAGCACCGTCACGGGGACGTAGGCGTCGACGAGGCGGATGCCGCCCAGTGCGGCGTCGGTCTCCCGGAAGGAGGGGATGGAGCCGAGGATCACCAGGAGGATCGTGGGGAACACCATGATCCAGAAGAGGGCGCCCGGCTCGCGGCGGAAGATCCGGAACTCGGCCCTGAGGACGGCGGCCGATGCCTTGTTCTTCGCGGCGGCGTGAGGTGCGGCGGCGGTGGCGGTGGTGGCGGTCATGCCGTGGCTCCCGTCAGGTCGAGGAACGCGTCGTCCAACGTGACGTCGGAGACCCGGAGTTGGCGGGCGGTGATGTGGTGCCGGGCGAGCAGTGTGATGGCGGCGTCGACCGTCTCGTCGGTGCCGCCCAGGGTGTAGCGGCCCTCGCGCTGGTCGACGGAGACCAGCCGCGGCAGGGCGGCGAGCTCCCGCTCGTCGAGGGGCGCTGACGGCGTGAAGGACATGACGGTGGATCCCGCGGCCCGGCTGATCAGGCCCGCCGGGCTGTCGAGCGCGGCGATCCGCCCCTTGTCGATGACCGCGATGCGGTCGCAGAGACGCTGGGCCTCCTCCATGAAGTGCGTGACGAGCAGGACGGTGACACCGCTGTCGCGTACGTCCTCGATGAGCTGCCAGGTGTCGCGGCGGGCGCGCGGGTCGAGCCCGGTGGTGAGCTCGTCGAGCACGACGACCTTCGGGTTGCCGATCAGCGCGAGCGCGATGAACAGGCGCTGCTTCTGGCCTCCGGAGAGCTTGCCGAAGCGGCTGTCCAGTTTGTCGGTCAGGCGCAGGCGTTCGGCGAGGGGGCGCCAGTCGGCGGGGTTCGGGTAGAAGGCGGCGTACAGCTCCAGTGCCTCGCGCACCGTGAGCTTGGCCTGCAGCTCGCTCTCCTGGAGCTGGGCGCCGAGGAGCCGGGTGACCTGGTCGTGGTCGGCGACGGGGTCGAGCCCGGCGATGCGGACGGTTCCGGCGTCGGGGACACGCAGGCCTCCGACGCACTCCACGGTGGTGGTCTTGCCCGCGCCGTTGGGCCCAAGGACGCCGAAGATCTCACCCTCCTCGACTGCGAAGGACACACCGTCGACGACGGTCCGCCCGCCGTAGGCCTTGCGCAGGTCGTGCACTTCGATGATGGGCATGTGTCGAGCCTCGCCGGTGGGCGGGGGTCCGGGCATCGCCCATCGCGCTCGAAGCGGCATCAGCCGATCGGTTGATGGAGGGGTACGACTTCGCCGGTGCGGCCTGTTCGCGGAGCCACGCGGCGCCTGTTCGCGGAGCCACACGGTGCCCGGTCATGGAGCCACGCGGCGCCTGTTCGTGGAGCCACGCCGCGCACGGTCGTAGGACCAGCGGACGAGCGGGGACGGTCCAAAACTCGGTGGGCTCTGTCAGTGGCCGTCCGTAGGCTCGCTCCTGATGCCGAAACCAGATGCACCGACCGAGGACCAGGCCGAGGACCCGGCCAAGGACCCGACCGAGGACCAGGCCGAGGGACCCGCCCGGGAGACGTCCGCCGCGCGGACGCTGCTTCGGCTGTGGCCGTATGTCCGTCCCGTGCGAACTCGCCTGTTCGGCGCGGCGTTCGTGGCGATCATCGCCTCCTGTACGGGGCTCGTCTTCCCTCTCGTACTGAAGTGGCTCGTGGACGGCCCGGTGGCGGACCGGGATCTCGGCGGGGTCTGGCTCGGCGCGCTGCTCCTGCTGCTGCTCGGTGTCGCGGAGGCGCTGCTCTTCGGTCTTCGGCGATGGCTGGTGGCGCGGCCGCTCGCCTCGGTCGAGGCGTCGATGCGGGCGGATCTCTACCGCCATCTGCAGCGGCTTCCGGTGGCCTTCCACGACCGCTGGGCCTCGGGACAGCTGCTTTCGCGCGGCACGACGGACCTGATGCTGCTGCGGATGTTCCTCGCCTTCCCGCTGACGTTCCTGATCGTGAACGGGACGACGATCGTGGTCGGCATGGTCATTCTGCTGGCGCAGGACTGGACGCTGGGGCTCGTCCTCCTCACCCCGCTGGTGCCGCTGGTGATCGCCTGCGCGTACTTCGAGGGCCGGTACATGGCCGTCGCGCGGCGCGCGCAGGACCAGGTCGGAGATCTGACGACGGTCGTCGAGGAGAGCGTGCTCGGCATCCGCATCATCAAGGGCTTCGGCCGCCACCGCAGTCAGGCGCGCGCGTTCCACGCGCTCTCGCACACGTTGCGGGGCACGGAGCTCGTCAAGGCGCGGCTGCTCGCGGCGATCTACGCGGTGATCATGATGTTGCCGGAGATCGCGCTCGGTGCGGCGCTCGTCCTCGGGACGGTGCGGGTGGCGGAGGGCGACCTGTCCACGGGCACGCTGGTCGCGTTCCTCTCGACGGCGCTCGCGCTGCGCTGGCCGGTGGAGTCGATCGGGTTCCTGCTCGCGATGAGCCAGGAGTCGGCGACCGCCACCGAGAGGTACTTCGAGGTGATGGACGCGGAGCCGGAGTCTTCGGTGGCGCCCGTCGCCACGGGGAGCTCCGCGGCGGGCGGCTCCGGACTCCGCTTCCACGGCGTGCAGTTCCGCTACCCGGACGCGCCCGAGGACGCGCCGGCCGCGCTCGACCGGATCGACCTGCATGTACGCCCCGGCGAGACCCTCGCCCTCGTCGGCGCCACGGGCAGCGGCAAGACGACTCTGACGGCGTTGGTGCCCCGCCTGCACGAGGTGAGCGGGGGCCGCATCACGCTGGACGGCGAGGACATCGCGGAGATGGACCGCGAGCGGCTGCGCACGCTGGTGGCCGTCGCCTTCGAGGAGCCGACGCTCTTCTCGGCGACGGTGGGCGAGAACGTACTGATGGGTGCGGAAGGCGCTGCGGGCGATGCGGAGTTGGAGCGCGCGCTGGGTGTCGCCCAGGCGGACTTCGCCCACGCGCTGCCGCAGGGCACGGCCACCCAGGTCGGCGAGCAGGGCCTGAGCCTCTCCGGCGGCCAGCGCCAGCGTCTGGCGCTGGCCCGCGCGGTGGTGGGCAGCCCCCGCTTCCTGGTCCTCGACGACCCGCTCTCGGCGCTCGACGTCCACACGGAGGCCCTCGTGGAGGCGGCCCTGCGCCGCGTCCTTCGGGACACGACGGCCCTGGTGGTGGCCCACCGCCCCTCCACGGTCCTGCTCGCCGACCGCGTCGCCCTCCTCTCCGAGGGCCGCATCACCGCGGTGGGCACGCACCAGGAACTGCTGCGGGGGAACGCGGAGTACGCGTGGCTGATGTCGGGGGCGGGGGGCGCCCCCGCGACAGGGGAAGCAGACCCCGCGACCGCGGAGCGGGGCGCTTCCTCGGCAGAGGGGGCGGACCTGCCGGCCGCCGACGGACAGACGGAGGCGGGCGTCGTGTCCGCGGAGAGGGAGGGTCTGCGATGACCGCTTCGACGCCGGTGTCACGGACCACCGGGCCCGATGAGGACGAACGCCTGTCCCAAGCGGCAGCCGACCGGCCCGCTCCCACCGAGCGCCCCGCCGACGACTTCGACAACGACAGCCTGCCCGCGCCTCCCGGCGCCACCACCGCCCTGCTCCGTTCGCTGCTGTCTCCCCTCCGTGGCCGCGTCATCCTCGCCGCCGTCCTGCTCCTGCTCCAGCAGGCCGCCGTCCAGGGCGGCCCGCTTCTCGTCGCGTACGCCATCGACCGCGGCGTGCCCGCCGTGCGGGCCGGCGACCACGGGCCCCTCGTCGTCATCGGCATCGGCTATCTGCTCTGCGCGGGCGCGTCCGGCGCGTTCCAGTACGCGTTCATCGTGGCCTCCGCCCGCGTCAACCAGGACGTGCTGCTCGATCTGCGCGGGCGGATATTCCGGCACGCGCAGGCGCTCAGCGTGGACTTCCACGAGCGGTACACCTCGGGGCGCCTCATCTCCCGGTCCACCACGGACGTGGAATCCCTGCGGGAACTCCTCAGCGAGGGGCTGCAGGAGCTGATCACCGTCATCCTGTCCTTCGTCTACATCTCGGCGATGCTGCTCTGGCTCGACCTGGGCCTCGGCGCCGTGGCCGTCGCCTCGTTCGTGCCGCTCTACCTCCTCGTACGCCGCTATCAGCGCCGCGCGGGCCCCCTCTTCGGGAAGCGGTCCACCGCGATCGCCTCCGTCATCGTGAAGTTCGCCGAGACGGTGAACGGCATCCGCCCGGTCCGCGCCTTCCGGCGCGAGCGCGCCAATGAGGAAGAGTTCGGCGTGCTCAACCGCCATCACGAGCAGGCCAACGGCGACGCCATGCTGGAGATGGCCCGTTACGTCATCGGCTCCCGGCTCGTCGCCAACACGGCCGTCGCGGGCATCGTCCTGTGGGGCGCCTACCGCGTCACCGACGGCACCCTCGCGCTCGGCGTACTCGCCGCGGCCGTGCTGTACCTGCGGCGCCTGTACGACCCGATCGACCGGCTCGGGATGTTCCTGAACTCCTACCAGTCGGCCGCCGCCTCCCTGGAGAAGGTCGCGGGGCTGCTGGCCCAGACCCCCTCGGTGCCCGAGCCGCACCCCGACCGCGCCCGGCCGCTGCCCGCCCTCGCCTCCGAACACCCAGGGCGCGAGGTCGACTTCGACGGCGTGCGGTTCGGCTACCGGACCGGCGGCGAGATCCTGCCCCGCTTCGACCTGACACTGCCCGCCGGGCAGACCGTCGCCGTCGTCGGCTCCACCGGCGCCGGCAAGTCGACGCTCGCCAAGCTGCTCGCCCGCTTCTACGACCCGACGGACGGCCGGGTCCTGCTCGACGGGGTCGATCTGCGGGATCTGGCCAACGCGGAGCTCCGGCGGGGTGTCGTCATGGTGACCCAGGAGGCCTTCCTCTTCTCCGGGACCGTCGCCGAGAACATCGCCATCGGCCGCCCGGACGCCACCCGCGATGACGTGGAGCAGGCGGCGAAGGCCATCGGCGCGCATGACTTCATCGCCTCCCTGCCCGACGGCTACGACACCGACGTACGCAAGCGCGGCGGCCGCATCTCCGCCGGTCAGCGCCAGCTCGTCGCCTTCGCGCGGGCGCTGCTCGCCGACCCGGCGGTGCTGATCCTCGACGAGGCGACCAGCTCCCTCGACATCCCCGGCGAGCGGGCGGTGCAGCGCGCCATGCACACGGTGCTTCGCGGCCGTACGGCCGTCGTGATCGCCCACCGGCTCTCCACGGTGGAGATCGCCGACCGGGTGCTCGTGATGGAGGACGGGCGCGTCGTCGAGGACGGCACTCCGGACGAACTCACCGCCGGGAGCGGGTCGTTCGCGGATCTGCACCGGGCGTGGCGGGACAGCGTGGTGGGATAGACCGCAGCGGGACGGACCGCCGCCGGGAGAGGCCGCCGCGCGGTCCAGCAGCACGGACACCTCCGGTAATCTGGACTTTTGCCCCAGAAGGAGTTGCATCAGTGGAGTTCCGGCTGCTCGGAGTGGTTTCCGTCGCCACCGAGGCCGGTGAACTGCCGCTCGGTCCCGCCAAGCGGCGCAGCCTCCTGGCGGGCCTTCTGCTGAGGCCCAACCGCCCGGTTCCGGTGGATCAGTTGACGGCGACGCTCTGGGATCACGAGCCTCCGCCGCGCGCCCGTGGCGTCATCCAGGGCCATGTGTCGCGGCTGCGGGCCCTGCTCGCCGGTGCGGACGCCGAGATGTTCGGAGTGGAGCTCGTCACGCAGGGCTCCGCGTACGTCCTGCGGATGCCAAAGAGCCTCCTGGACGCCCACAGGTTCGAGGAGTTGGTGACGCTGGCCCGCGGCCTGCGCGCGCCCGCCGACGCCGTGGCGAAGTACCAGGAGGCGCTGTCGCTCTGGCAGGGGCCCGCCCTGAGCGCCGCCTATCCGAGCCCGCCCCTCCAGGCCGCCGCGCACGCCCTGGAAGAGCTCCGGCTCGCCTCCGTGGAGATGCTCGCCGGGTCGTACGCGCGCCTCGGCGAGCACAACCGGGCGGCGGCCGTACTGCGCGTGGAGGCCGAGGCCCATCCGCTGCGCGAATCACTGTCCGCCGCGCTCATGCGCGAACTCCGGCGTGCGGGGCGCCGCTCGGAGGCGCTCGACTGGTTCCACCGCACGCGGCGGGCCCTCGCCGACGAACTCGGGGTCGATCCGGGCCGTGAACTGGCGGACGCCTACGGGGTCGCCCTGCGTGGCGAGGGCGACGGCGAGGACACCGGCCCCGAGGCAGCCGCCCCGGTACCGCCGCAGCGGCGCTCCGGACGGATGAGCCCCGTGCGGACGGCCTCCGTTCAGGGCGCGCCAGTCACCAAGTCGCCCCCGGCGACCGTCGACCTGCTGCCCCGCATGCCCCGCGGCTTCCACGGGCGCGCGGACGAACTCACCGCCCTGTCCCGGGCCGCGGCGGGCGAAGCCCCCGTGTGCCTGGTCACCGGGCCCGCCGGGGTGGGCAAGACGGCGCTCGTGGTGCACTGGGCACACCGCAACCGCGCCGCGTTCCCCGGCGGCCTGCTCTACGCCGACCTGCGCGGCTTCAGCGACACGGGAGAGCCGACGCATCTGGAGGTCCTTCGCGAGTTCCTGCTCGCCCTCGGGGTCGCCCCGCGCCGGATACCGGAGTCGGCGAACGGGGCGTCCGCGCTGTACCGCTCACTGGCCGCCGACCGCCGGCTGCTCGTCGTCCTGGACAACGCGCGCGGTTCCGAGCAGGTCAGGGAGCTGCTCCCGGGAGGCACCCACTGCGTCACCGTGGTCACGAGCCGGTACCGCCTGCGCGGCCTGATCGCCTCCGACGCCGCCCGTCCCGTACCCGTGGACGTACTGGAGCCGGACGACAGCACGGCCCTGCTCGCCGCGGTGCTCGGCAAGGAACGGGTCCTCGCGGAGCCGGTGGGTGCCCGGCGGCTCGTGGAGCTGTGCGGCGGTCTTCCCCTCGCGCTGCGGGTGGCCGCGGCGCGCCTCGCGGACCAGCCGGACTGGTCGCTGCGGGACATGAGCGCCGAACTGGCCGACGAGTCGAGCCGGTTGAACCTGCTCGACGTGGAGGACACGGGCGTGCGCGCGGCCCTGCGGCTCACCGTGCGGCGGCTGCCCGAGGACGTCGCGCACCACTTCGCCCACCTCGGCCGCCATCCGGGCACGCACATCGACCGCTTCACGGCGGCGGCCCTCGCGGGCACGGACCCGGACACGGCCGGGGCCGCCCTCGACCGGATGACCGCGGCCCATCTCGCCACCCGGACCGCGCCGGGGCGCTGGACCTTGCACGATCTCGTACGGCTGTACGCGCGAGACCTGGACGCGGGTCCCGATGCCCTGCTCCGGGTGCTCGACCACCAGGTGGCCACCGCCCTTGCCGCCGCCGACGCGGCAGAACCCGGCGACGAGCCGTGCTTCACGCTGCCCGCCGACTTCCATCATCCCTGTGCGATAAGGGAGTTCGGCAATCGCGACGAGGCCATGGCGTGGTTCGCCGCCGAGCGCGACGACCTGATGCGCGCGGCGGCCGCGGCGGACGCCGCCGGGCTGCACGGCAGGACCTGGCGGATCGTCCTCGGGCTGTGGCCGCAGATGGTGTGGCGGGTTCTGGACGGCTGGACTCCGTTGCTGCGCAGGGCACTCGCGGCGGCGCGCGCCGACGCGGACGCCCGCGCCGAGTCGCGGGTCCTCGCCCTGCTCGGGTGGGTGCTCACCGAGGAGGGCCGCACCAGCGAGGCCGTCGTCCATCTGGAGGCCGCCCCCGTCATCGCCGCCCGCGCGGGAGACCGGCGCGGCCAGGCGACGGCGCTGATCAATCTCTCGCTCGCCCAGGCCGCGCTCGGCAGCCCGCAGGAGGCGGCGGAGGGCTGCGTGCAGGCCGCGCGTCTGGCCCGCGCGCTGGGCGACCACCCCACCGAACGCCTGGCCCTGCACCACCTCGCCCGTCATCAACTGGACGCCGGGCAATGGCAGTCGGCCCTGGACACGTCGATGGCGGCCCTGTCCGTCGAGAGCTCTCCGGACGCGTCGGCGGCGTCCCGCGTCCTGCTGCTCACCACGGGCGGCGAGGCCCTCATCGCCATGGGCGACGAGCCCGAGGGAATCCGCCGACTGGAGGGCGCGGCGAGCGAGGCGGAGGCATCCGGCTACGACGAGGGAGTGGTACGAGCCATCGGCGCACTGCTGCGGGTCTCGGCGGGCGTGGGGCTGCGGGCACGGTACGACACAGCGATGGTGCGGCTCGCGAACCGAACGTGAGGGCCCCGTGCGCGGAGCACCCCCCGGCCCTCAGCCGCGCCCTTGCGCCCCTCCCAACTCTTGCGCCTCTCCCCACCCTTGTGCCCCGTAGGCCCGCAGAAATGTGTCCGTCGCCGCCACCGCCACCGCCCGCACCTCCGCGGCCGGAACCTTCCGCGTGCCGAGCCCGGAGCGCCTCTCCATCGGGCCGGTGAGCAGGGCCAGGAACTGTTCGGCCGCGAGGGTGGGTTCGCACGGGCGCAGGTGTCCGGCGAGCGAGAGCCGCGCGACGCGGTCGGCGAGCGCGTCGCAGAGCCCGTTCGACGTACGCCCCTGGACGACTTCGATCAGGTCGGGGAATCCGGTGACCTGGGCATATGTGAGCCTGCGCAGCGCCATCGCGCGCTCCGCGCAGCACACCCGGAGCATTCGGTACGCCACGTCCTCCAGGGCCGCGCGCAGATCGCCCCCGGGGTCGCGCAGCCGCTCGACGGCGGCGAGGTTCTCCGCCCGCACCAGATCCGCCGCGGCCTCCATCGCCTCCCGGAAGAGGTGCTCCTTGTCGGCGAGATGGTTGTAGACGGTCGGCTTGGCGACGCCCGCCTCCTCGGCGATCTCCTTCACGCAGGCCTGTGCGTAGCCCCGGCGGGCGAAGACGGTGAAGGCGGCGTCCAGGATCGCCTGCCGCTTGTCGATACGTCCCCGTGCCGCCCGCGGCGCCGTCGTACGCCCCGTCGGTCCTCTCAGTGCTGCCACCTGTGCACTGTACTCACTTCACCTTTACCAATGAGACCAGTAGATTGAACCAGCTGGTTCAGTTCGGATCTCAACTCCCCCCTGCGACAAGGAGGATGCACATGATCGTCAACATCTTGCACTTCAGCTTCAAGGACGGCACGACCGAGGAGGAGAAGGCCGAGGCCCTCGCCGCGATGCGCCGCACATCGACGGTCGAGTCGGCCTCGTACGGGACGGTCGGCCAGGATCTCCGTCTGCCGGACGACGGTTTCACCCACACGTACTGCGTGGGGGTCGAGGACCTGGACGCGCTGGAGCGGTACATGCACGACCCCGTGCACATCGCCGGGGACTTCGTGATCATTCCGCGGCTCGGGCGGCTTTCGGCCCACAGGCTCTCCGACGACCTGGACCCGGAGATGGGCTCGAAGGTGACGGCCCTGCACGAGAGGAAGGTCGCCAAGTATCCGGAGTGGGGCCAGCTGCTCGACTCGATCCCCAGCTGAATTTCTTTCCAACTCAGCGCCAATAGCGCCTAGTTGGGGTGCGGAATCAGCCACACCGCTCCAGGTGTCCGGTGAAGGGCCCCATCGAACAACAGGGAGCCCTTCACCTTGAGCGACCCCTCCGTATATCGAACTTGGCCCACCGGGCAGCGGACCATTTCCGGCCAACTCTTGACGCACCCCTGACAAACAGAGCGCACCGGTGCCACTGTTCCCCTCGATTCCCAGCTCCACCACGCTCCACCGTGCAACACCCTGCTGCACCGAGCCCCACCGTGCTCCAGTGTTCGCTTTCCCAGCTCCACGTTCTGCCTTGTTCTGCCCGGACGGCACGACCGCGCCGCCCGGTCCCCCTGGCCGTTTATCCCGCGGCCACGCAGAAGGAGTCCGTGTTGAGAAGCACCTCTCACAGACCTGCCTCCCACAGACGCGCCGCCACCGCCGGCGCCCTCACCGCCGTCGCCGCTCTTGTCGCGGTGGCGTTCCAGACGGGCCCGGCATCGGCCGACGGCCCCGCGATATCACCGGCCAAGACCTCGGCCGCCGGCAAAATAGGCAAGGCCGACCCCGGCTCCCTGCCCGTGAAGCTCAGCCCCGCCCAGCGTGCCGCGCTCCTCAAGGACGCGAACGCCACCAAGGCGGACACGGCCAAGGACCTGGGGCTCGGCTCCAAGGAGAAGCTCGTCGTACGTGACGTCATCAAGGACGCCGACGGCACGCTCCACACCCGCTACGAGCGCACCTACGGCGGCCTGCCCGTCCTCGGCGGCGACCTGGTGGTCGACGAGGCGAAGTCCGGCAAGACCGAGGGCGTCACCAAAGCATCGAAGGCGCAGCTCAAGGGCGTCGACACCAGTGCCGACGTGAAGGCGGCCACCGCCGAGAAGCAGGCGCTCGGCGCGGCGAAGGCCGCGGGGTCGAAGAAGACCGACGCGGCCAAGGCGCCCCGCGAGGTCGTCTGGATGGCCAAGGGCGAGCCGACGCTCGCGTACGAGACGGTGGTCGGCGGTCTTCAGCACGACGGCACCCCGAACGAGCTGCACGTCATCACGGACGCGGCCACCGGCAAGAAGCTCTTCCAGTGGCAGGGCATAGAGAACGGCACGGGCAACACCCAGTACAGCGGTCAGGTCACCGTGGGCAGCGTTCAGTCGGGGTCGAACTACACCCTGACCGACACCGGTCGCGGCAGCCACAAGACGTACAACCTCAACCGCGGCACGTCCGGCACCGGCACGCTCTTCTCGGGCCCGGACGACGTGTGGGGCAACGGCCAGGCCTCCAACACGGAGACCGCGGGCGCGGACGCCGCCTACGGCGCCCAGCTCACCTGGGACTACTACAAGAACGTGCACGGCCGCACCGGCATCCGCGGTGACGGCGTCGGCGCGTACTCCCGGGTCCACTACGGCAACAACTACGTCAACGCCTTCTGGTCCGACGCCTGCTTCTGCATGACGTACGGCGACGGCTCGGGCAACTCCAAGCCGCTGACGTCCATCGACGTGGCGGCCCACGAGATGACGCACGGCGTGACGGCGGCCACCGGCAACATGACGTACAGCGGTGAGTCCGGCGGCCTGAACGAGGCGACGTCCGACATCTTCGCGGCGGCCGTCGAGTTCAACGCCAACAACGCGCAGGACAAGGGCGACTACCTCGTCGGCGAGAAGATCGACATCAACAGCAACGGCACCCCGCTGCGCTACATGGACAAGCCGAGCAAGGACGGCGCGTCCAAGGACTCGTGGTACTCCGGCGTCGGCAACGTGGACGTCCACTACTCGTCCGGCATCGCCAACCACTTCTACTACCTCCTGAGCGAGGGCAGCGGCGCCAAGGTCATCAACGGCGTCTCGTACGACTCGCCGACCTCGGACGGCCTGCCTGTGGCCGGAATTGGTCGTGACAAGGCGTCGCTCATCTGGTTCAGGGCGCTTTCGACGAAGTTCACCACGACCACCAACTACGCGGCGGCCCGCACCGGGACCCTCGCGGCGGCCGGTGAGCTGTACGGCACCACGAGCGCCGAGTACAAGGCGGTGGCCGACGCCTGGGCCGCCGTCAACGTCGGCACGCGGCCCGGTGGGGGCGGTGGCACGGACTACGAGAACAACACCGCCGTCGCCATCCCTGACAACGCCGCGGCCGTCACCTCGTCGGTCAACGTCACGGGACGTACGGGCAACGCGCCCGCCGCCCTGAAGGTCGGCGTCAACATCACGCACACCTGGCGCGGTGACCTGGTCCTCGACCTGGTGGCCCCGGACGGGTCGACGTACCGCCTGAAGAACTCGAGTTCCTCGGACTCGGCGGACAACGTCATCGAGACCTACACGGTCGACGCCTCGTCCGAGGTGGCCAACGGCACCTGGAAGCTGAAGGTCCAGGACGTGGCCGCGCAGGACACCGGCCGCATCAACAGCTGGAAGCTGACGTTCCCGTAGGCCCTCAGCGGGCTTGAAGGCACGTGCAGACTGCGCCGCCCCGGGTGGATCGACTCCCCGGGGCGGCGCACCCATGTGTGCCGCCGCATGCCGCCTTTGGGAAGTCGTTTAAATTCCATTGAACCGCCCTTGACCTGCGGTTGAGCCGCCGACCGCTTAACACGCCGTTCGCATTGCGTACATGAGCCGTCGCTCAACGGACGATTTCTGGCCAACCTGCCGTCAGGGTCCTGACATGAACCTGGCTCAACTGACACTCTTCCCACGCACAGTCACACCAGTACCGCACCGCATCTTTCAGCTCGGACGGTCCCCATGCCGTCCGGGCCCCCCACAGAAGGAGCATGCGTGACCCCCCACATATCCCGGAAGCGCTCAACGCTGGCCATCGCCACCGCCGTTGCCGCCGGAGCGCTGCTCGCAGGTGGTCTGGCCACCGGAGCCTCCGCACAGCCCGACCAGGCCGCCGCGCCCGCCGGATCCCAGATCGCGCTCTCCTCCACCGCCCGCGCCGGCCTGCTGCAGGACGCGAACGCGGACAAGGCCGCCACCGCCGAGAAGATCGGGCTCGGCGCCAAGGAGAAGCTCGTCGTACGCGACGTCGTCAAGGACCGTGACGGCACCACGCACACCCGCTACGAGCGCACCTACGACGGCCTGCCCGTCCTCGGCGGCGACCTCGTCGTCCACACCGCCAAGAGCGGCTCGGTCAAGAGCGTGACCAAGGCGGCCAAGGCCACCATCAAGGTCGCCACCACCTCCGCGAAGGTCGCCACGAAGTCGGCCGCGCTGTCCGCCGAGTCGACCGCCTCGAAGAGCGGTGACACCAAGAAGGCCGACGCGCAGACTCCGCGCAAGGTCGTCTGGGCCGCGTCCGGCAAGCCGGTCCTCGCCCACGAGACCGTCGTCACCGGCGTCCAGAAGGACGGCACGCCCAGCAGGCTGCACGTCATCACCGACGCGGCCACGGGCAAGAAGCTCTTCCAGTACCAGGCCATCGAGAACGGCGCGGGCCACAGCCAGTACAGCGGCGACGTCGAGATCGGCTCCAAGAAGGGCTCAAGCGGCTTCGACCTGACCGACGACTCGCGCGGCGGGCACTCGACGTTCAACCTGGACCACAGCGAGAGCGGCGAGGGCAAGCTCGTCACGGACGACGACGACACGTGGGGCAACGGCAAGGCGGACGACGCCCAGACCGCCGCCGTCGACGCCGCCTACGGTGCCCAGCTGACCTGGGACTACTACAAGGACGTGCACGGCCGCGAGGGCATCAAGGGCGACGGCAAGGGCGCCACATCGCGCGTCCACTACGGCAACGCCTACGTCAACGCCTTCTGGGACGACAGCTGCTTCTGCATGACGTACGGCGACGGCGAGGGCGACAAGAAGCCCCTCACGTCGATCGACGTCGCGGGCCACGAGATGTCGCACGGCGTCACCTCGGCCACCGCCAACCTGGAGTACAGCGGCGAGTCGGGCGGCCTGAACGAGGCCACCTCCGACATCTTCGGCACCTCCGTCGAGTTCAACGCCAAGAACAAGGAAGACGTCGGCGACTACCTCATCGGCGAAGAGATCGACATCAACGGCGACGGATCGCCGCTGCGCTACATGGACAAGCCCTCCAAGGACGGCCAGTCCCTGGACAACTGGAGCGCGGACGCGGGCAACACCGACGTCCACTACTCGTCCGGCATCGCCAACCACTTCTTCTACCTGCTGTCCGAGGGCAGCGGCGCGAAGGAGATCAACGGCGTCAAGTACGACTCCCCGACCGCCGACGACTCCAAGGTCGAGGGCATCGGACGCGACAAGGCCGAGAAGATCTGGTTCAAGGCCCTGACGACGTACTTCACCACGACGACCGACTACAAGGCGGCCCGTGAGGGCACCTTGAAGGCGGCGACGGACCTGTACGGCGCGGACTCCGCCGAGGCCAAGGGCGTGGCCGCGGCCTGGACCGGCGTCAACGTCAAGTAGTTACCCCGTTCGTCCTCCGGCGCCGGACAGGCTGAGATCCCTCGGCCTGCCCGGCGTTCGGGCGTGGCAGCCCGGAGCCGCCCTACCGCAGCAGCACCCCCGCGGCCTCCCCCGCCCCTTCCGACGGCACGGCCACAAGCCCCAGCTCGGCCCCGCTCGCGAGCAGCCGGTGCGACGGCAGGATGCGGACCGTGTAGCCGAAGGGGCCCGTACGGTCCAGGGCCAGCGGCCCCTCGTAGAGCCGACGGCCCTCCGCGTCGGGCCCGCCCACGGGCTTCAGCGGCAGCGGACTGGCGTCGGCGATGACGTCCTCGGGGTCGACGCGGCCCGCGATCGTCTGGACCTCCACGTCGTCCGGGGTCAGCTCGCCAAGACGCACGCGGACCCGCAGCGAGAGCGTGGCGCCCAGTTCGGCGGTGGCGCCCGTCGCCGACGCCTCGACGTGGTCGACGGCGACACGCGGCCAGGCCGCGCGGACCCGCGCCTTCCAGGAGGCGAGGTCCTCGGCGGCATCCGCGTCCAGGGTGCGGTGCGCCCGCGCGGCGGGCACGTAAAGCTGCTCCACGTAGTCGCGCACCATCCGCCCCGCGAGCACCTTCGGCCCGAGCCGGGTCAGGGTCCGGCGCACCATCTCGATCCACCGGTCGGGGAGGCCTCCCGGACCCTCCTCGTAGAACCGGGGCGTGATCCTGCGCTCCAGGAGGTCGTACAGCGCCGCGGCCTCCAGGTCGTCCCGCCGGTCGTCGTCCGTCGCCGCCCCGTCCGCCGTGGGGATCGCCCACCCGAAGTCCGGCTCGAACCACTCGTCCCACCAGCCGTCCAGGACCGACAGGTTGAGGCAGCCGTTCAGCGCTGCCTTCATCCCGCTCGTCCCGCACGCCTCAAGGGGGCGCAGTGGATTGTTCAGCCACACGTCGCAGCCGGGGTAGAGCTTCTGCGCCATCGCCATGCCGTAGTCCGGCAGGAACACGATCCGGTGCCGCACCCGCGGATCGTCCGTGAAGCGCACCAGCTCCTGGATGAGCCGCTTGCCCCCGTCGTCCGCCGGATGCGACTTGCCCGCGACGACGATCTGGATCGGCCGCACCGGATGGGTGAGCAGCTCCATGAGCCGGTCCTTGTCCCGGAGCATGAGCGTCAGGCGTTTGTACGAGGGCACGCGGCGCGCGAAGCCGATCGTCAGGACGTCCGGGTCAAGTACGTCGTCGATCCACCCCAACTCGGCACTGGCGGCGCCACGTTGACGCCATGACGCGTACAGCCGCTGCCTGACCTCCGTCACCAGCTGGCCCCGCAGCTCGCGCCGCAGCTCCCAGATGTCCGCGTCCTGGATCTCGGCGACCGCGTCCCAGCGCTCCGAGCCGCCCACCGACAGCGCGTCCTCGGTCCGCTGCGCGCCGATCTGGCGTGCGCCGAGGCGGAACACCTCGGGGGCGACCCAGGTCGGGGCGTGCACGCCGTTCGTGACGGAGGCGATCGGCACCTCTTCGGCGTCGAATCCCGGCCACAGGCCCGCGAACATCTCGCGGCTCACCTTGCCGTGCAGGGTGGAGACGCCGTTGGCGCAGCGCCCCAGGCGCAGGCCCATCACCGCCATGTTGAAGAGGTTGGGCTCTCCGCCGGGATACGTCTCCATGCCGAGCCGCAGTATGTGTTCGACGTCGATGCGGGGCAGTTCGGCGTGCGGGCCGAAGTGCCGGGCGACCAGCTCACGGTCGAAGCGGTCGATTCCGGCGGGGACGGGGGTGTGCGTGGTGAATACGGTCCCGGCCCTGACAGCTTCGAGCGCGGCATCGAACTGCACGCCCTGCCCGGCCAGTTCATGGATCCGCTCCAGGCCGAGGAAGCCCGCGTGGCCCTCGTTCGTGTGGAAGACCTCGGGCTCGGGGTGTCCGCTCAGTCGGCAGTACGTCCGTATGGCGCGCACTCCGCCGATGCCGAGCAGCATCTCCTGGAGCAGCCGGTGCTCGCTGCCGCCTCCGTAGAGCCGGTCGGTCACCTCGCGGGCGCCGGGGTCGTTCTCCTCGACGTCCGAGTCGAGCATCAGGAGCGGCACGCGCCCGACACTGGCCTGCCAGACGTGCGCGCGCAGCTCACGTCCGCCGGGCAGCGCGATCGCCACCAGGCTCGGGGTGCCGTCCGCCTCGCGCAGGAGGGAGAGCGGCAGCTCGTTCGGGTCGAGCACGGGGTAGGTCTCCTGCTGCCAGCCGTCGCGGGAGAGCGACTGGTGGAAGTAGCCGTGCCGGTAGAGAAGACCGACCCCGATGAGCGGGAGCCCGAGGTCGCTCGCCGCCTTCAGGTGGTCGCCAGCGAGGATGCCGAGCCCGCCCGAGTACTGGGGAAGGGCGTCGGTGATGCCGAACTCCGGCGAGAAGTAGGCGACGGCGCGCGGCAGTTCGGCGGCGCGCCCGGCGGACTGCTCCTGATACCAGCGGTCCCCGGTGACGTACTCCCGAAGGCCGTCCGAGGCCTCGGCCAGGCGGCGCAGGAAGGCCCCGTCCCCGGCGATCTTGGCGAGCCGCGCGGGCGGCACACTGCCGAGCAGCCGCACCGGGTCGCCACCCGCGGCGGCCCAGTGCTCGGGGTCGACGGCCTCGAACAGTTCACGGGTCCCGGTGTGCCAGGACCAGCGCAGGTTGCGCGCCAGTTCGGAGAGTGGAGCGAGAGGTTCGGGAAGAGCGGGTCGTACGGTGAATCGACGGATGGCCTTCATCACTGTGCACCTCTGACAGGGTGTCTGACGGGGCGTATGACGGGGGCGTACGTAGGTCGCGTATCGACGTTCTGTATATCGCGTGCCGACGCCTCACATGTCGCGCGTCGATGTGTCGCAACGACCGTAGCGGTGCGCCGCCCCTGTCACCACGGCGCACAGGGCGCACGGGCCTCAGGGCCGGGTCGTCGCCGCCACGATCGCCGCCGTGTCCCAGTAGAACGGCCGCACCTCCGCGATCCGCCCGCCCCGCACCGTGATCGTCTGGAGCACCGGGAAGGCGAGTTCACGCCCCGTCGCGCGGGCCCGCGCGCGAACCTGGGTGTGGACGACCGCCGTCTCGCCCGTGGCCAGGAACTCCTGCTCCCCGATCTCGAAGGTCTCCCACGTCTCGCTCATGGCGAGGAAGAAGCGCGTCATTCCGTCGTGGCCGTGCCAGCTGCCGCCGTACGGGAGTGTCTCCGCCTGGCGCAGTACGACGTCGGGTGCGAAATAGGGGGCGAGCAGGTCGAACGAGGCCCCGCCGGGGCCGCCCGCGGCCAGGTAGCGGGACTCCGCCTCGTACATGCCGGTGAGGAGGACGGTCGTCGAATCCGGCGCGCTCGCCGCGTGCTGGGGTCTCATGCCGAAAGGGTGCCGGATCCGGCGGCGTCCGACCGGCGGGAAACGGACGTCGACGTGCGACGGTCACCGCGCGGTCCCGCAACCGGCGAAGGCATCCTGAATCCGTCCGAAAATCGGCGCAACCCTCACAGCACCCCCACCGGCGATATGGCCGATTCCCCCACGCCGTGTGGTCTTGTAGGCCCTCACGCCACACGAGAGGCTGCCAAGTGGCGCGCGTGGAGGATACGGGGAATCCGGTACGGATCGGTCCAACTCCACGGGCCGCATGTAATGTTGGGGAGGGAAACCAGCGTATGACTCTGTCGCGCACGAAGCGTCTGCGGTGGGCCGGGGCTGTTACGGCCGCCACCACGGCCACGATGCTTTCGGCCATCACGATGCCCGCGCACGCCGCTCCCGCCGATGCCCCGCTGGGGAAGATAGTCGGCGCCGGGGAACCCGGTTCCATCAGCGGGAGTTACATCGTCACGCTCAAGGGCGAGACCTCGGCCCCGTCGGACGCGGGCAAGGGCCTCGCCGCGAAGTACGGGGCGCGGATACGCCACACCTACAGCACAGCGATCAACGGCTATGCGGTGAAGCTCAGTTCGGACCAGGCCAAGAAGCTCGCGGGGGACTCCAAGGTCGCCTCCGTCGTCCAGGACAGCACGGTGTCCCTGGACGACACCCGCAAGGGTCCGCCCTCCTGGGGGCTCGACCGGATCGACCAGGCCGATCTGCCGCTCGACAAGTCCTACACCGGCCCCCGGTCGGCCGGGCGGGGCGTGACCGCGTACGTCATCGACACCGGCGTACGCAGCACGCACAAGGAGTTCGGCGGCCGGGCGAGCAGCGGCTGGGACTTCATCGACAACGACGCCACCGCTCAGGACGGCAACGGCCACGGCACGCACGTCTCCGCGACCGTGGCGGGCAAGAGCTACGGCGTCGCGAAGAAGGCCGACGTCGTGGGTGTCCGGGTGCTCGACGACGCGGGGTCGGGGACGACCGCCCAGGTCATCGCCGGCATCGACTGGGTGACGAAGCACGCCAGGAAGCCCGCCGTCGCCAACCTGAGTCTCGGCGGCACGGCCAACGTCCAGTTGGACGCCGCCGTACGCAACTCGATCGCGTCCGGGGTCACTTACACGGTCGCGGCGGGGAACGACGGACTTCCCGCGCTGCTGTTCTCACCGGCCCGCGTGAAGGAAGCGGTCACGGTCGGCGCCACCGACAACAAGGACGCCAAGGCGAGCTTCTCCAACTGGGGCCCCGGGGTCGACGTGTTCGCGCCGGGCGTCGGCATCACGTCCGCGTGGAAGACGAACGACACCGCCAAGAACACCATCTCGGGGACGTCGATGGCCTCGCCGCACGCGGCGGGCGCGGCGGCGCTCTACCTCGCCGAGCACCCATCGGCCGCACCGGCCGCGGTGGGCGAGGCGCTGACCGGGCAGGCGGCCACGGGCAAGGTGACCGGCGCCGGTCTCGGCTCGCCGAACAAGTTGTTGCAGGTCAACAACCCGTAGGACACGGCACATCCACGACGCTGCACGGAACCGGCCCCGCCGCATACGGCGGGGCCGGTTCTGCGTGCGCGGCCGTGGCCTTGCCTCCGGCGCCGACCCGACGCACCCTCGATAGGGGACCGGTCTCGTATGAGGCCTTACGCACCAGTAGGTAAAAAAGTGCTGGATTGCCCACCAGAAGTTGGTGGGAAGGCTCCCCCGGAACGCACACGGCTGAGTACGGTCAGTCACGGCTCGGTACGCCAGCAAGCGCGGCACGCTGTCGCAGAACCACTCCACACCCCCGTATCCGCCCCACTCATGTAACGCGGACAGGAGCGGTCATGCCCTCAACTCGCCCGACGGCCAGGCCTTCGGGAAAGTCCACTAACAAGGTGCCCGAAACTCCGGCACCACAGCAGGACACGCGACGCCCGCAGGAAGCGCACGACCCGCAGGATGCGCAGACCCCGTCCCCGCGACCCGGGCGGCCGGGTCCCCTCACCGGCCGCATACCCGTCCTCGACGTCGCGCCCCTCGTCCACGGTGGGCTGAGGCCCGCGAAGGCCGTGGTGGGCGAGACCTTCCAGGTCACCGCCACCGTCTTCCGCGAAGGACACGAGGCGGTCGCCGCCAATGTCGTCCTGCGCGACCCCCGGGGGCGCCCCGGGCCGTGGACGCCGATGCGCGAGCTTGCCCCCGGCACAGACCGGTGGGGCGCGGAGGTCACTCCGCAGGCGGAGGGGAACTGGACGTTCTGCGTCGAGGCGTGGGGCGATCCCGTCACCCAGTGGCGGCGCCACGCGAACATCAAGATACCGGCGGGCATCGACACCGAACTCGTCCTGGAGGAAGGTGCCCTGCTGTACGAGAGCGCCGCCGCCGACGCCCCGGCGTGCAAGGACCGCGGTGCCACCCTCCGCGCCGCCGCCAAGGCCCTGCGGGACACGAAACGCCCCCTCGCCGCCCGTCTGGCCGCCGCCCTCACCCCCGAGGTGGACGCGGTTCTCGCCGAGCGTCCGCTGCGCGAACTTGTCACGGAGTCGCAGCGGCTTCCGCTGCTCGTGGAGCGGCAGCGGGCGCTGTTCGGGTCCTGGTACGAGTTCTTTCCGCGCTCGGAGGGTGCCGTCACAGTCGAGGGCGAGCCCCCGCGGTCGGGAACGTTTCGCACCGCTTCACAGCGGCTTCCGGCCATCGCCGCGATGGGCTTCGACGTCGTCTACCTCCCGCCCGTCCACCCCATCGGCACCACCTACCGCAAGGGCCCCAACAACTCCCTCTCCCCCGGCCCGCACGACGTCGGCGTCCCCTGGGCCATCGGCTCCCCCCAGGGCGGCCACGACACGATCCACCCCGACCTGGGCACCCTGGACGACTTCGACGCCTTCGTCCGCCGCGCCACCGACCTGCACCTCGAAGTCGCCCTCGACTTCGCCCTGCAGTGCTCCCCCGACCACCCCTGGGTGCACAAACACCCCGAGTGGTTCGCGCACCGCGCCGACGGCACCATCGCCTACGCGGAGAACCCCCCGAAGAAGTACCAGGACATCTACCCCCTGGCCTTCGACCGCGACCTGCCCGGCCTGATCGCCGAGACCGTGCGCCTGCTGCGGTTCTGGATGGACCACGGCGTACGCATCTTCCGCGTCGACAACCCGCACACCAAACCCGTCGCCTTCTGGCAGGAAGTCCTCGACGACATCAACCGCACCGACCCTGACGTCATCTTCCTGGCCGAGGCCTTCACCCGCCCGGCGATGATGCGCACCCTGGCCGCGATCGGATTCCAGCAGTCCTACACGTACTTCACCTGGCGCAACGACAAAAGTGAACTGACGGACTATCTAACGGAGTTGGCGGGCGAGACCGCCCACTATCTGCGGCCCAACTTCTTCGTCAACACCCCGGACATCCTGCACGCCTACCTCCAGAACGGCGGACGTCCCGCCTTCGAGGCCCGGGCGGTGCTCGCCGCGACCCTCTCGCCGACCTGGGGCGTCTACAGCGGATACGAACTCTGCGAGAACACCCCGGTACGGGCCGGCAGCGAGGAGTATCTGAACTCGGAGAAGTACCAACTGAGGCCGCGCGACTGGGAGTCGGCCGAGCGCTCCGGCGCCGGCATCGCGCCCCTCATCACCAGGCTGAACCACGTGCGGCGCGCCAACCCCGCGCTGCGGCAACTGCGTGACCTGCACTTCCACACCACGGACCAGGAAGCAGTGATCGCGTACTCGAAGACGGCTCATGACAGGGCCCCCGGCACGGCCTGCGACTCGGCCTCCGATATGGCATCCGACGCGGAAGGGCCGAACACGGTCCTGGTGGTCGTGAACCTCGACGCCCATCACACCCAGGAGGCCACGGTTTCGCTGGACATGCCGCGCCTCGGCCTCGACTGGCACGAGTCGGTCCCGGTGCGCGACGAGCTCACCGGCGAGACCTACCACTGGGGCAGGACCAACTACGTACGCCTCGAACCGGGCCGCGTGCCCGCGCACGTCTTCCGCGTCCTGCGACCGTCCTCACCGTTGATCGGAGGGTCACCCACATCATGATCATCAATGAGCCCGTCCAGGACACCTTCGAGGACACCCCCGCCAAGGACCGCGACCCCGAATGGTT
>NZ_JBHVXJ010000012.1:0-122881 GCF_042881845.1 Streptomyces sp. NPDC058257
GGCCGCGGGGGGGGCCGGCCCGCCCGCCCCCCCCCGCCCCGGGCGGCGGGGCGCGCGCCGCCCGGGCGCGCGGGCCCCCCCCCCGCCACCCGCCCCCACCGGCCCGCGGATGCGCACGCGCGTCAGGCCCCCGGCGCGGGATCCGGGATCAGCGCAGGGCCGCCGCCTCGCGGGCCAGCGCCTCGATCCGGCCCCAGTCCTTCGCGGCGACCGCGTCCGCGGGAAGCATCCAACTGCCGCCCACGCAGCCGACGTTCTTCAGTGCGAGGTACGACGGCGCGGAGGCGAGGCCGATGCCGCCCGTCGGGCAGAAGCGGGCCTGCGGGAGCGGTCCGCCGAGCGACTTGAGGTAGGCGGTCCCGCCGGCGGCCTCCGCCGGGAAGAACTTCATCTCGTGCACGCCGCGCTCAAGCAGCGCCACGACCTCGGAGGTCGTCGAGACTCCCGGCAGGAACGGCACCCCGGACGACTTCATCGCGGCGAGCAGCGTGTCCGTCCACCCCGGGCTGACCAGGAAGCGGGCCCCGGCGTCCACGGAGTCCGCGACGCCCTGGGGCGAGATGACGGTGCCCGCGCCGACCACCGCGTCCGGCACCTCCGCGGCGATGGCCCGGATCGCGTCGAGCGCGGCCGGCGTCCGCAGCGTCACCTCGATCGCGGGCAGCCCGCCCGCGACCAGGGCGCGCGCCAGCGGCACGGCGTCGGCGACATCCTCCACGACGACTACGGGGACGACGGGGGCCAGATCGAGCACGGAGGCGGAGGCGGAAGCCGCGGCGGAGGGGGAAGTCATGGCTGCATCCTGCCTCGGCGCATGCAGCATGCGCAAAGGGCGTTGCGCATGCTGCAACCGAAGTTCGTGGCCCGTAGCCCGTAGCCCGAAGTCGGAGGCCCGCAGCCCGTAGCTCGAAGCTTGAGGTCCGAAGATCAAGAAGGTCAGTGGATCTCCCGGACCACCACGTCCAGCGCCCACGCCCTGCCCGCCTTGGCGGGCGCCTCGCCCTCCACCACGTGCCCGAGGTCCCGCAGCGCCTCGACCAGTTCGGCCGGGTCCTTCGGCTGGGTGCCGGTCTCCAGGAGGGAGCGGACGATCCGGCCCTTCGTCGCCTTGTTGAAGTGCGAGACGACGGAACGCTTCTCGACGCCGTCGACCAGCTGCGCGTGCAGCACCCGCACCGTCGCCGTCCGGTCCGCGACCTCGCCCTTCGGCTTCCACGCGGCCGTGTACGCCGATGAACGCAGGTCCAGTACGAGACCGTCGCCCGCCGCGTCGGGCATCGCCGAGGCCATCGGCGTACGCCAGTAGGAGCCCAGTGCGCCGAGGCCCGGCAGCTTCACGCCCATCGAGCAGCGGTAGGAGGGGATGCGGTCGGTGACGCCGACGGCACCCCAGAGGCCGGAGAAGACGAGGAGCGAGCGGGCCGCGCGGCGCTTGGCGGCGGCGTCCAGGGTGGCGAGGTCGAGGGCGTCGTACAGAACGCCGGTGTAGATCTCCCCCGCGGGGCGCGCGCCCGCCGTGCGGAGCTCGGTGTTCTTCGCGACCTCACCACGCAGGCCCTCGCTGAGCCCCAGTACGACACGGGCCTTCTCCTCGTCCGCCACGCAGAGGTCGACCAGCTCGTCGAGAACGGCCTGCCTCGCGTCCGCGAGCGCCGGCAGGGAGAGCGACTCCGGCTTCAGGGGGGCACCGCGGCCGGAGGGCGCCTTGCCTTCGGAGGGCGGCAGCAGGACGAGCATGGGTCTCCTTCGGAGGTCAACGGGGCGGGGGTGCGGCCCCGCGCCAGGGTAATCGTCCCCGCACCCCGCACCCCGCACCCGCGCACAGGCCTCGCGTCCCCGGCAGCCACCCACGCTCCCGCAGCCGCGCGACGCACATGAGGGGACGGGACGTGCCGGTACGTCCGCCCGGAGCACGGCTCGGCTCGCAGGACTCCGGCGCCGAAGTGACGCCGCGACCGCATGCGGACGGCGAGGACGGACGTACCGGTGCGGCCCCCGCCCGGAACAACGAGGCGCCCCACAGCGGCGAAGCGACCGGGACCGCGCAGGCGCGCCCCACCTCCCACCCGCGAAGCGACCGGGACCGCGCAGGCGCGCCCCACCTCCCACCCGCGAAGCGACCGGGACCGCGCAGGCGCGCCCCACCTCCCGCCATCTCCCACCATGCCGCTCCGCCCCACCCCGCCTACGCTCGACCCATGCCCCGTCGCCATCTCCGCGTGTCCGGCGCAGCCGAAGCTCCGTTGCGGGGCGCGCTGTGTGAGCTGCGTACGAAGTTGGAGGTTCCCGGCGCGTTCCCCGCGGACGTCCTCGCCGACGCCGAGCGGGCCCTCGCCGACCCGCGCCTGCCCGCACACGACGCGACCGACATCCCCCTCTTCACCATCGACCCGCCCACCTCCGTCGACCTCGACCAGGCGATGCACCTGTCCCGGCGGCAGGGCGGCGGCTTCCGGGTGCGGTACGCCATCGCCGACGTCGCCGCGTACGTCACACCGGGCGCGCCGCTCGACACGGAGGCCCACCGGCGCGTCACCACCCTCTACTTCCCCGACGAGAAGGTGCCGCTGCACCCCACCTCGCTGAGTGAGGGGGCGGCCAGTCTCCTGCCGGGCCAGGACTGTCCCGCCGTCCTGTGGACGATCGACCTCGACACGGAGGGGCGCGCCGTATCCACCGACGTGCGCCGCGCCCTCGTACGCAGCCGCGCCAAGCTCGACTACGACGGTGTGCAGCGGACCATCGACGACGGCACCGCCGAGGAGGCACTCGCGCTGCTCGGCGACATCGGGCGGCTCCGCGAGCGGCTGGAGGTCGAGCGGGGTGGCATCTCCCTCAACGTGCCCGAGCAGGAGATCG
This sequence comes from Streptomyces sp. NPDC058257, assembly GCF_042881845.1. Lineage (NCBI taxonomy): Bacteria > Bacillati > Actinomycetota > Actinomycetes > Kitasatosporales > Streptomycetaceae > Streptomyces > Streptomyces sp. NPDC058257. Next base: position 2,860 of record NZ_JBHVXJ010000012.1, read on the forward strand.
TCGAGCAGAACGGGGTGTACGAACTCGACTTCCGCGCCACGCTCCCCGCCGACGGCTGGAACGCCCAGATCTCCCTCCTCACCGGCATGGCGGCCGCCGAGCTGATGATCCAGTCGGGCGCCGGAGTCCTGCGCACCCTGCCCACCGCCCCCGACGGCGCCGTCGGCCGCCTGCGACGTACCGCGAAGGCCCTGAAGGTCGACTGGCCGCACCACGTCCCGTACGCGGAGCTCGTCCGCTCCCTCGACCCGCGTGAGCCCCACCACACCGCGTTCCTCCAGGAGTGCACCACGCTCCTGCGCGGCGCCGGCTACACCGTGTTCAGCGGCGGCGACGTCCCCGACCTCACCACGCACGCCGCCGTCGCCGCCCCCTACGCCCACTGCACGGCCCCGCTCCGCCGCCTCGTCGACCGTTACGCCGCCGAGCTGTGCCTGGCGGCCGTCGCCGGGGACGAGCCGCCGGAGTGGGTGCTCGCCGCGCTGCCCGACCTGCCCAAGGAGATGGCGGACGGGACGCGGCGCGGCAACACCGTGGAGCGGGAGTGCGTGGACCTCGTCGAGGCCGCCCTGCTCAAGGACCGGGTCGGCGAGCTCTTCGACGGGGTGGTGGTGGACGTACAGGAGCGTGAACCGTCCGTCGGTACCGTCCAGTTGACCGACCCCGCGATCGTCGCCCGCATCGAGGGCGGCACGGACGCTCTTCCGCTGGGGGAGCGGCTGCGGGTGCGGCTCACGCAGGCCGACCCCGGGGCGGCGGAGGTGCGGTTCGCGCCCGCGTGAGTTCCAGGGCCTGATCGAGGGCGGCCCGCAGCTTCGCCGGGTCGTCGGAGTGCAGCCGTACCGTCGTCACCGGCTGCCGCCCGCCGAGGAATCCCACCGCCGTGACGGGCTCCGTCAGCTCCAGCGTGAGGGAGGTCTGCGCGGCGACGGGAATGTTGAGCACCCCGTCGGCCGCCTCGTGCGTGAAGCGCCGCTCACCGCTCACGGAGGCGATCCGCTCCAGCGGTATCCGCAGGTCACGATGGGCGCCGTGGCGTACGCGGAGCGCGTCGGCGGACAGCACGTGCGGCCGCGTCACGGAGGCCGCGTGCACGCCGAGCATCAGGACCACGGTGTAGACGTCCACGACGAGCATCACCGCGTGGACCGCGGGCCAGCTCCGCAGCAGCAGGGCCATCCCGATGGTCTCGACGACGCAGACGAAGACGAGGCCGTAGAGCATCGCGGCCTGATCACGGGCGTGCCCGAACGCCAGATCCCCCTCGCGCACACCGTGCCGCCGCCGGGCCACCCACAGCCCGAGACTGCCGAACACCCGCAGCTCGTGCCCGAGGATCCCGCGCACCGGCCCCGGCACGACCTCCCGGACCGCCGCGCGCCCGCCCCGCCGGTACAGGACCGCGAGCCCCACGCCCTCCACGACGAGCACCGCCACGGCGAAGGCCTCCACGCCGATGAGTACGTTCGTGGGGAGCGGGGCGCCGGTCAGCAGGCAGACGACGAGGACGAGTTCGAGGGGTACGACCACCCAGGCGAGACCGCGCACGACCTTCGCCAGCCGACGTCCGTGCACGACCTTCGCCAGCTGACGGCCGTGCGCGCCCTTCTCCAGCTGATGGCCGCGCATCAGGCCCCTACGGCCCCTCACCGCGCACCCCGCTCCATGAGCAGCCGCATCCCACGGCGTACGGCCTCCGCCTGCGCGGGAGCGAAGTCGGCGAAGAAGGCTTCGAGGAAGCGGTCGCCGCCGCCCCTGCCGAGCCCGCCGCCCCTGCCGAGCCCGCCGCCCCCGCCGAGCCCGTCGGCCACGGCCCGCGCGCCCTCGGCTCCCAGCTCCTCCAGGAGGGAGTCGGGCAGCGCGTCGGCGAGCGCCCGGGCCGCTTCGTCGACCGCCGGATCGGCGATGTCGGTGTCCGCGAGTGCGTCGAGCAGCGCGTACACCTCGTGCGCGCGCTCCACCGCCTCCGGCGTGGCCAGCGCGGGGCGCATCGCGGCCAGCAGCCTGTCGCGGTACTCCGGGGGCGCGGTGGTGTCGATCAGGGCGAGCAGCTCCCGGTCCTTCGCGGCCATCGCGGACTCGGGCCCTTCGCGGCCGACGTCGGTGCGGGCCACCTCGGCGAAGAACTCGCTCAGTTCGGGGGAGACGGGCCCTTCGGCGGACAGCACCCCGCGCTCCGCACCGTCAAGGAGTACCCGCAGCCGCTCCCGCCGCCCGCGGATCGCGGCCTCCTGCCGGGCGAGGTCGGCGTCCAGCTCGGCGAGCACCTCGGCGAGCTCGCGCCCCGCGTCGTCCGCGAGCACGTCCCGCACCTCGGCGAGGCCCAGGCCCAGCTCGGTGAGCCGCCGGATCCGGGCGAGCGCGACGGCGTGCCGCAGCCCGTACTCCCGATAGCCGTTGGCCCGCCGCTCGGGCTCGGGGAGCAGCCCGAGGTGGTGATAGTGCCTGATGGCCCGCGTGGTGACGCCGACGATCCCGGCGAGCTCTCCGATCCGCATCCCGCTCCTCCCGCTCATGAGGCCAGTAGAAACGTTGACGCTGCGGCAAGGTCAAGCGGCGCCGGGCCGGGACCCGCCGGGCGGGCGAAGCCTGACGCCCGCCCGGAGACCTCGTCCCCTATCGAGGGAACAACTTCGGACCTCCGGGCGACGCATCAAGCGGTGTCCCAGTCTGGCCGGAGTCTGTCGAGCGACGGAGGAGGGAGCGTGACATGGCCGATCTGGCGCACGAGGCGGTCACAGGGCCAGAGATTCTGCTGCAGGGCTTCTTGGGCCTGGACACCCCTGAGGGATTCCGGGCGCAGCTGATCGAGGGGGAGATTGTCGTTACGCCACCGCCGGACGGACACCACGAGGACTTGCTCGGGCTGGTCGTAAGCCAGATCTACAGGCGTGCCAGGACCGATATGTGCTTCTCGGGGAACAAGGGGTTGAAGCTGATGGGCGGGGGCGCCGGTCCGGAGAACCATGCCATCCCGGACGGCACGTTCGCACCCAGGGAGCTACGGCTCTTCCGCGGCGCCGACCCCTGGATGCCATGCAATGGCGTCGGCATGGTGGTCGAGGTGACGGACACCCGGCCGCAGTTGGACCGCGAAGCCAAGCGCCGCTGCTACGCCCGCGGCGGCATCCCCCTCTACCTGCTCATCGACCGCGAGGGCTCCTCGGTGACGCTGTTCAGCGACCCGGAGGGGGACGACTACCGCCAGCACTGCACGCTCCCCTTCGGCAAGGCAGTGGCCCTCCCGGAACCGTTCGGCTTCGAGCTGGAGACCGTGGAGTTCGACTGAGGGCGGCAGCGGGCCTGAGCCCCGGCTCATGCCGGGTAGCATGGTCGGCACGGCAGACGAGCCGGGCGGACGGCCGCGTGAAGCTCCCCTCACCAGGGGCTCTTCCCGAGGAACGTCCGGGCTCCACAGGGCAAGGTGGTGGCTAACGGCCACCCGGGGTGACCCGCGGGACAGTGCCACAGAAAACAGACCGCCGGAGGCCTCGGCCTCCGGTAAGGGTGAAACGGTGGTGTAAGAGACCACCAGCGCCTGAGGTGACTCAGGCGGCTAGGTAAACCCCACCTGGAGCAAGGTCAAGAGGGGCCCTGGAAACAGGACCCTGCGCGGATGATCGAGGGCTGCCCGCCCGAGTCCGCGGGTAGACCGCACGAGGTCCGCAGCAATGCGGACCCTAGATGGATGGCCGTCTCCCCGGCCGCCGCGAGGCGACCGGGCGACAGAACCCGGCGTACAGCCCGACTCGTCTGCCGCTATCTGCGGCTTTGCCGTGGGGAGGGGTTCCTGATCTGCGGAGATGCGTCTCTTCTGACGCGGGGACCAGCGCATGGAGTGGCGGGCTCTCCCGGACTTCCTGCATGTGCAAATCCGCCCACACCGTCTTGCCCGGTGCGGCACGGCGAGGGCTGACGCCCCAGTCGTCCGCGAGGGCGGTTACGAGAAGCAGGCCCCGGCCGGACTCTGACAGCGAGTCGGTCGCCGGAGGGTCGGTGGGAAGCTGCTTCTCAGCGCGGGTGTCGGTCACCTCGATGCGAACGATGCCCTCGTCCAGGGTGAGGCGGAGGTGGAAGTCCCGGCCGGGGACGTGGCCGTGTTGTACGGCGTTGGCGGCGAGTTCGGCCGTGATGAGGGTGAGCGTCTCGTTGGCCGAGGTCGTGTAGGGATGGCCCCAGTCGTTAAGGCGGTGCGAGACGAGTCGGCGGGCCAGGCGGGCACCGCGCGGCGTGGAAGTGAAGCGCATGGTGAACTCGCGTTCGGGTGCGGAGCGCTGTGGCATATGCCCGTTCGGGGGAGTTGCTGACTTCATAAGGTCAACGGTCGCGGACTCTGCGTAGCGTTGACCAGGAGTGATGCGCTGACGGGTACGAGCTGTACGCGCGGGCGGCGCGCTTGTACCTGGTGTTGGGCGTAACCGGTTCCCGGGCCCCGAGTTGGCCGACTGGGCGGTTGCACGAGAGGAGCTGCGGCGTGGACGACGAGGTTCAACAGTCGGAGTACGAGGTCGGAACGGGCATGCTGTGCGTGTTCGGACGGCAGTTGAAGCTGTTCCGGGAGCGGGAGGGGATGGACCGGGCGAGGCTCGGGTCGCTGACCGGGTATTCGGCCTCGACGGTCGCGTCGTTCGAGCAGGCGAGACGCATCCCACCGCCGAAGTTCATCGATCAGGCGGATGAAGTGCTCGATTCCGGCGGGGTGTTGAGCGCGAGCAAGGAGGAGGTGGCTCGGGCTCAGTATCCGGCGTTCTTCCGGGACGCGGCCAAGTTGGAGGCCGAGGCGGTTGAGCTTCATGTGTACGACACCCACGTGGTCAACGGCCTGTTGCAGACAGAGGAGTACACGCGGGCTTTGCTGGGAATGCGCCGCCCACTGCTGGACGAGGCGACTATCGAGCAGCGCGTTGCAGCGCGGCTTGTACGACAGGAGATCATCGGCAGGTGGCCTGCCCCGTTGTTGAGCTTCGTCATGGAAGAGCCGGTTGCGCGGCGGCCACTCGGCGGTGAGCATGTGTGGCGCGGGCAGCTTGAACAGCTGCTTTTGCTCGGTACGAAGCGAAACGTCGAGCTTCAGGTGATGCCGCTCGACCGCGAGGACAATGCTGGTGTCGATGGCGCTTTCACCTTGCTGATGCCGAGGCAGGGGCAGCAGGTCGGTTACATGGAGGCTCAAGGCCGAAGCACACTGGTCACGGAGCGAGACGCGGTCCATGCGCTGTCGGCGCGCTATGGGATCATCCGAGCGCAGGCTCTCACCCCGAGTGAGTCCCTGGCCTTCATCGAGGAGCTGTTGGGAGAGAGATGAACGCTGAAGCAAAGCGCGGTCCCGCGCCTGCACTTGTCTGGGTCAAGAGCAGCTACAGCGGCGCTGAGGGTGGCCAGTGCGTCGAAATAGCCACTTGCCCCGGCAAGGTCCATATCCGCGACTCTAAAGACACGACCCGCGCCCCCCTAGCCGTACAACCCACGGCATGGGCCGCCTTCGTCGAGTTCGCGGCACTCTGATCGAGGCAGAGTCCTCGGTAGGCAGGACGGACCCGCCCCGCGTTGGCGCCGGACGGCTAGTCCGACCTCATCCGTGGCGTGGTGGACGAGCGGCTCCGTGCGCAGGCCGTCACGCGTCGGTGCCCCGCTCCGACCTCAGAGCAGGGCGCCGACCCGCGAAGTTCTCGGGGGATGTCTTGGTTCGCCGGGAGGCCAGTGAGCGTGGTCATGCGTCGGGTTCCCTTGGAGAGTGCTCTGCCGTCCCGATCCGTGAGTGCAACCCTCGTCTTGCCGACCTGATGAGGTTCTGCGCGCCGCACGTTCATAGCCACAGCGGCCCTGCGAAGAGGAATCGCCTTGCCCGCACAACACGACATCGCCGCCGAGACGGAGTTGTGGGACACGTACGCCGCTTCCGCCTTCAAGGACGACGCGGAGACGAACTTCTGCTGGACCCAGTACGCCGGTCACGGACCCGGCCCGGAACTGCTCGGCGCCCCGCGTTCCGTCCTTGAGATCGGCTGTGGCACCGGCCGTGCCCTCGCCTACCTCGCTCGACGTGGTGTCGCTGCCCGGGGCATTGACCTCTCTCCCGTCATGGTCGAGAGGAGCACCACGAAATGGGCCGGTACCGGCGCGGAGTTCGTGTGCTCCGAGGTGCTGGCGTACCTGAGCGAGGACAAGTCTGGGAGCGCCTACTCACCCGGGCCGGGTTCGCCACGGCCGAGGCGCGGATCCTCGACGCGCCGCACCCTGGGCACATCGGGACGCTCCTCGTACGCGCGGTTGCTCCATGACGGACCTCGGTCGAACGGTCGTGGACTCCGCGTAGTCGAACAGGAACGCCGGACTGACGGATGTTGGCTGTACGTATCGGGGGCCCTCGTGATGGACCCAGCGCGCACGCCAACGTCGTTCACATTCGCAGGCCGTGCTGTAAGTGCCTTACGCGGTACGGCCTTTGGAGCGCGGAGCTGCCGTAGGTTCCTGCCATGAAACAGGGCAAAGACATCGAGAATCCCGAGTCGCGCTTCTCCGCGGTGCTGCTGGCGGCAGCAAAGCTCCCGGGTGTGCGTATCAATAGGGAGGCTTACCTGCGAAGTGCGCTGGCTCGTCACTGCTCCGAGGATGACATCCGAAGAGCGGTGGAAGAGACTCCCGCTGCCGCGGGCATCACTGTCGAGATTCTCGACAAACTGGCCAACGACTCCATCCGCTTCGAAACCGGCAAGGTCAGTGCTCTCTCCGCGGCTGCCGGGATACCCGGCATCCTCGCCCTTCCCGTCACTGTGCCCGCCGACGTGGCTCAGTACTTCGGCCACATGGTGCGTATCGCGCAGAAACTCGCGTACCTCTACAGCTGGCCCGATCTGTTCTCCGACGACGGCGATGATGTCGATGACGCGACCATGGGAGTGCTCACGCTGTTCTTCGGCGTGATGTTCGGGACCCAGTCGGCGAACGCCGCTGTGGGGAAGGTCGCGGGGTTGATATCGGAGCAGGTCGCCAAGAAGCTGCCCCAGAAGGCACTCACCCAGGGTGTCGTCTACCCGATAGTGAAGAAGGTCGCGGCTTACCTCGGCGTCCAGATGACGAAGCAGTCCTTCGCGAAGACCGTCTCGAAGGCCATCCCTCTCATCGGGGCCGCTGTCTCCGGCGGGCTCACTTTCGCGACCTACCTGCCGATGGCCAAGAGGCTCAAAAGGCACCTCGCCGGCTTGCCACTGGCGACACCGTCGCACCGAGTCGTACGTGTGGATGATGCGGATGGGGAAGTCGTCGTAGAGCACGGGCCTTTCGCCGCGGCGCACGCTGGACAGCATGGCGCGGACGCCACCGACATCAAGCCGGAGAGCGGAGAAACCTCAGCTCAGACAACGCAAGCGCCCTCCTGAACGGCGAGGGGTGGTCGACGTGGCGGGCGTCTCGACATCGCAGGGGGCGGTGATCTGGTGGGGCGAAGCCTCGCTCGTCACCTTGCCTTGTTGGTCACCGCGTACCGCGGAAACCTGCCGGAGCACTGGACACCCGGGGCGGGGCCAAGGGGGCGACCTCCCGGTCGAAGAAATCGTGGAACCCCTCACCCCGCTCGTACAGCGCATCGAATCCGGCGTTCGTTTCCCGGATCAGTGAGTTGTCCGTGCAGCGGTTGGCCCCGGCTGGATTTCCGTCCTCGTCGTAAACGACCTCATACATGACCGCATCGCCGAGAATTACTACTTCCGGAACCGGGCGAATCCGCTCGATGCTCGAAATGTCGCGCGCGTCGAGAATCTTGATGTCGTCACCCAGTTCCACGCGTACGCGCAGGACGAACAACTCCCATTGCACATACGGCGTGATCGGGAATTCAACGACGCGAAGGCGGCGGTGCGTGACGCCCATTCGCGATGCCTTGTGGAGTTCCTGGGCGTATTCCTCGCGCCTTTCCTCGGCCAGAGAAAGGGCCCGCTGCCAGTCGCCGTCGGCGAACGCCTCCCAGCTTGGGAAGCCGCGTTCCTTGAAATTCTGGCCGCGCTCAAGCTTGTTGAGAAAGCCGATCCCGTCGGCGTACACCCGGCCCAAGTCCGCGTGGTACGTGGGACGGTCCAGGCGTTCGGAGGCGCCGACGGGGAAGGAATCAAACACTGGGGATGTCCGGTTTCGCGGCGATGAGCATGTTCCTGGGGATGACCACGAGGCGTTCGTCCGAACCGATCGAGACCCCGTCGGGCAGGTTCTTGGCGAGTGACTGGGTGAGGTCGCGGCCGATGACAGCGATGTCACCATTGGCGAGTTCCCAGATGTCGGGGCAGTCAGGAGTTCCGGTTGTATTTCCGAGTTCCTGGGGCGTTTTTCCCAGACGCTTTTTAAAAGTCGTGTCCGGATCTGCTTCCCAAGGTCTGACCATTTCCGTCGCCCCCTCGATCGGTCGGAAGGGTTCACTGTAGCGTGCAACATGCTTGCCTGGCCATGTGTCAGACCCGGTCCGCAGGGGTAATGGCGAGGATTAGTCCATGCTTGTCCCGTGTCGCTCGGGCGTGGAATGATGTTGATTGGAAAGAAAATCATGTAAACGCTTAGCGGGTACGTTTTTTCTGGCGTGTTGTCGGATAATCGGGTGAATGGAGGGGCGGTTGTGGACCCGGAAGTGACATCGCTCGCACAGAGCGCGGGAACCACCTTGGTCACGTTGATGGCAGCGGATGCCTGGCAGCGCACACGTGACGGGTTCACGCAGCTCTGGCGCCGGACGCAGCCGGAACGGGCCGGGACCGTGGCCGCCGAGTTGGACGCAGGCCGTGAGGATGTGCTGGCTGCCGTGGCGGCGCACGACCAGGAGACTCTGGACGAACTGCGTCTGCAGTGGCAAGGGTTCTTACGGCGTCTGATCGTCGCCCGGCCCGCCGCCGCCGAAGAGCTGCGCCGGTTGCTGGACGAACTCGATCCCGACGGCTCCGCGGCCCGACAGGTCACCCAGCACGCCACCGCTTCCGGCCAGGGCCGGGTCTACCAAGCGGGACGAGACCAGCACATCGCAGAGCGATGACGGGTGGCATGGACGGTCATGCCGAGGACCGCGGACGGGTCTTCCAGTCATCCGGCGACCAGCACATCAACGAGCACCACCACTACGGCGCTGACGGCCCTGAGCCCAGCGGCCCGGACTCGGTGCGACGACCGGCGGTGGGGCGGCCTCCCGTCGTCCTGCGTGATCGCAGCGAGGTGATGGAACGTCTGCGGGTGAGCGTCGGGGCGGGGCGCGGCGGCGAGGTCTACGTGCTCTACGGCATGGGCGGCTCGGGCAAGACGGCGGTCGCGTGCACCCTCTTCCAGGAGGTTGCCGCCGAACAGGGCCGGGCAGCTCTGTGGGTCAACGCCGCCGACCGTGCGAGCCTGCGCGGCGGCATGCTGGCCGTGGCCGCCGACCGAGGGGCGGGCGACGGCGAACTGCTGGCCGCCCGCAACGGCCTCCGTCCCGCGGCCGATCTCGTCTGGCGGTATCTCGACCGCTCCGCCGAGCCCTGGCTGCTGGTCCTCGACAATGCCGACGAGCCGGAGATCCTGCGGGGCGACAGCTGGCTGCGTACCAGCCCGCGCGGCATCGTCGTGGTGACCACGCGCCGGGCGGCGGCACGCTGGTGGCCGGGAGCCGAACTCCAGCACATCGGCGTACTGCCACGGGAGGACGCCGCTCTCGTGCTGCGCGACCTCGCCCCGCACAGCGGTACGACGGAGCAGGCGGCGCGGGTCGCGGACCGGCTCGGGCGGCTGCCGCTCGCCCTCACCCTGGCCGGAGGCTTCCTCTCCCACCAGGTGCTCGACCCCTGGACGATGGACGCCTACGGACACCATCTCGACGGAGACGAACGGGTCGAGTTGATCGACCGCGGGGCCGAGGCCCTGTCCGAAGCGGACCCGCGGCGTCTGGTCGGCCTGACCTGGCAGCTGACCCTGGACACGTTCGAGGCGCGCGGGCTGCCCGAAGCGGCGGCCCTGCTCAGACTGCTGGCCCGGTTCGCCGCCGAACCCCTGCCGCTGACTCTGCTCAACCACGCCGACATCGGCGCCGTACTGCCTCGTGCCCGAACCGAGACAGCCCTCAGAGCCCTCCTCGACCAGTCGCTGTCCGAGCTGGTCGATGCCGCCGGCGCGCGCTGCGTGCAGAGCCACGGCGTCCTGCTCGACAGCGTCTCGACGGCGACCCCCGCGGACCTGGTGCCCGTCCTCGACACGGCGGCCGTCCGACTGCTCGACGCGGCCGTGCCCGGCGTACCCGACGCCGGGCCGCACGAGCCGCGGTTGCGCCTGCTGGTCCCTCATGCGCTGGCCCTGCTGCGGCGCGTCGGCGAGCCCTCGGCCGCCGCCGACGCCCTGGCCGTGGCGACGCGGCTTTCGGTCGCTCTGCACCGGACCGGTGACTACCTCTCGGCCTGGGAGACCTCCCGAACCGCGGCGGACCTCGCACAGCGACTGCTCGGCGCGGAGGACCGCAGGGTCCTGGCCGCCCGTTCCAGGGCCGGGCGGGCGCTGTTCCGGCTGGGCAGGTTCGCGGAGGCCGAGTCGTTGCTCCGCGAAGTCCGTAGCGCTCAAGAGGGCTTGTTCGGGGCGGACGACCCCGACACCCTGGACACCTCCTACGGCCTTCAGCTCGTGCTGGCGAACCTCGGGAGACGAGAGGAGTCGGTCACGCTGCTCGGCGCCACCGTCGACGGTCGGTCCGCGGCGTTGGGCCCCGAGCATCCGCTGACCCTGCGCGCCCGCGCCAGCCTGCTGGAGATGCTGCCCGCGGCCGAGGTGGTCACCCGGGAGGGCGGTGCGCTGCTCTCGTTGCCCGCGGAGTGCGACCGGGTCCTCGGCCCCGATCACACGGTGACACTGGGCGCCGGGCACAACCACGCGTGGGCGCTGTATCTCCTGGGCCGGTTCGACGAGGCCGACAGTGAGATCCGGCTGGTCACCGAAGCGTATGTGCGGCGCTTCGGGCCGGAGTACCCGCTCGTGCTCGCGGCCCGGCAGTTGTTCTCCCGGACCCGGGCCGCGCTCGGTCAGGTGGATGAGGCGATCGAGCTGATGACCGATGTCGTCGCGCGGAGGGAACGCGGCCTGGGCCCCGAGCACCCCTTCACGGTCGCGGGGAAGCGGCTCCTGGACACGTACCGGTCGGGCCGATGAGGTGACGGCGCGTGCCGCAAGGGGAACGGTGGTTTCAGTAGCGGTAGCGGGCCTCGGTGGCCACGGCCGCGCCTGCCCTGTCCCGTGCGACGGCTTCCATAAGGTTTTGCGCGTTGGCGGGGGAGCGCAGCAGGTAGACGGTCTCCTGCCAGGAGTCGTAGTCCTCGGCGGACATCATCACCGCGTCGCCGCTCTTGGAGCTGATGCGTACGGGAGTGTGGTCGTCGTTGACGCGCTTGATGAGTGCAAAGAGATCCTTGCGGGCCTCACTGGCACTTATCGTCATTTACGACACCTCATTCCAAGTAGTACCGGAAAACGGTACCGCGCTGGTACGTGATTCTGTTATCGGCGGTGGGCGGGCCGCCTTCGGATTCCGACCCACCGGCCTCCAGCACGGACAGCGGCCCGCCCTCGCTCTTGTCGGGCAGCCGAACGACAGCACACACCATGCACGATCGAGCACAAGCGGTTGCGGTGGCCACCAGATGGAGAGCGTGACCGGTGATGGCCCAGCAGCCGCCCCTTCTCCGCGATGTCATCGACATCAAGAAGAAGGGCTCCACCTCGGACTTCGTGCTGTCCCTCGCCGGGCGGGACGGCGTGATCCGCGCCATGGCGTATGCCGCGACCTGGGCCGCCCCAGAACACCGACGGGCCGCCTCAGACCCCTCAGAAAACCGAAAGCCCCGTCAACGTAGTGAACCGGTCCAGCGCCGCAACCCCCGACACCGAGTTGCCCCGCTCGTCAAGGCCCGGGCTCCAGACGCAGATCGTGCAGTGGCCGGGGATGACGGCGATGATGCCGCCGCCTACGCCGCTCTTGCCCGGCAGGCCCACGCGGTAGGCGAAGTCGCCCGCCGCGTCGTACGTTCCGCAGGTGAGCATGATCGCGTTGACCTGCTTGGCCTGGCTGTTGCTGAGGAGGCGGGTGCCGTCGGCGCGGATGCCGTGGCGGGCCAGGAAGCCGGTGGCCAGGGCCAGATCGGCGCAGGACGCCTCGACCGAGCACTGGCGGAAGTACTGGTTGAGCAGGGTCGGGACCGGGTTGCCGATGTTCCCGTAGGCCGCCATGAAGTGGCCGAGCGCGGCGTTGCGGTCGCCGTGGGCGGACTCGGACGCGGCGACGGCTTCGTCGATGGCGAGCCGGTCGTTGCCGCTCTCCGCGCGCAGGAAGTCGAGGAGGGTGCCCGCCGCGTCCCCGGTCTGGGTCTGGAGGCGGTCGGTGACGACGAGCGCGCCCGCGTTGATGAAGGGATTGCGGGGGATGCCGTTCTCGTACTCCAGTTGCACGAGCGAGTTGAAGGGGTTGCCGGACGGCTCGCGGCCCACGTGCTCCCACAGGGCGTCGCCCTCGCCCGCCAGGTCGAGCGCGAGGGTGAAGACCTTGGTGATGGACTGCGCGGAGAACGGATGCCGCCAGTCGCCCACCCCGTACACGGTGCCGTCCGGCTCCGCGACGGCCATGCCGAACCGGCTCGGGTCGCATGCCGCGAGCGCCGGGATGTAGTCGGCGGGCCTGCCGCGCCCCGGCGTCTTCTCGATCTCGGCCGCGATGCGGTCCAGGACCGGCTGGTAGGTCTGGGGCGAGGTCGGGGTCCGGGTCATGATCGCCATTTTGCACCCGCGTGGGCGGGGGCCCGGGAAGGAGGTTCGCCGTCGCGGCTGAAATTGGCCGTAGCATGTCAAGAATCATGGGAGCGTGCCTTGTCACCTCAAGGGGCCCATGCCTCAATGAGCAGCGGTCCGGGGTGCTGACCACCCGTCAGTTCCCGGTGCCGTCCCCCCCGCATTCCCCCCACCTGAAGGCAGGACCTCATGAGGCATGGCAGTTACTCAATCGGCAGGCCGGGCAGATTCGGCTTCGGCAGGCCCGGCTTCGGCAGACTCGGTGCCGGGTCGGCGTTGGGCGTCGGCCTGGTCGCCCTGGGCGCGATGGTGATGGCGCCCGCCGCCACCGCGGTGACCCCGGACACCGCGACCATCTCGTTCGACTGCGGTTCCTGGGGCTCGGGTTCGGCGACGCTCAAGGCCGCCCAGGACGGGACCGCCGCGACTATCAGCGTCTCCACGTCGGCGATCAGCGCACCCATTGACATCGGCGCGAACTCGGTCGCCTCGACGCTCACGCTCACCAAGAACGGCTCGGGCACGACGACCTTCACCGGCAACTCCAACCCGGCCATCCCCGCGGGCGGCGAGGTGTCCACAGGGCCGCTGAACGGGACCGTCGCCACCGGCGACAGCCTGGAGGGCAAGTCGTTGAACGTCGTGGTCCTCGGGATCAGCGTGACCTGCAACGCCACGTCGGCACAGGCCCCCGGGCCGTTCGTCTTCTGACGCCTTCTGACGCCTTCTGACGTCGGCTTCTGGCGGCGACCGGCAAGTTCTTCGAGGGGCGGCGGCGCTCAGTCCTGGGCGGCGGCGCCCCTCTCGCTCCTCTCGCCCGCCTCCGCCGCCAGCGGGCGCCAGTACTGGTTCTTGCCCTCGTCCCGTACGACGTACCCGAGATCCTGCAACGCCCCGCCGAGGTCCCGGACGTCCTCCCCGGCATCGCTCTTCAACGCCACCTTCCGTGCCGCGAGGACCGCGTGCGCCTCGGCGGGCAGGCCGGGAGTACCGGGGATCCAGCGGCGGAAGAGGGACGCGTACGGGTCGGCGTCCCGCCACGGGTAGCCGTGCGCACGGAACGCCTCGGCCAGGGTCGCCGCCGATGCCTTGTGCTCGCCGCGCGTCACCTCGCGTGATGTCTCGTCCAGGACCACCAGGTTCTTGCCGTCCAGGAACACCGCCGAGACGCGGTCGCGTCGGATCGTCCGCGTCACGCTGTCCTTCTCGGTCGCCAGCTCCCCGTCGGTGAGCCTCAGCTTCAACGCCTCGTCGATGTCCGTGAAGGCCAGGACCGCCCCGGCGACCAGAGCGACGCCCACCACGACACCGGTCTGCCACGGCTTGTCCAGCGACCCGACGAACGTGATGCCGTCCCGCCAGGGCAGCACCGGCAAGCCCGTCAGCCACCGGGCGAGCGGCGGCAGGGCGAGGCCGATCAGCAGGCCGAGGAGCGGCATGCCGATGAGCAGGGTCAGCAGGTCCGCGCGCGGGTATCCGAGCACCGTCGTCCGGTCCTTGCGGAGCGAGACGGGGCCGAGGCTCTCTTCGCTGGTCATGCCCTCGACGCTAGGCGGGCGGAGGCCGCGGGGGAGCGGCCGAAAGTCGATGAGCGGCAGACTTCGGTCGATGCCGCGCCCCTGATCTCCGTCAAGGACCGCCCTCAGGCCACCGGCATCGAGGTCAGACCGCCCTCAGGCCACCGGCATCAAGGTCAGACCGCCCTCAGGCCACCGGCATCAAGGTCAGATAGGCCAGACCGAGCACCTCGCGGTAGCCCCGCAGCCAGGTGTCGCGCTGGCGGTCCGCCTTCTCGCGGGTCTCGGCGGCCAGCGGGTGGCCGGGGTGAGTTGCGAGCCACTCCTCCACGTCCGTGCGGTAGCCGGACTCGAACTCCTCCCACTCCTGTGTGCTCGCCGTCTCCACCCACAGGGGGCGGAAGCCCGCCGCGATCGCCGCGTCCACCAGGTCGCCGAGGAAGAGGTGTTCGCCCGCGTGGGCATCCGGCCACATCCCGGCGAGTTCGGCGGGGGTGGGCGTGCGCTGCCAGAAGCCCTCGCCCAGTACGACGCGGCCACCGGGGCTGACCAGGCGGCGCAGCGCGCGCAGGGCCGCGGCGGTGTGGCCGGGCGGCTCCGCGGAGCTGAGCGCGTGGCTGGCGCCCAGGCACAGGACGAGGTCGGCGGGGCCGTGGGTGGTATCCGTCGCCGACTCCTCGACGAACGAGACCCGCTCGGCCAGGCCGCGCTCCTTGGCGGCTGCGCGGCCCCTGGCCAGGTCGTCGGCCGACAGATCGACGCCCACGCCGGTGGCGTCCGGGGCGGCATCGAGGACACGGAGCAGCAACTCGCCCCAGCCGCAGCCGAGATCGAGGACGGAGCCGGTGCCCGGCGCGACACGCTCGACGATGCGGGCAGCCCGCGCCCCGGAGAGCGGGCCGTGGAAGGTGAGGCCGGTGAGGCGGGGCGGCAGGTCCGGGGCGGTGGTCTCATTCATGGGCGACGACGCTATCCCGTCAACTCGCGCCGGTGGCAGCCATTTTCGCTGCGATGCGCCGTGCGGCCTTCCGTTGAGCCCGACCATCACGCATGCCATGGGGGCGGTCGGTATGTGCGCCATGGGGTAGGTCAGGCCTCTTCCGGGCCCGCCTGGCTCTGCTGCTGTGCGCGTACGTTCCTCGCCCGCGAGCCCACCGACACGAGCGCCCCGACAGCCGTGCCCGCCAGGGCCGCCGGCACCATCCAGTTGCGGTTGAAGGAGTGGCCGAGCGCGCTGTCGACGGAGTAGGCGCCGGGGCCCGCGACCGCGAGGGCGGCGGATACGACGCCTAGGAACGCCGGGTACTCGTAGCCGCCGCCCTGGCTGAAGAAGCCGTTGGGGGCGTGTACCGCGGTCGCCCCGGCCATGGCTCCCGCCGCCGCGGAACCGGCGGCGGGGGTCGCGAGGCCGAGTGCGAGCAGTGTGCCGCCGCCTGCCTCGGCGAGCCCGGCGATGACGGCGTTCGCCTTGCCGGGCGCGAAGCCGATGGACTCCATGAAGGTGCCGGTGCCTTCGATGCCGTGGCCGCCGAACCAGCCGAAGAGCTTCTGGGCGCCGTGGGCGGCGAGGACTCCGCCGGTTGTGACGCGGAGCAGGAGAAGGCCCAGGTCGCGTCGGTCGAAGCAGGAACTGGTCATGGTGCTGACTCCTGGGGCGAGAGGGGGAGAGGGGGAATGGCGAGCGCATGTGGGTGGGGCGGGTGAGTCCGTGTGTGTCGGTGCTGTCCCCCCACCGTCCGTCAGAGCCTCGCCGCGCACCTGGCTCAATCGGCCGTACGGGTGACCCCGTCCGGTGGCGGGGCCGGGCGGTCGGTGTGACCGTGGGCGCATGAGCATTCAGGTAAACCGGCTCTCGGACCCGACGGTCCGGGCCTTCGTCACCGCCGTCAACGCCCACGACCAGGCCGCCTTCCAGGCAGTCCTCACGCCCGACGCGGCCATGTCCGACGATGGTTCCGACCGGAACATCGCCGACTGGACCGACCGCGAGATCTTCTCCTCGCACGGCCACATGGACGTGGAGAACGAGTCGGACGGCGGGCACGCGCTGATCGTCACGTTCCGCAACGACACGTGGGGGGAGATGCGGACGAGGTGGCAGTTCACCGTCGACGGCGGGAAGGTCTCCCGGTTCGAGACGGGGCAGGCCTGAGGCAGTGGAGAGGCGCCTGAAGCAGTAGCGAGGCCTGAAGCGGTACCGAGGCCTGAAGCAGTAGAGAGAGTCCTGAAGCAGTGGCGCCGCCCGCCTGGCTGCCGGGCTTCGGGACGGGCGGGGGCGGCGCGGACCCCGAGTGGCGGGGCTCTCAGCGATGGTGAGTTGGGGGAGATCGAGCGCACTCTGAGTGAGGTGCGTGAGGTGCGTGAGGTGCGTGAGGTGCGTGAGGTGCGTGAGGCGGGCAGGGCGGGCGGGGAGTAGTCCGTTCGGAGGCGATGGCGCCCGGGCGGAAGGCCCGGGCGGAAGGCCCGGGCGGGGACCGGAACCCACCTATCCCCCGATCCGCACCGCCGCCCCGCTCACCCGCACCCTCGCGTCACCTTCCCGCAAGGTCACCGTGAGTACGCCGGGGCGCCCCATGTCCGCGCCCTGGTGAAGGGTGAGCTCCGACTCGGCCGGGACCAGGGACAGTTCACGGGCGTACGCGCCGAACGCCGCCGCTGCGGCGCCCGTGGCGGGGTCCTCCACGACTCCGCCCACCGGGAACGGGTCGCGGGCGTGGAAGGTCAAGTCCGACTCGCGCCAGACCAGTTGGACCGTGGTCAGGTCAAGGCGGTGCATCAGGGCGGCGAGGCGCTCGAAGTCGTACGAGAGGTCGGCGAGGCGTTCGCGGGTCGCGGCGGCCAGGATCAGATGACGGGCGCCCGCGTAGGCGATGCGGGGTGGCAGCGCCGGGTCGAGGTCGGCCGCGGGCCAGTCGAGCGCGGCCAGGGCCTCGGCCAGGTCGGCCGCCGCGACCTCTGTGACGTGCGGTTCGACGCTGGTGAGCGTTGCCCGGAGGGCGCCGTCCACGTCGGTCACGGTCACCGGCACCGTGCCCGCCCGCGTGGAGAAGACGAAGTCGCCCGCACCGCCGCCCCGCTCGGCGAGTGCGACGGCCGCCGCCACCGTCGCGTGCCCGCAGAAGGAGACCTCGGCCTGCGGGCTGAAGTAGCGCACATCGAAGGCGCGGCCCGCATCCCCGGAGTCAGAACCGGAACCGGAACCGGAACCGGAACCGGAGCCGATGCCGGAGCCCGGGAGCAGGAACGCCGACTCGCTGTACCCCACCTCCGCCGCGATCCCCAGCATCGCCGCATCGTCGAGCCCGGTGGCGTCGAGCACGATCCCGGCGGGGTTGCCGCCCGCCGGGTCGGTCGCGAACGCGGTGTATCGCAGTACGCCAGGAGAGGCGCCAGGAGAGGCGCCAGGAGAGGCGGCGGGAGAGGCGGCGTCAGGAGAGCTGGCGGGAGAGGCGGCGTCAGCCGGGTTCGTCGTCATGTCGCAGGGCAACCGTTCCGCGACCCCGGTCATTCCCGCGGCTCCCCGGCGCGGGCCCCCGACCGGCCGTCACGGAGCGGCTGCCCTGCCCCCCTCCCCATTCACAGTGGCAAGTGGCCGTCAGCGGCAGGCAGTTGAGTCAGCAGCCGTCAGTGGCAGTTCTTGTAGCCGTGGTTGCTGGTCGTCCAGGAGCAGGAGTCCTTGAGCGAGCCGCTCGGCTTGATGAGGCGGGCCTTGTCGCTGGTGTTGTTCCAGACGTACGAGCCGCGGCCCCAGTAACGGACGCCGGACGCGTTGGTGCCCTTGCCCGTGCGGACCTTGACGGTCTTGCCGGTGCCGATCTTGTAGCTGCCGAAGGTGTACGTGTAGCCGGTGTTGTCCTTCAGCTTGTAGCCCTTGAGCTGGATCGCCGAACCGGTGTTGTTGTGGATGTTGACCCACTCCGCGTTCAGCGAGGAGTTGGAGCGGGTGTCCCGGCCCGGGCTGTCGTACTGGATGTACCCGAGGTGCAGTCCGCCCTGGTGGCGGGCGGCCGTGGCCGCGGTCGCGGGGGACGCAGCGAGCAGCGAGGCCGAAAGGGCGGCGGCGGCGAGAACGGCCGGGACGGCGGAACGTATGCGCAAGGTGTGCTCCGAGTGTGCTCTGAATATGGAGTTCTCGTGGAGGGCTTGCTGAGCATACGGGGTGTGATGCGCGTAATTGACGCGGTGCTTTCTATTCCGTTTGTGAAGATGTGGGCCGACCGTGAGGGCGGGGTCACGGTCGGCCACAGAGAGAGGCGCCGGACGCCACTGGCGTCCGGCCCCGCCCCTAACCCCGCCCGACGAACGGCATGTTCGTCGCGAGGACCGTCGCGAACTGCACGTTCGCCTCAAGCGGCAGCTCCGCCATGTGGCGCACCGTCCGCGCCACGTCCGACACGTCCATCACGGGCTCGGGCGCCAATTCGCCGTTGGCCTGCAGGATTCCGTCCCGCATCCGCTCGGTCATGTCGGTCGCCGCGTTGCCGATGTCGATCTGGCCGCAGGCGATCCGGTAGGGGCGGCCGTCCAGGGAGAGGGACTTCGTCAGGCCGGTCAGCGCGTGCTTCGTCGCCGTGTACGCGACGGAGTGCGGGCGCGGGACGTGCGCGGAGATGGAGCCGTTGTTGATGATCCGGCCGCCCTGCGGGTCCTGCCCCTTCATCTGCCGGAAGGCCGCCTGCGCGCACAGGAACGCGCCGTGGAGGTTCGTGTCGACGACGTGCCGCCACGCGTCGTACTCCAGTTCGTCGACCGGGACGCCGCCGGGGCCGAACGTACCGGCGTTGTTGAAGAGGAGGTCGAGACGGCCGTAGCGGTCGTGCACGGCGGCGAAGAGCGCGGCCACGTCCTCGGGCCGCGAGACGTCGGTACGTACGCACAGTGCGTCGGTCCTGGCCGGGGCGTTCACCTCGGTGGACTCCTCCGCGTGCGGGACGGGCCGCACGGCGGCGCCCTCCGACACGCCCGCGGCGATCGCCGCCGTCTCCTCCAGGGTCTGCGAGCGGCGCCCGGCGAGCGCCACGGACCACCCGGCCCGTAGCAGTTCCACTGCCACGGACCTGCCGATCCCGGAGCCCGCTCCGGTCACCACAGCGGTCCTTTTCTGCTCGGTCGGATGCCCAGTTAGCTCTGCGTTCATGGCCCCGCAGCGTACGGGAGGGGCGTCCATGCGGACATCATCCGTCCGCCATGCAGGTGTTGTGTACGCGACAGTCGCGCGTCGTCCCCCACCACTTGCATGCCCAGGACACCAATCGTCAGGGGAGGGCCACATGACACCCGCAGGCCAGCAGGACACAGCAGAGCTCCGAGCCGCCGCCAGCCACTTGGGCCGCCGGCGCTTCCTCACCGTCACCGGCGCCGCAGCCGCGCTCGCCTTCGCCACCAACCTGCCGACCGCGGGCGCGGCGAGCGCGGCGGAGCTGGACGCGCGGAAGATCGCCGACAACCCGTTCACGCTCGGCGTGGCGTCCGGGGACCCGCTGCCCGGCTCGGTCCTGCTCTGGACCCGCCTCGCCCCGTCCCCGTACGAGCCGGGCAGCGGTCTGCCCGCTCAGCGCGTCACCGTCCAGTGGGAACTCGCCCACGACGCCCGCTTCCGCCGTGTGGCCAGACGCGGTTCCGTCATCGCCCATCCCGAGTTCAACCACTCCGTACGCGTCGAGGTGGGCTACCTCGACGCCGACCGGACCTACTACTTCCGCTTCAGGACGGGGAAGTGGATCAGCGAGACGGGCCGGACCCGCACCGCCCCCGCGCTCGGCGGCAAGGTGAGCTCACTGAAGCTCGCCGCGGTCTCCTGCCAGGCGTACCACGACGGCTACTTCACCGCGTACAAACACCTGGCGCAGGACGACGTGGACGTCGTCTTCCACCTCGGCGACTACCTCTACGAGTACGCGGTGAACTCGGTCGGCGGCAACCGCCACTACACCGACCGCACCCTGCCCGCCCTCTACAACCGCGAGACGCAGACCCTTGAGGACTACCGCCTGCGGTACGCCCTCTACAAGTCCGACCCCGATCTGCGCGCCGCGCACGCCGCGCACCCCTTCGTCGTCACCTGGGACGACCACGAGGCCGAGAACAACTACGCGGGCGACCGCGACGAGAACGGCAACCCGCCGGCCGAGTTCCTGGTCCGCCGCGCCGCCGCCTACCGCGCGTACTGGGAGAACCTGCCGCTGCGCAGCCCTCAGCGGCCCAGCGGCCCCGACCTGCAGCTCTACCGCCGGGTGCAGTGGGGCAAGCTCGCGCAGTTCGACGTCCTCGACACCCGGCAGTACCGCTCCGACCAGGCCTACGGCGACGGCTCCCACGTGCCGGGGCCCGAGTCCACGGACCCCAGGCGCACCCTCACCGGCGCCACGCAGGAGCGCTGGCTCATCGAGGGCTGGCGCCGCTCGCGGGCGCTGTGGAACGTCGTGCCGCAGCAGGTCAACTTCTCCGAGCGCAAGCTCGACCTCAACGCGGTGGCGAAGGTCAGCATGGACGCCTGGGACGGCTACACCGCTTCCCGCGACCGCGTCCTGGCGGGCGCGGCGTCGGCCGGCATCGAGAACCTGATGGTGCTCACGGGCGACGTGCACGTCGCGTACGCCTACGACATCAAGGCCGACTTCGCCGACCAGGGCTCCAAGACGGTCGGTACGGAGATCGTCGCCACGTCCGTCGCGAGCGGCAAGGACGGCGCCGACAAGCCCGCGAACTGGGACACCTACACCAAGGCCAACCCGCACATGAAGTTCTACAACGGGCGCCGCGGATACGTGACCGTGGACCTCGGCCAGGAGTCCGCGCGCGCCGACTTCAAGACGGTCTCCGCGGTGTCGGCGCCGGGGGCGCCGATCACGACGGCGGCTTCGTTCGTGACGGAGGCGGGGAACCCGGGCCTGAAGCCCGCGTAGTCCGGCGGTTCTGTACGGGTGCGCTCACTCGCCGGGGTAGCGCACCCCGATCCGCTCCCGCACCGCGTCCAGGGTCCGCATCACCGCGAGGGTGCTGTCCAGGGGGACGAGGGGCGACTCGGTGTCGCCCGTGCGCAGGCGGTGCATGACCTCGGCGGCCTCGTGCTTGAGGCTGTCGCGGGGGCCGTCCTCGGGGGCGGCGGTGAACTCCTGGGGCTCGCGGCCGTCGCGGTGCAGCACGAAGCGCTCCGGGAAGAAGAAGCCGTCCGGTACGTCGATGCGGCCCCGCGAACCGGTGACGGAGGCGCCGACGGGGGTGCCCGCGTTGATGGAGCAGTGCAACAGGGCGTGAGCACCGCTCTCCCAAGAGAGCAGCATTCCCGTCTGGAGATCAACGCCCTCATCCGAGAGCGTTGCTCTCGCGCTCACTCCCGAAGGCTCCCCGAGCAGCAGGTGCGCGAACGACACCGGGTAGACCCCGAGATCGAGCAGCGCGCCGCCGCCCTGCGCCGGGTCCCGCAGGCGGTGCGAGGAAGGGAAGGGACCCGCGAGCCCGAAGTCGGCCTGTACGGTCCGCACCTCACCGATCGCCCCCTCGTCGACCAGCGCTTTCAGCCGCCTGACCAGCGGATGGCAGTACATCCACATGGCCTCCATCAAAAAGAGGCCGCGCCGCCGGGCGAGCGTCACCATCTCCAGCGCCTCGCGCGCGTTCAGCGCGAACGCCTTCTCGCAGAGCACCGCGCGCCCCGCGTCCAGGCAAAGACCCGCCGCCGCCCGGTGCGACGCGTGAGGCGTCGCCACGTATACGACGTCGACGTTCTTGTCCTCGGCGAGCGCGGCCCAGTCCCCGTACGCGCGCGGTATCCCGAACCGTTCGGCGAACGCCTTCGCCGACGCGTCGGTCCGCGACGCCACCGCGACGACCTCCGCGTCCGGCATGTCGAGGAGGTTCGCCGTGAACGACGCGGCGATCCCGCCCGTCGCGAGGATGCCCCAACGCACGGGTTCGAGGTTGTCATTCACCACTGGGGCCCCTGTCCATACCGCGGAAATGGTCTCAACCAGCACAGCTGAGCTGAGAGCATAGGTAATCGCACGCCTAATCGGGAGGGAATCCGCATGCCGGAGCACGGCAGCCGCACCACGAGTGGGTCCAAAGACCCCCTCATACGGCAGTCCCGGACAGCGGAGCCGGGCCCTGCCCCCGTTGTCCCCGCCGCCGGGGCCCTCGCCGCGCAGCGCCGCACCGGCCTGCTCGTCACCCTCGTCCTTGGCGGACTCACCGCGGTCCCGCCGCTCTCCATGGACATGTACCTGCCGGCGCTCCCGGAGGTCACCCGCACGCTGCACACGTCCGCCGCGACCGCCCAGCTGACCCTCACCGCCTGCCTCACCGGCATGGCGCTCGGGCAGCTCGTCGTCGGGCCGATGAGCGACAAGTGGGGGCGGCGCAGACCGCTGCTCATCGGGCTCTTCGTCTACATCTTCGCCACCGCGATCTGCGCGTTCGCGCCCACCGTCGAACTGCTCATCGGCTTCCGCCTGTTGCAGGGCCTCGCGGGCGCCGCGGGCATAGTCATCGCCCGCGCGGTCGTACGCGATCTCTACGACGGCGTGGAGATGGCCCGCTTCTTCTCCACCCTCATGCTGATCTCCGGGGTCGCCCCGGTGGTCGCGCCCCTCATCGGCGGCCAGGTCCTGCGCTTCACCGACTGGCACGGCATCTTCGTCGTGCTCACCGTGATCGGCGTCGCCCTCACGGCGCTGGTCTGGCGGTGTCTCCCCAAGACGCTCGCCCCCGAGAACCGGCACAGCGGCGGCACCGTCGAGGCGCTGCGCACCATGAAATCGCTCCTCGCCGACCGCGTCTTCACCGGGTACATGATCGCGGGCGGCTTCGCGTTCGCCGCGCTCTTCGCGTACATCTCCGCTTCGCCGTTCGTCATCCAGGAGATCTACGGAGCGTCCCCGCAGACCTTCAGCCTGCTCTTCGGCGTGAACTCCATCGGCCTGATCGTCGTCGGCCAGATCAACGGCAAGATCCTCGTCGGCCGGGTCAGCCTCGACAAGGCGCTCACCTTCGGCCTCGTCGTGATCACCCTCGCGGCGACCGCGCTGCTCCTCATGACGTCGGGTGTCTTCGGAGACGTCGGCCTGTTCCCCGTCGCGGCCGGGCTCTTCGTCCTGATGTCGGCGATGGGCCTCGCGATGCCCAACACCAACGCCCTCGCGCTGATGCGCACCCCGCACGCAGCGGGCTCCGCGTCGGCGCTGCTCGGCACGTCCTCCTTCCTCATCGGCGCGATCGCCTCGCCGCTCGTGGGCATCGCGGGCGAGGCCACGGCCGTGCCGATGGCCGTCGTCCAGCTCGTCTGCGCCCTGGCGGCCATCGGCTGCTTCATGGGACTGTGCCGCCCCTGGCAGCACTCGGCCAGGCCGAACCGGGAGGGGACGGACCACTGACCGCGCCACGCCTGCTGCGCGCCGGGACGCCGGACCGCGCGGGGCTCGACACGGACGAGATGGGCCACCTCGTACGCGAGGTGCGCGCCCTGACGCGCGGCGAGAGACCTTGGTGCTCCGGCGCCGTCGTGCTCGCCGGACGCGGCCCGGTGATCGCCGTAGAGGAGGCGGTGGGCCGTGCGGTGCGCTACGCGGCGTACGACCCCGAGAAGGACGCGGGTGTCGAACTCCCGCCCGCGCAACAGGTGCTGACCCGCACCGGCACCCCCTTCGACCTGGCATCGCTCACCAAGCTGTTCACGACGGTCGCCGCGATGCAGCAGCTTGAGCGGGGCACGCTCGGCATCGACGCCCTTGTCTCGGCGTACGTCCCTGAGTTCGGCGCGGCTGCCGAGCACGGCATCACGGTGCGCCAGCTGCTCACGCACACCTCCGGCCTCCGGCCCGAACTCCCGCTGTACGACTGCCCGGACGACGCGGCGCGCCTCGCCGCCCTGCGCGCCGAAGCCCCGTCGAGTCCGCCGGGCGAGCACCTCTACTCCGACCTGAACATGCTGCTCCTCCAGCACGTCCTGGAGCGCCTCACGCGCCGCCCGCTCGACGTCCTCGTGCGCGAGGGCATCACCCGGCCGCTCGGCATGGCCGCCACCGGCTTCGGGCCGCGCCCCGACGCGGCCGCCACCGAGGACCAGCGCAGGCCCTGGGCGAAGGCCGATCGGGGGATGCTGCGGGGAGAGGTGCACGACGAGAACGCCTGGGCCCTCGGCGGCGTCGCGGGGCACGCCGGGCTCTTCTCCACCGCACGTGACCTGGCGGTCTTCTGCCGGGCGCTGCTGTGCGGCGGCTCGTACGGCAAGGCGCGCATCCTCGGCCCCGACTTCGTGGAGCTGATGCTGACGCCGCCGGGGCTCGGTTTCGGCGTCGATCAGGCGTGGTTCATGGGGGAGCTCGCGGGACGCGGGGCCGCGGGGCATACGGGGTTCACGGGGACATCGCTGGTGATCGATCCCGTCACGGACACGTTTCTTGTTCTCCTGGCGAATACGGTGCACCCGCGGCGCGGCGCCGCGGACAGCGGGCCTCGGGCGCGGGCCGCCTCCCGGTTGGCCCGGGCCGCGGTTCACTGAGCGCTTGGCCGGGGTGCGGTGATCTGCCCGCGGGCCCGGTGGGGGCTGGTCGCGTCCCGCGGCGGAGCCGCTTGTGTCGCAGTCCCGCGCCCCTTTCGGGGCGCTCCCTCACGCACCCTAGAATCACGGGGTGAACGCCCCGATTTCCCCGGCATCTCCTGCCGAGAACCTGCGCAGTGCCCTCGCGGGGCTCCTCGACGGGTTGCCGCCCAAGCAGGCCGCGCAAGCCGTCGAGCGGCTGATCGCCAACTATCGGGGACGCACCCCGACCGACGCCCCGATTCTGCGTGACCGTGCTGACGTCGCCGCGTATGCCGCGTACCGCATGCCCGCGACCTTCGAGGCCGTGCGTTCCGCGCTCGGGGCCCTCGCCGACGCGGCGCCCGCGGGGTGGGCGCCCGGCAGCCATGTGGACGTCGGAGGTGGCACCGGCGCGGCGACCTGGGCGGTGAGTGCGACCTGGGACGGGGAGCGGCCCGTCACCGTTCTCGACTGGGCCGAGCCCGCGCTGGCCCTGGGGCGTGAACTGGCCGCCGTCAATCCTTGGTTGAAGGCGGCGCGGTGGCAGCGCTCTCGTATCGGATCGGCGCTCAGTATCGAGAGCACCGATCTCGTCACGGTGTCGTACGTGCTCGGGGAGCTGACGGAGAGCGACCGCCGCTCGGTCGTGGACGCGGCGGCGGCAGCCTCCGCTCAGGCCGTCGTCATCATCGAGCCCGGCACCCCCGACGGCTACCTGCGCGTCATCGAGGCGCGGGACCGGCTGATCGCCGCCGGGTTCCGTATCGCCGCGCCCTGCCCGCACAGCTCCGCCTGCCCCATCGTGCCCGGCGAGGACTGGTGCCACTTCTCCGCCCGCGTCAGCCGTTCCTCCCTGCACCGGCAGGTCAAGGGCGGCTCACTCCCGTACGAGGACGAGAAGTTCAGTTATGTGGCCGCCGTCCGCTTCGACGCCGAACCGGCGCCGAAGCGTGTCGTGCGCAAGCCGCAGATCCGCAAGGGCCAGGTCCTGCTCGACCTGTGCGCGACGGACGAGACGCTGCACCGGGAGACGGTGACCAAGCGCCACGGCCCGCTGTACCGTGCGGCCCGCGACGCGCAGTGGGGCGACGCCTGGCCGCCCCACCAGGAGAGCCAGGAGGGTCAGGGGAGCCAGGGGAGCGCTCCCTAGGGCCTCTCGTTCGGATCAGGCCGGGCCCGCGAGGGCCCGGGCACGCGCATCTGCGGCGTTGCCGTCGGTTGCCAACGCTCCCCGCCCACGCCCAGAGGCCCTAGCCGCGCAGCTCCTGCGTGCAGCACTTCACGCTGCCGCCGCCCTTGAGCAGCTCGCTCAGATCCATGCCGACGGGTTCATAACCACGTTCCCGCAGCGGTGCGAAGAGGCCGATCGCGCCCTGCGGAAGCAGCACGTGCAGGCCGTCCGAGACCGCGTTGAGCCCGAGGGCCACCGCCTCCGGCTCCTCGGCGATCAGCGCGTCGGGGAAGAGGCGCCGCAGCACCGCCTGGCTGCCCGGCGAGAACGCGGGCGGGTAGTACATGATGTCGTCCCTCGCGTCTCCCGTGTCGCTGAGTACCGCGAGCGCCGTGTCGAGGTGGTAGTAGCGGGGGTCGACGAGGTCGAGTCCGAGCACCGGGCGGCCGAAGAACTCCTGCGCCTCCCCGTGCGACAGGGGGCTGGCCCGGAAGCCGCGTCCGGCAAGGACGTACGAGGACGTGACGGCGAAGTCGCCCTCGCCCTCGTTCACGTGCGTGGGTTCATGGAGGTCCGTGAAGCCGTGCTCCCGGAACCACTCCAGGTGGGCGAGGGCCTCGGGGCCGCGCTCGGGGTAGGCGAACCGCGCGCCGAGCACGCGGCCCCCGATGACGGTCGCGCCGTTCGCGGCGAAGACCATGTCCGGCAGGTCCGGACGTGGGGTGAGCTCCTCGACGGTGTGGCCGAGCGAGCGGTAGCGGTCGCGCAGGTCCTCCCACTGGGCGACGGCCAGGGGCACGTCGACCGGTTTCGAGGGGTCCATCCATGGGTTGATGGAGTACGTGACCTTGAAGTGTGCCGGTGAGCACATCAGGTAGCGCCGGGGTGTGGCGCGACGAGGAAATCGAATCAACGAGGGCTCCTCATGTACCGCGGTGGTCAGTTCCTGCCCGTAGCGGGTCAGTTGTGCCCATGGTGCGGTCTGAGGAGCCCTCGCGCTGTGATCTGAACGGGTGGTTCGACGAGTGGTCAACCCGGGGCCGCGGATGGTCAGGACGCCATCCGCGTCCCGGCCTCATGACTCGTCGCGCGCCGAGCGGCCTTCCCGCAGTTTGCGCAGCAGCTCACGTTTCTGCTCCTGCGGGCTGAGCCCGCCGCCGACCTGGCCGCCCCGGCCCCCGCCGCGCAGCGCCTTGCGGGAGAGGGTGGTGCGTGTACCGCCCACGCCCAGCATGTTTCCTGCTCCGCCTCGCGTCATGTGCGTACCTCCGGTTCGAGAACTTTCGAGAACTTGCGAGAACATTCCACGAGACGCCTCGTCTCGCTTCCTTGACCACTTTGAGCGAGACGGTGCGTCTTGTCAAGCGTTAATGAGACGGTACGTCTCGGCTCGTTCGCTGCTACATTCGACGGCATGGCCACGAAATCCGCCCCTGACTCCAAGCGCCGCAGCGAACGCTCGCGCCGCGCGATCTATGACGCCGCCCTCGACCTGGTCTCCGAGGTCGGCTTCAGCAAGCTCACGATCGAGGCGATCGCCTCCCGTGCGGGCGTGGGCAAGCAGACGATCTACCGCTGGTGGCCGTCGAAGGGCGCCGTCCTGCTCGATGCCTTCCTGGACCTTGGCCAGCAGGCCGGCGTGGAGGCGAGCACCGCGGCGGGCCACGAGCTGGAGTACGAGATTCCGGACTCGGGGGACCTTGAGGCCGACCTCAAGTACGTCGTGCGGGCCACCATCGACGAGCTCAAGAACCCCAAGTACGACGTGCCGTACCGGGCACTGGCCGCCGAGGGCATGCTCAACGACGAGATCGGCGCCGAGTACGTGGAGAAGTTCCTCGAACCCTCGCTCCAGCTCTACGTGAAGCGCCTGCGGATCGCCCAGGACGCGGGCCAGGTCGCGCCCGAGGTGGACCCCCGCATCGCCCTGGAACTGTGGACGGGCCCGCTCGCCCAGCGCTGGCTGCAGCGAACGGGACCGCTCACGCACGAGTACGGCGACAAGCTCGTCGAGTACGCCCTCTACGGAATCGCGCCCCGCTGATCACACCGGGTTCACCGGCGGCCGTTCCCGCAGGCCCGCGGCGCTCACGCCCTTCGTGCCCTTCGCCGGCGTCCGCGCGAGCAGCCCCGGCGCGTCCGTGATCACGCCGTTGCAGCCGAGCCGCAGGGCCCGGTCGCGCTGGCCCGGGGTGGTCACCGTGTGCGCCCACACCCGGGGGACCCCGGAGTTGACCGCGCGCAGGAGATCGATGTCCCGCGCCTTGTGATCCACGTCCAGTACGTCCACGTACCCGGCCCACCGCTCGGGCCGGTCCGTGCGCATCTGCGTCCTGGAACGCCACACCTGCGAGAGCAGGCCCATCCGGTGCGCGCGCAGGGCGACGCCGGGGTCGTTGGAGTTCACGAACACCGAGCGGGTCAGGCCCCGTGCGCGGATCAGCTTGCCGAGCGACCGCAGACCGCGCGGATCCTTCGCCTCCAGCATCAGCACGATCCGGCCGCCGAAGCGGTCGAGGATCTCGGCGACCGTCGGTGGCCGCTCGGAACGCCAACTGCCGGGCAGGCCCGGACCGGGACGCAGCCTGACCTTCTTCCACTGGCGCAGGGTGAGCGAGCCCACCGGCCCCGTCGACGTCGTCGTACGGTCCAGGGTCGCGTCGTGCATGGCCACGAGCGTGCCGTCGCGCAGTATCCGCGTATCGGCGTCGATGACCTGGGCTGTGCCGCGTTCGTACGCCGCCACCAGGCCGGACATGCTGTTCTCCGGCACCTCCAGGGCGCCGCCGCGGTGTGCGGTGTAGGTGACGTGGGGGAGTGCTTCCACCGTCAGGGGGCCGCCGCCCCATTCGAGCGGGGCGAGGGGGCCCGCGGGAGCGGCCGGTGCGGCGAGGGCCAGTGTGGTGAGGCTCACGAGCCCCGATAGTCCGGTGAGGACAGTCCTGGTGACCATGCCGAACACGGTAGGGGGGTATGTCACCGGTTAGTACGCAATGACGCGCGATGTCACCCTGCGCCTTGCATCACCCCAGCTACCCCGGATGTGGGCTCTGGCCCCCCGAGGAGCAGGATGGTGCGACCATGGGACATGCTTCTCGGCACACATGCGAGGTGAGGGGATAGATGGGCGCGGAGTTCGGTCGCCGTTCCGGCGGGCAGAGCAGGATTTCCCAGTGGCTTCGCCGGCGTCCCCGACCCGAGGACACGGCGGGTGACGAGGCGGACCGCGAGGCCCTCCTGGTCGCCGCGGCGGCGGCGGGCCTGCCGCTCTCACCGGCCGCGCACCCTTCCGCGTACCGATGTTCCTGTGACCGCATTGGATGTCCGACCCCCGCCAGGCACCCCATCTCCTTCGCCTGGCAGACGCAGTCCACGACCGACCGCGGGCAGATCGAACGCTGGGCCAGGCACCAGCCCCAGGCCAACTTCATCACCGCGACGGGCATGGTGCACGACGTCCTCGACGTGCCGCTCGCCGCCGGGCGCGAGGCACTCGCCAGGCTGCTGGCCGACGGCATCGACGTGGGCCCTGTCGCCGAGTCCGAGGGCCCCATGGACGACGGGCGGATGCTGTTCTTCACGCTCACCCGTGGCACCCCGGAGGACGAGGACGAGTGGTGGCCCTGTGAGCTCGACTGCCACCCCGAGACGACGAACGAACACCCCGGTCTGCGCTGGCACTGCCGCGGTTCGTACGTCCTGGTGCCGCCCGCGCGGCTGCCCGGCGATCTGGCCGTCAGCTGGATCCGCGGCCCCGAGCACGAGCTTCCGGACCCGCTGACGCTCCTGGAGACGCTCACCGACGAATGCGCCCGCGTGGCGGGCGAGCCCCAGCACGACGTCGCCGCCTGGCCGTCCAGAGGCTGACACCTGGCCGTCCAGAGGCTGACACCTGGTCGTTCAGAGGCTGACGCCTCGCCGTCGAGAGGCTGACGCCCGGCCGCCGCGGGGCCGTTCCTACTCGCCCCGCGCGCCCGTCAGACCCTGGATGCGGCTCAGGAACGACACCTTGCCCGATCCCGCCGGGTCGATGACGACCTGGTTGGAGACGCGCTCCAGCGTGACCGACTGCTTGACGTCGCCCTTGAGGAGCGGCTTCACGTCGGGATCCACGGTGAGGTTCACGCCCTTCG
The DNA here is from genome assembly GCF_042881845.1 of Streptomyces sp. NPDC058257. Lineage (NCBI taxonomy): Bacteria > Bacillati > Actinomycetota > Actinomycetes > Kitasatosporales > Streptomycetaceae > Streptomyces > Streptomyces sp. NPDC058257. Next base: position 32,968 of record NZ_JBHVXJ010000012.1, read on the forward strand.
CGGCGGTCTGCTTCTCGTAGTGATGCGTCGAGAAGAAGACCATCGCGCCGCCGTCCTGGGTGCGCAGGCCCACCGGAGCGAACGTTCCGTCGTTCCGCGGCTCGTCGATGTACTGGATGGCCAAGCCGCGGCGCTTGGTGTTCTTGTCGCGGGCCGCCTTCCACAGCGACGTGTGGTCGCCCGGCTCGAACGCGTCGCCGCCCGACTTCAGATACGTCGTGTACTGCTCGCCGAGGTTCTTCGGCGCCATGGCCAGGGCCTTCGAGTTCAGCTCGACCGGCTCCGCCCAGCCGTCCTTGTCCTTCTTCAGCTCGGGCATCTTGTCGGGGGACACCAGGTTGAGGTAGGACGCCTCCCACAGCTGGTCCTTGCCGCCCTTGGTGAAGACGAGAAGCCAGCGCAGATCGCCCCTGCGGTTGGACTTCGTGTCCGCGACGAACCACCGGGGCCAGCCGGCCTTCTTGGGGATCGAGAACTTCGCGTCCGTCAGCTCCAGCGGCACCTGCTTGGGGTTGCCGCCCGGACTCCGCGCGCCGCGAGACTTCAGGCCCGCCTGGTTGATGGCGCTCAGCGGGCCCGTGACCCGGGCCGCGTCCAGGGCCGGGTCGTACGCCTTCTCGGCCTTGTTGTACGCGGTGAGGAAGTCTTTCAGCGCGCGGTCGGCCTCAGCCTTCGTCGCCGACGGGATGACCTCCCGCTCCCCGTGCACCGTCACGCACCCGCTCGCCGTCACCGTCAGTACGGTCACCGTCGACGCCACCATCGCGTACCGGACCGGCCGTTGCCGCCGTCCGCCCCGCATCGGAGTGCGCTGCCTTGGAAGCCTGCTCATGCGTTGCGTTCACCTTCCCCTTCCCGGGCCCGAACCCTACCGGGGCGAAGAAGAACGCGAGCGTCGGGATCAGGTACAGCAGCCACACCGTGACCTGGACAACCGTCGGATCCGGCTGGAAGTTGAAGACGCCCTTCAGGAGCGTGCCGTACCAGCTGTCCGGCGGAATCGTCGCACTGATGTCGAACGCCTTGTTCCGCAGGCCGCCGATGAACTCCGCCTCCTGCAGATCGTGGACGCCGTACGCGAGAACGCCCGCCGCCACGATCACCAGCATGGCGCCGGTCCAGGTGAAGAACTTGGCCAGATTGATGCGGACCGCGCCCTTGTAGAACAGCCAGCCGAGCGCGATCGCGGTGAGCAGGCCCAGGAGCACGCCGATCAGCGGACCGTGCGTACCGTCGCCCGAGGCCCGCACCGAGGCCCACACGAACAGCGCGGTCTCCAGGCCCTCACGGCCCACGGCGAGGAACGCGGTGGCGACCAGCGCGCCCGTGCCCATCTGCAGCGCCGCGTCCAGCTTGCCGTGCAGGTCCTTCTTGAGATGACGGGCCGTACGCCGCATCCAGAAGACCATCCACGTCACGAGCGCGACGGCGACGATCGACAGCGAACCGCCGAGCGCCTCCTGCGCCTCGAACGTCAGCTCCTGCGAACCGAAGGTGAGCCCGCAGCCGAAGCCGAACGCGAGCGCGCACGCGACGCCGATGCCGATCCAGATGGGCCGCAGGGCATCACGCCGCTCCGTCTTCACCAGGTACGCGATGAGAATGCAGACGACCAGACTGGCCTCGAGTCCCTCGCGCAGCCCGATCAGATAATTACCGAACATGTCCGTCAGATCCCCTCAGCTGAACAGCGTCCGGCCCCACCAGTCGTCCTTGTCGCGGACGCCCGGCGGGATCGCGAAGACCGCTGAACCCACGTGCTGGATGTACTCGTTGAGCGCGTCGGAGCGCGCCAGGTTGCGCTGCACCGGAATGAAGCCCGTACGGACGTCACGCTGGTAGGCGAGGAAGAAGAGCCCCGCGTCGAGGCGGCCGAGGCCGTCGGTGCCGTCCGTGAAGGAGTAGCCGCGGCGCAGGATCGTCGCGCCGTCGTTGGTGTCCGGGTGCGCGAGCCGGACGTGCGAGGTCGGTTTCATCGCCTTCAGGAACGGCTCGTCGTGCTCCTTGGCCTTGCCGACCGGTGCGCCCCTGCCCTTGTCGCGGCCGAAGACGTCCTCCTGCTCGCCGAGCGAAGTACGGTCCCAGGTCTCGACGTTCATACGGATGCGGCGCGCGACGAGATACGAGCCGCCGGCCATCCAGCCGGGCCCGTCCTTCTCGCCGACCCACACATGCTCGGCCAGCGCGGAACGGTCATCGCCCGAGACGTTGCGGGTGCCGTCCTTGAAGCCGAAGAGATTGCGCGGCGTCTGCGAGCCCGGCGTCGTGGAGGACGTCTTCCCGAAGCCGAGCTGCGACCAGCGCACCGCGACCTTGCCGAAGCCGATGCGGGCGAGGTTGCGGATGGCGTGCACGGCCACCTGCGGGTCGTCCGCACAGGCCTGTACGCACAGATCGCCGCCGCCACGGGACTTGTCCAGGTTGTCGCCGGGGAACTTGGGCAGATCGACGAGAGCCTCCGGCCGCCGGTCGTCGAGCCCGAACTTCTCAAAGAGACCCGGCCCGAAACCGATGGTGAGGGTGAGCCGGGACGGCTTGAGGCCCAGCGCCTCACCGGTGTCGTCCGGCGGCGCCTCGGTGAGCCCGCCGTAGGCGCCCTCACCGACCTCGTGCCCCGCGGTCATCCGCGCGGCGGCCGCCGTCCAGTCCTTGAGGAGCTGTACGAACTCCTCGCGGTCGTCCGTCTTCACGTCGAACGCGGCGAAGTGCAGCCGGTCCTGGACGGCGGTGGCGATGCCCGCCTGGTGTGTGCCGTGGAAGGCGACCGCGCCGCCCGCCGACGACGCGGGCACGGCCTCGTCCCCGGACCGGGCCACCGCGACGGCGCCCCCGGTGACGGCGGCACCGAGCGCGAGCCCGGCGCCGCCCCAGCCGAGGAGCGAACGCCTCGAAGGGGAAACGGAGTTGGCGTCGCCGCGATCCGGCGCGGACGAGCTGTCACTGCCGCCGCTACTGCTGCTGCCGCCTCCGCCGCTGCTGTCGCTGCCGCTCGTGGTCTCGGTCATCGGTCCCATACCCCCTGCCGCTACTTGCTACCTGCTACTTGCTACTTGCTCTTGGCGACGGCGGCGGCCAGCTTCGACAGCGGCTCCGCGAGCGCGTTGACGCCGTCCTGGAGCTCCTTCTGGTCCGCCTTGCCGACCTTGTCGTACGACGTGAACGTGTACGAGTCCGCGCCGCCGCCCCGGCGGTGCTTGCCGAGCAGCTTGTCCAGGGCCGCGAACTGCTTGTCGAGCTCCTTGGTGAGCGCCGGGTCGTTCTCCGACGCGACGGCCTTGAGCAGGCCGTACGCCTTCTGCGCACCCTCGACGTTCGCCTTGAAGTCGACGAGGTCGGTGTGCGAGTAGCGCTCCTCCTCGCCGGTGACCTTGCCGGTGGCGACCTCGTCGAGGAGCTCCTTGGCGCCGTTGGCCATGGACGTCGGGGTGATCTCCGCCTTGCCGACGCGCTTCTGCCAGTCCGTGAGGTCCTTGTCCAGCTGGGTGGCGAGCTCCTTCTCGCGCCCACCGATCTTCTTGTCCTTCCACAGGGCCCGCTCCAGACGGTGCCAGCCCGTCCAGTCCTTCTCCAGGTCCTGGCCCTCCTCCAGGCCGTCCTCGCGGACGTCGACCTTCGGGTCGATGTCACCGAAGGACTCGGCGACCGGCTCGGTGCGCTCCCAGCCGATGCGGGAGTTGGCGTACGCCTTCTTCGCGGCCTCGGCGTCGCCTTCGCGGACGGCGTCGGTGAAGAGCTTCACCTTGGGCAGCGTCGCGTCGGCCTGCTCCTGCGCGTAGGCGCGGTAGTCGGCGACGGCCTTGTCCAGGCGCGGGTCGCGCTTGACGGTCTTGCCGCCGCTGACGGTGACCTTCTGGCGGATGCCGTCGCCCTTCATGCCGGGCTTGCAGGCGATCTCGTACGACCCGGCCTTCACCTCGGCGGTGAGCTTCTGCTTCGTGCCGGGGCCGATGTTCTCGCGCTCGCTGACGATGCGGTCGTCGGGGAAGAGGAGATAGACCTCGGTGACCTTGGAGCCCTTGTTCTCGATGGCGAGCTCGACGTGCCCGGCGGGAAGCCTGGTGGTGGAGACCTCACACTTGTCGTCGGTGGCGGTCACCTCGACGGTGTTGCCGCCGCCCTTGGCGTCGCTCTTCTCGGTGCAGCCCGTGACGGCGGTGAGCGCCGCCGCTGCGGCGATGGCAGTGGCGACGGGGAGGCGGACGGGGCGCATAGGGGCTCCAAGACGGTTCACGGATGATGCCGACGTGCGGTGAGGCGGACCTAACTTAACTGAGCCTTACCTTGTCGATACCCAGCCGTTCAGTGATTCACCTCTCACCAGGTGGGGGCGCTTACGGGGGCATCACGACGGGGCGAAGGGGGATTCATGGGATGGTAAAGAATGGGTCAAAAAGAGTTCCTTCCCCGCCCCCCCCCCGGCCCTTCCCGCCCGTGACAGGGGAAGGCCCCGCGGGGCCCGGCGCCGCACTTCCTGAGGATGCTTGAATGCCCGGGTGAGTGAACTACTTGACGGACTGGACGTCCTGCGAGTCTTCGGCGGGCCCGACGGTCGGCACGGCAATGAGCTGGGTGTCGTGCGCGACGGGGCCCGCGTCCCCGGGCGGGGCGAGCGGCAGGCGGTCGCGGCGAAGCTCGGCTTCAGCGAGACCGTGTTCGTCGACGACCCCGAGCGCGGGGTCATCGACATCTACACCCCTACGTCGCGGCTCCCTTTCGCCGGACGCCCATGCGTCGGTACGTCCTGGCTGCTCGATGTCCCTGAACTCGTCACGCCCGCCGGCGTGGTGGAGGCCCGTCAGGACGGGGAGTTCAGTTGGATCGCGGCGCGGGCCGAGTGGGTGCCGGGGCGGACGTTGCGTTCGTACGGCGGCCCGGCCGAGGTGGATGCGCTCGCGGTGCCCCCGCTGGGGGAGTGGGTGTACGCGTGGGCGTGGGAGGACGAGGCGGCGGGGCGGGTCCGGGCCCGGGGCTTTCCCGGTCGGGACGACGGCATCCGGGAGGATGAGGCTACGGGGGCGGCGGCGTTGCTGCTCTGTGCCGAGCTGGGCCGGGCGCTGAACATCACGCAGGGGCGTGGGTCGCAGATTCTTGCGGCACCGGGGCCCGGCGGGGTGATTGAGGTGGGGGGACGCGTGCGGCTGGCAGGGGGCTGAGGTCTGCCTCCGGCGGTCATTCCCCCGACCCCTCCCCTTCCCGAAAACCCGCTGGGCACGGGGGCCTCGCGGTTGCCGTCATCACCGGCTCCGCCGAGTTCGCCCTCAACCGCCGGACAGGCTGGATATTCCAGCCCGCCCCTACGCCGACAGCGGGAACTCGTCCCCCAGCTCACGGAACACCCCGGTGTTCAAGGCGAAAGCGCGCTTGCACTCGTCCACGATCCGCTGCCGCTCCAACTCGTCGGGGACCACTTCTCCCAGACCGTCGAGCAGCTCCCGATAACCGCGCTTGAACGCGGCCGGGTTGGAGATCCCCTCGAACACGTAGAACCGCACGCCGTCGCCCTTGCGCGCGAAGCCCCACGTCTGCTCCGCCTTGCCGCGGATGATCTGGCCGCCGGAGAGGTCGCCGAGGTAGCGGGTGTAGTGATGGGCCACGTAGCCCCCGGGCCACTCCTGGGCGCACTCCGCGACCCGTGCCGCGTACGCGGCGGTCGCGGGCAGTGGCGTGGCGGAGGACTTCCAGCCCGCACCCCGCAGATGCGCGAGGTCCCGCTCCAGCTCCGCGACGCGCAGCAGCTCGGGCTGGATGAACGGACCGGCGATCGGATCGTCCCGCAGCGCCGCGGCGCCCTCCTCCAGGGCGCGGTACACGAACCACAGCTGTTCCGTGTAGCGCGCGTACGCGTCGACGCCCAGCTTGCCGCCGAGCAGGTCGCTCATGAACGTCGAGGTCTCCGCCTCCGTGTGCTGCTCGTGCGAGGCGGTGCGGATGACCGTGGAGAACGGATCCATGAGGGACCTCCGAAGCCGAAGAAAGCGGGTGAGCCTAAGAGAAGCCGAAGAAATGCCCGAGGAGGGCGGGAACCAGTACGACCGCTACCGATCATCCGAGTTAGGCTTACCTAAGTCAACTGGTTCCCGACGCCCTGTCGGTAAAATCTGTCGGTGAAAAACTACCCGCTCAGAGCTCAGGGAAGCGTAAGGATCTCCGCCCCGCTGTCCGTCACCACGAGCGTCTCCTCGAACTGCGCGGTCCGCTTGCGGTCCTTCGTCACCACGGTCCAGCCGTCGTCCCACATGTCGTAGTCGTACGAGCCGAGGGTCAGCATCGGCTCGATGGTGAACGTCATGCCGGTCTTGATCGTCGTCGTCGCGTGCGGGCTGTCGTAGTGCGGGACGATCAGGCCGGAGTGGAAGGACGTGTTGATGCCGTGGCCGGTGAAGTCGCGTACGACGCCGTAGCCGAAGCGCTTGGCGTACGACTCGATGACGCGGCCGATGATGTTGATCTGGCGGCCGGGCTTGACCGCCTTGATGGCACGGTCGAGCGACTCGCGCGTCCGCTCCACGAGGAGCGTGGACTCCTCGTCGACGTCCCCGACCAGGTACGTGGCGTTGTTGTCGCCGTGCACACCGCCGATGTAGGCCGTCACGTCGAGGTTGATGATGTCGCCGTCGTTGAGGACGGTGGAGTCCGGGATGCCGTGGCAGATGACCTCGTTGACGGAGGTGCACAGCGACTTCTGGAAGCCGCGGTAGCCGAGCGTGGAGGGGTAGGCGCCGTGGTCGCACATGTACTCGTGGGCCACGCGGTCCAGCTCATCGGTGGTCACCCCGGGCGCGATGTGCTTGGCGGCCTCGGCCATCGCGCGCGCGGCGATACGGCCCGCGGTGCGCATCAGCTCGATGGTCTCGGGGGTCTGCACCTCCGGCCCCGTGTACGGGGTGGGCGCGGGTTTCCCCACGTACTCCGGGCGCCTGATGTTTCCCGGAACGGGGCGGATGGGGGAGAGCTCCCCTGGGACGAGCAGTGACTGGCCAGACATGCCAGCGAGTCTAACCAGCGGTGGTGGGGCACCATGGCTCCGAGAGCGGGACGCAGCGGTACTGAGAGGAGCGGGTCATGGCCCTGTTCAAGAAGCGCGCCGTCGGAAAGCCGGGCGAGTGGTACTACTGCCTGGAGCACGGGACCGTCGAGGAGGGTCCCGACTGCCCGGGCAAGGACCGCTTCGGCCCCTACGCCTCCCGCGAGGAGGCCCAGCGCGCGATGGAGACCGCCGCCGAGCGGAACCTGGAGTGGGAGACCGACCCGAAGTGGCATGACAAGGACCCCCGGGGCGAGGGCTAGGGCTAGGGCCAGGGGGAACGCCTGATCCCTCCTGCCGGGCATTCGTCACCCGGTGGCGGACACCTCCCGGCGCCGGGCGGCGTCCTCGTCCGTGCTCGCGTCGTACGAGAGCGGCTTCGGCAGCACCGCTGTCAGCGCGGCGACCGAGGCCAAGCGGGCGAGGCCGCCCGACCAGATGGCGGTGCGGGTGCCGGTCCAGCCGGCGGCGGCACCCGCCCGAACCGCGAGCGCGGAGACTCCCGCCGCCACTACGTACAGCGGCCGGAGCAGTGGCTCGGGGAGTCTGCAGCGGCAGCGCGATTTCTCCTGGCGGGGCGTCTTCCGTGGCGACCTGGATCGCCGCTTCGCGGCGGATCTTTCCCGCCCACCCACCCGATTACCCCGCATCGCGTGGCTGTTCTCGGCGCGACCCGATTACCCCGCATCGCGCGGCTGTTCTCGGCGCGACCCGATTACCCCGCATCGCGCGGCTGCTCTCGGCGCCACCCGATTACCCCGCACCGCACGACTTTCGCCCAGTCTGCGGTAGTTGGGAGGCATCCGCCGCCAAACGGCGGTTCAGGAGAGTGGCGTCACCTGACGTCACCACCGCGCCGGAGGCGGCGCCGTCAGTTGGTCGGCCAGGCGGGACAGCCGGTCCCGCAGCCGCCTCCGCCCCCGTGCGGCAGGCAGCGAGTTCTCGCCGGCCGCCGCGCTCACCAAGTGCTGGACCATGTCCAGGTCGAGCTCGGGCGACTCCGGCACGGCGAGAGCTTCGTGCGCCATGGCTCGCAGATCCCCGTGCCCCGAACCCAGGGCAAGCACGGTCGCCCCCGCCGCACGAGCGTCGTGCACCCGCTCAAGCAACCCCGCCCCCGGCGGCCGCGCGGGCGTGTCCGGCGCCACCACGAGCAGCGTCTCGCCGCGCCGCGCCGCCTCGATCCGGCCGAGCCCGGTCGACAGATGCGCGGGGTCGCCCTCCCGCACCCGGTGGCGAACGAGTGTGGGCGTCAGTTCCGGCGTCCCGGACCACGCCGCCTCGTCCACGAGATGCGCGGCCAGATGCCAGGGCTCGTACTCCTGCGTGCCCACGAGCAGCAGCCCGCCCCCGTGCGGCACCACGGAGGACCGCAGTGTCCCCGCGAAGCGGCGCGTCGCGCCCACCCACTCGGTCCCGGCGAGCACTTCGCGCAGCAGCGCGACCCGTACGGCGTCCATGGGGCCGCATCCTGCCTCAACACAGGAGTCGTCAGGCGGAGTTCACCGGGAATTCGCCCGAGGTGGGGAATGACCGGGGATGGCTGATGAGACATCTGTTCCCTTCCGGGCCGGGCGTGAGGGCTATGCGAGCTTCCGGATCCCCGCCGTCGTGCTCACGAACTCCGGCTCCCTCCTCGCCTTCTGCGAGGGGAGGGTCGGCTCGCGGGAGGACTTCGGCAACATCGACGTCGTACTGAAGTGGTCCGGTGACGGCGGCCGTACCTGGGGTCCGCTCCAAGTTGTCGCCAAGAACGGCGACAACCTCGCTGGCAACCCCGCACCCGTCGTCCTCGGCACCGGCCGGATCCTCCTCGTCCACGTCCGCAACGCCGCCGCCGCGACCGAGGACGCCATCCGGCGCGGCAAGGTCTCCGCGGCGAACGGGCGGCGGATCTGGGTGCAGCACAGCGACGACGACGGCCTCACCTGGTCGGCCGCCCGGGAGATCACCGGGCAGGTGAAGAAGGCGAACTGGCGGTGGTACGCGACCACACCCGGCCACGCGATCCAGCTGACCGGCGGCGGGGGAGGAGGGAGCGAGAGCGGCGGCCGGGTCGTCGTGCCCGCCAACCACTCCCTGCCGCCGACCGGCACGGACAACGGCACCGAGGGCAAGTACAACGGCGGCCACAGCCTGCTCAGCGACGACCTCGGCCAGACCTGGCGCATCGGCTACACCGACGACAACACCGACGGCTATGTGAACGTGAACGAGACCACCGCGGCCGAACTCCCCGACGGGCGCCTCTACTTCAACACCCGCAACGACTCCCCGGCCCCCGGAACCCGCGCCGACGCCCACTCCCACGACGGCGGCCAGAGCCTGGTCAAGCCCTTCCGGCCGCAGGCCGGGCTCATCGGCCCGGTCGTCGAATGCAGCGTGCTGCGGCTGCGTACACCGGACGTGCTGTTGTTCTCAGGGCCCGCCGATCCCGGCTTCCGTGCCCTGATGACGGTGCGCCGCAGCCGCGACGGCGGCACCACATGGCAGGACGCGTACACCGTGGACGGGCTGCCCGCCGCGTACTCCGATCTCGTCAGGGCCGACGAGGACACCGTCGGACTCCTCTACGAGACGGGCGACTTCAGCGCGTACGAGACGATCACCTTCCGGCGGATACCGGTGGCCGCGCTGGCCTGAGCCGAGCGGCGGCCGAGCGGCGGCCGAGCGGTGAGTAAGGTCGGCCGCATGACCTCTAACGACAGTGTGCAGAAGGCTCCGGCGAAGGATCCCTGGGAGCTGCCCGACGTCTCCGGGCTCGTCGTCGGCGTGCTCGGCGGCACCGGCGACCAGGGCCGCGGCCTCGCCTACCGCCTGGCCCGCGCGGGCCAGAAGGTGATCATCGGCTCCCGCGCGGCCGAGCGGGCACGGACCGCCGCCGACGAGCTCGGCCTCGGCGTCGAGGGCGCCGAGAACGCCCAGTGCGCGCGGCGCAGCGACATCGTGATCGTCGCCGTGCCGTGGGACGGACACGGCAAGACCCTCGAAGCGCTGCGCGAGGAGCTGAGCGGCAAGCTCGTCATCGACTGCGTGAACCCGCTCGGCTTCGACAAGAAGGGTGCCTACGCCCTGAAGCCCGAGGAGGGCAGCGCCGCCGAGCAGGCCGCCGCCCTGCTGCCGGACTCCCGGGTCACGGCCGCTTTCCACCACCTCTCGGCGGTCCTGCTCCAGGACGCGGACGTCGAGGAGATCGACACCGATGTGATGGTCCTCGGCGAGGTCCGCGCCGACACGGACATCGTCCAGGCGCTCGCCGCCCGGATCCCCGGGATGCGGGGCGTCTTCGCGGGGCGGCTGCGCAACGCGCACCAGGTCGAGTCCCTGGTGGCCAACCTGATCTCCGTGAACCGGCGGTACAAGGCGCACGCGGGGCTGCGCGTGACCGACGTCTAGGACGTAGCGGGCATGGGGGACACTGGGTGCGGACGCCGTCCGCGTACGTCGCTGCGCGGTGTCCCCGCGTCACCCGAACCGACCCCCGACAGGAGCCGACCCCCATGCCCCGCCTCGCTCTCTACGCCCTCACGGTCTGCGCGCTCGCCGTCGTGGCGGCCGTGGTCTCCTTCGTCCAGGGCAACTGGGTCGGCGTCGTCTGGGTGCTGCTCGCGGGCCTCTCGTCGAACATGGCGTGGTACTACCTGCGCCGGGCGAAGGCCGAGCGGAACGCGCGCGCCGCTACGGGTTGAGCGTGCAGTACTGGCTCGTGTCGCCGTCCCAGAAGCGGTAGAAGTCCTGGCCGCAGTAGGTCATCAGGTCGTTGACGCCGAGGCCGCGCAGGATGGCGTCGATCGCGTCGAAGAACGCGCCGTTCACCTCGGGGATCCACAGGATGCCGAAGACGGCGATCAGGCCGAACGGCGCGAACGGCTCCACCTGGCGGCGGATCTTGTGCGAGAGCCAGGGCTCGATGACTCCGTAGCCGTCGAGGCCGGGGATGGGCAGCGAGTTCAGGATCGCGGCCGTCACCTGGAGCAGGGCCAGGAAACCGAGCGCGAACCGGAAGGTGTCCGGGACGCCGGAGAGCGCGTCGAGCCAGAAGGGCGCGGTGCAGACGACCGCGAAGAGCACGTTGGTGAGCGGTCCGGCGGCCGAGATCAGGCTGTGCTTCCACTTGCCGTGGATCCGGCCCCGCTCGATGAAGACGGCGCCACCGGGCAGACCGATCCCGCCCATGATCACGAAGAGCACCGGGAGCACGATGCTGAGCAGCGCGTGCGTGTACTTGAGCGGGTTGAGGGTCAGATAGCCCTTCGCGCCGATGGAGATGTCGCCGCTGTGCAGGGCGGTGCGCGCGTGCGCGTACTCGTGCAGGCAGAGCGAGACGATCCAGGCCGCCGTCACGAAGAGGAAGACGGCGATCCCCGGATTGTTCGCGAATCCGGTCCATACGGCCCAGCCGGAGACCGCGGTGACGGCGGCGATCCCGAGGAAGACGGGGCTGATCCGCCGGTCGCTGCGTCGGGTGGGAGCGGTGGTCATGGGGCGGGGCTCCTGGGTCTGGCGGGCCGGTTGTCGTACGGGACCGTACCCCGGCGTACGACGAAAACGTCTCGCACTCAGTGGGGAGTTCCAGGGAAGGTGGGGGCATGGCGCTGTGGAACGTGATGTACGAGGACTGGCAGATGGAGTGCTGCGGGACGCCGTTCTCCGTGGGGGACGAGGTGACGTGGCAGCTCGGCGGCGGACCGTCGCCGTACTCCGTGGAGCGGCACGGGGACGATGGCCCTCGGACCACGGGGCGTGTGCGGTCGATCCAGCTGGTGACGCAGGGGTTCGAGCTGCGGGCCGGCGCGGACACGTTCGAACCGGTGGCGGGGGAGCGGTGGCTCCGCCCGGTGGAGAAGTGCCCGAAGTGGTTCGTGGATCCGGTGGAGGGGAGCCGGGAGCAGGGGTACTTTCGGCGGGAGGTGGGGGTGCTGGTATCGCTCGACGTACTGAAAGACGGCATGTGACCGGCGGCCTCGCGCACCGCGGGCACGCCGGGACCGGCCCGGCGGCGCTCGGCGAGGAACTTCGCGACGCCGGTGACCGACGGTGCGCCCAGGCCCGGCGCGGCACCTGGCACCGCTCCTCACCTCCACCAGAGACAATGGTCCCCGTGCGCTACCGCATTCTCGGCACCACTCAGGCATTCCGAGCCGACGGCACCCCCACCCCCGTCGGCGGCACAAGGCTGCGCGCTCTCCTGACGGTCCTCGCCCTCCGCGTCCCCCGCCCCGTCCCGGCGTCCGTACTCGTCGACGAAGTGTGGGACGGCGATCCGCCCGCCGACGCGACCGGCGCGCTGCAGGCACTGGTGGGGCGCCTGCGCCGGGCCGTCGGCGCCGGGGCGATCATCTCCACCGACGGCGGCGGCTACGCGCTGTGCGCCGGACCGGACGACATCGACCTGTACCGCTTCGACCGCCTCGCGGGCGAGGGGGCGAACGCCCTCGCGGACGGCGACGCGGCCAAGGCGGCGATGCTCCTGGACGACGCCCTCGCCCTGTGGCAGGACCCCGCGCTCGCCGACCTCCCGGACCGCACGGCGCAGGCCGCCCGGTGGGAGTCCCGCAGGCTCGAAGCCCGCCGCGCCAGGCTTGCCGCGGCCCTCGCCCTCGGCCGGGCCGAGCAGACGCTGCCCGAGCTCGCCGCCCTGTGCGACACCCACCCCCTCGACGAGCCGCTCCAGGCCCTGCGGCTGCGGGCGCTGCGCGACGCGGGCCGCCCGGCGCAGGCGCTCGCCGCGTACGACGGAGTGCGCCGCCTCATCGCCGACCGCATAGGTGCCGACCCCGGGCCCGAACTGCGCTCCCTCCACGCGGAGTTGCTGCGACACGACGCCCCGCAGCCGCCGCCCGCTCAGCCCCGCCCGCCGCAGAGGGCACAGGGCAACCTGCGGGCCAGGCTCACCTCCTTCGTCGGCCGCGAGGGCGACATCGAGGCCATCCGGGGCGACCTGGCGCGGGCCCGTCTCGTCACACTGCTCGGGCCCGGCGGCGCCGGGAAGACGCGGCTCTCGCAGGAGGCGGGCGAGGCCTACGCGGGTGGCGTGCCCGACGGCGTATGGCTGGCCGAACTCGCGCCGGTCGAGGACCCGGACGCGGTGCCGGAGGCCGTCCTCACCGCGCTCGGCGCCCGTGAGACGGTGCTGCGCGGCGCGGGCGCCGAAGAGATGCGGGCCGTGTCGGACCGGCACGGCGACGACCCCGTCGTGCGCCTCACCGAGCACTGCGGCTCCCGCCGCATGCTCCTGATTCTCGACAACTGCGAGCACGTCATCGACGCCGCCGCCCGCCTCGCGGACCGGCTGCTCGCGCACTGCCCCGGCCTCACCGTCCTCGCCACGAGCCGTGAACCCCTGGGCGTGCCGGGGGAGTTGCTGCGCCCCGTGGAGCCCCTGCCGGAGCCGATCGCGCTGCGCCTGCTCGCGGACCGCGGTGCGGCGGCGCGACCCGGCTTCCGTGTCGAGGACGACCGGTCGGCCGCGGCGGAGATCTGCCGGCGCCTGGACGGCCTGCCGCTCGCCATCGAACTGGCCGCGGCCCGTCTGCGCATGCTCACGCCCCGGCAGATCGCCGACCGCCTGGACGACCGCTTCCGTCTCCTGACCAGCGGCGCCCGCACGGTCCTGCCCCGCCAGCAGACCCTGCGCGCGGTCGTCGACTGGTCCTGGGGCCTCCTCGACAGCTCCGAGCGCACCGTCCTGCGCCGCCTCTCCGCCTTCTCGGGCGGCTGCGACCTGCCCGCGGCGGAGGCGGTGTGCGGGGCTCCGGACGAGCCCGGCGGCGGGACAGGTGTTCAGCCGCTCGACGTCGCCGACGTGCTCGGCTCCCTCGTCGACAAGTCCCTTGTCGTCGCGGCCCCTTCGCCGCAGGGCGTCATGCGCTACCGGCTCCTGGAGACCGTGGGCGAGTACGCGCGCGAGCGGCTCGACGAGGCCGGTGACCGCGCCGCCGCCGAGCGGGCCCACCTCGTGTACTTCCGGGAGTTCGCCAGGCTCACCGAACCGCGGCTGCGGGGCGGCGGACAGCGGCAGGCCGTCGAGGAGCTGGAGATCGAGTACGAGAACCTGCGCACCGCCCTGCGGCACGCCGTCGCCGCCGGGGAGGAGCAGGAGGCGCTCTGTCTGGTCCTCTCGCTCTCCTGGTTCTGGACGATCCGTGACCTGCGCGTCGAGATCCGCAACTGGTCCCGCGACGTCGTCGCTCTGGGCCCCGACCCCTTCGCCCGCCCCGTCACCCCGGTGGAACCGCTCTACGAACGCTGTACGGACGCCCCGCTGCCGATGCGCCCCGAGGTGCTCGAAGAGGCGCGTCGCGGAGTCCATCTCATCCAGCTCTCCTGCATGGACATGAACCTGGAGGCCTGGCAGACGCCCGAGTCCGTCGAGAGACTCGCGGGCATCCGGGAGGCCTACCGGCCGGGTCTTCCGCAGACCTGCTGGTCGCCGGGGAGCCTGTGGTTCTTCGCGGTGCTGCTGGAGGGGGACATCACCCAGCTGTACGACCTCATTGACGCGACCATCACCACCTGCCGCGAGCTCGGATACGACTGGGAGCTCGCCGCGTCCTTGCAGCAGCGCGCCAACATCCTCGCCAACCGCGCCGACTGGGCGGGCGACGCCCGCCGTGACGCCGACGAGTCCCTGGAGATCTTCACCCGGCTCGGCGACGTGTGGGGCATGGCCGAGGCGCTCTCCTCGCGCGGCGAGGCCAATGAGCGGCGCGGCCGGTACGGCCTCGCCGCCGAGGACTTCGCCGCCGCCATCGGGCACGCGGAGCAGCTGGGCGCCCCCGCGCAGGTGAGCGTGCTCACGGCCCGGCTCGGGGCGGCGCTCGCCGAGGCGGGCGAACTGGCCCGGGGCGAGGAGCTGCTCTGGTCGGTCATGGAGCGCGACGGCATGGGCGGCCACACCGGCGAGTCCCTGCCCGCCGCCCGGTTCTTCCTCGTCGACCTGCTCGGCCGCACCGGGCGGACCGCCGAGGCGCGTGAGCAACTCCGCCTCCTCCAGGAGGAGTTCAAGGCCGTCCAGTTCGTCATCTTCGAGGGTTTCACGCTGGGCGCCCAGGCATGGCTCGACACCGTGGACGGCCGCTATGCCGAGGGTCTCGCCACGGCGCGCAACGGGCTCGACAAGTCCCTCGACCCGCTGACCAAGATGATGGCGCCGCAGATGACCTCCGTCCATCTCTTCACCGCCGCCCGCGCCCTGGCGGCGCTCGACGGCGGTCGGCATGCCGCCGACGCCGCGCGGCTGATCGGCGTCGCCCGCCGTGAGCTGCCCTCCGGTCACTTCGCCGCCGCCGCGGAGCGCGAGATCCACACGGCCGCCGAGGAGGCGGCGCGCGCGGCACTGGGTGACACCGCGTACGAGGCCGCGTACGAGGAAGGCGGCGGCCTCTCCGTGGAGGAGGCCGCCGCTCTCTGCGACAGGTACATCACCGGCTAGCGGATCCGCACTCAGCTCTTGGTGCGGAACTTGTGGATCGCGATCGGTGCCATCACCACCGTGAGCACCACCGACCAGCCGACGGTCACCCAGATGTCGTGGGCGACCGGGCCGCCCACCATCAGGCCGCGCGCGGAGTCCGCGAGCGAGGACAGCGGGTTGTAGTCGGTGAAGGCCTGCAGCCAGCCCGGCATCGACTGGGTCGGCGCGAAGATGGACGACCCGAACTGCAGCGGCATCAGGACCAGGAAGCCCATCGCCTGCACGGACTGGGCGCTCTTGAGAGCGACGCCGAGGACGAGGAAGATCCACATGATGGCCGAGCCGAAGAGCGCGGACAGACCCACGGAGGCGAACAGGCCGCCCCAGTTCGTGATGTCGAAGCCCACCAGGACACCGACGACCATCATGACCGCCGTCGCGACGAGCATCCGCATGAGCTCCACCACGATCTTGGCGAAGAGCACCGAACCCTGACCGATCGGCAGGGTGCGGAAGCGGTCCATGATGCCGTTCTGGAAGTCCTGGTTGAAGCCGGTGCCGACGGCCATGGCGATGTTCATGCTCATCATCGCCATCATGCCCGGCACCACGTACTGCACGTACTGGTCCTGGCCGCCGCCGAGCGCCTGCCCGATGGAGCCGCCGAAGACGTACACGAACAGGAGCGTGAAGATGATCGGCATCAGGATGGCGTCGAGCATCGACTCCGGGTCCTGGCGGATCCACAGCAGATTGCGCCGGACGAGCGCGCTGGTGTGGCGCACGTGGTCGCGAAGACTGATACGGGCGTCGGCCTCTCCCTGGTGGAGGGGCGGCGCGAGAGTGGTGCTGCTCATACGGCAACCTCCTCGAGTTCGGGGCGGACGTCCTGCGGGGCGCTGGCCTTGTGGCCGGTGATGGAGAGGAACACCTCGTCCAGGCTGGGCAGTTCGGTGGCGATCGAGCCGATCGTGATGCCGCGCGCGGTGACCGCGCCGACCACGGCGGTGAGCTGCTCGTCGCTGAGGATCGGCACCAGGACCGTGCCGGACTCGGCGTCCACGGCCGAGGTGGCGATGCCGGTCAGGCCCATGTCGTCGAGGGCGCCGGCCAGCGGGTGCAGCTCCAGCGGGTCGGCCGGGCGGATGCGCAGGGTGCGTCCGCCGACCTTCGCCTTCAGCTCGTCGATGCCGCCGTTGGCGATGACCTTGCCGCGGTCGATGACGGTCAGCTCGGAGGCGAGCTGCTCGGCCTCCTCCATGTACTGGGTGGTGAGCAGTACGGTGACGCCGTCGCCGACCATGCGCTTGACCTCGGCCCACACCTCGTTGCGGGTCCGGGGGTCGAGGCCGGTGGTCGGCTCGTCAAGGTAGAGGACGGACGGGTTGCCGATCATCGACGCCGCGAGGTCGAGACGTCGGCGCATGCCGCCGGAGTATGTCTTGGCGGGGCGGTTCGCCGCATCGGTGAGGGAGAACCGCTCCAGGAGGGCGTCGGCCTTCGACCTGGAGTCCTTGCGGGAGAGGTCGAGGAGGCGCCCGATCATGTACAGGTTCTCGCGGCCGGAGAGCTTCTCGTCCACGGCCGCGTACTGACCGGTGAGGCCTATGACACGGCGGAGCTGGCGGGGCTGCTTCACGACGTCGTAGCCGGCGACGAAGGCCGAGCCGGAGTCCGGGACGACGAGGGTGGAGAGGCAGCGGACGAGGGTGGTCTTGCCGGCGCCGTTCGGGCCGAGGACGCCGAGGACCGTGCCCTCGCGTACGTCGACGTCCACGCCGTCCAGTGCTTTGGTCTCGCCGTAGTGCTTGACCAGTCCCCTTACGGTGACGGCGTTTCCGGCGCCGCCGGGGGTGTTGTCGATTCGCTTCATGCCGCAAGGTTGGCAGCCGCCACCGACAAACCACCGACAGTCCGCCGACACCTGCGACCGGTGGGGCCGACACCGCTCACCCACTCGATCACCCCGGGTACTCGGGCGGGTGGGCGGGAGACATCGCCGCGAAGCGGCGGACGAAAAGAGCCGCACACGCGGCGGCGGACGCGAGGGACCCGGGCCCACCAGGTGACCCCACCCGGCGAGGGAAGGCGAGGCCCGGCAAGCCACCCGCCGGGCCCCCCCCGCCCCGCCCCCCGGCGAGAGAAAAGCGGACAGCCCGTCGAAGGGGGGAGTTCGACGGGCTGCCGGTGGTGCCGCTATGGCTCAAGCGCCGAGCGCGAACGCGCCCAGCCGTATCAGTGGACCGAGTGCTCCGCGGCGGGGAACGCCCCGCCCACCACATCCTCCGCGAACGCCCTGGCCGCGCCGGTCATCACGGCCCGCAGATCCGCGTACTGCTTCACGAAGCGCGGCATCTTGCCGCCGGTGAGGCCCAGCATGTCCGTCCAGACAAGGACCTGCGCGTCGCAGCCGTCGCCCGCGCCGATCCCGACCGTCGGAATGTTCAGCGACCGCGTCACCTCGGCCGCCAGCTCCGCGGGGACCAGCTCGAGGACGACGGCGAACGCCCCCGCGTCCTGCGCGGCCTTCGCGTCGCTCAGCAGGCGGTGCGCCGCCTCGTCGCCGCGGCCCTGCACGCGGTAGCCCATGGTGTTCACGGACTGAGGTGTGAGGCCGAGGTGGGACATGACCGGGATGCCGGAGGAGACGAGCAGCTCGGTCTGGGGGAGCGAGCGTTCGCCGCCCTCCAGCTTCACCGCGCCGACCCCGGCCTCCTTCACCAGGCGCGTCGCCGAGCGAAGGGCCTGGACGGGTCCCTCCTGGTACGAGCCGAAGGGCAGGTCGCCGACGATCAGGGCGCGCGACGTGCCCCGTACGACGGCCGCGGACAGCATGGTCATTTCGTCGAGGGTGACGGGCACGGTGGTCTCGTACCCGAGGTGACAGTTGCCCGCCGAGTCGCCGACCAGCATCACGGGGATCCCGGCCTCGTCGAAGACGGACGCGGTCATCGCGTCGTAGGCGGTGAGCATGGGCCACTTCTCGCCCCGCTCCTTGGCGGCGGTGATGTCCCGGACGGTGATGCGGCGGGTGCCCTTGCCTCCGTACAGCGCCTTGCCGCTGCTGTCGGGGGACTGGGCGGACCGGCTCGCGGCGGTCCCCGCAGGCTGGGTCTCGGCAGCCGAAAGTTGCGTCATCGCAACGGCTCCTTCTCTTATCTCGAGGCGCCCTGACGGCGTCCCCGGATCCTCTCCATGGTGGCATCGCGTGCCGTCCGTCGGCTAGTGGACCCTTCGGTAAAGTCTTTACAATACGAGACGGTCTCGTATCGGAATGGTCCTACTCTGGGAGTCATGACTACTCCCGCCGGCACCACCGCGCGCATACCGGAAGCCGTACACCGGCGCCGTTGGGCGATCCTCGGCGTCCTGATGCTGAGCCTGCTGATCGTGGTGCTCGACAACTCGATCCTGAACGTCGCCATCAAGACGATCTCGACCCCGGCGCCCACGGGCCTCGGCGCCACCCAGAGCGACCTGGAGTGGGCCATCAACGCCTACACACTGGTCTTCGCCGGCCTCCTCTTCACGGCGGGCCTGCTCGGCGACCGGCTCGGCCGCAAGAAGATGCTGCTCGTGGGCCTCGCCGTCTTCGGCGTCGGCTCCGCGCTCGCCGCCGAGTCGGGATCGTCCCTCCAGCTCATCCTGTTCCGCGCGGTGATGGGTTTCGGCGCCGCCTTCGTGATGCCCGCCACCCTCGCCGTCCTGATGAACGTCTTCGAGCGCGACGAGCAGCCCAAGGCCATCGGCATCTGGGCGGGAGGTGTCGGCCTCGCCATCGCGATCGGGCCCATCACCGGCGGCGTGCTCCTCGACCACTTCTGGTGGGGCTCGGTCTTCCTGGTGAACGTGCCGATCGTGATCATCGCGATCGGACTGATGATCTGGCTCGTGCCCGAGTCGCGCGACCCCAAGCCGGGCCGCATCGACCTGATCGGCGTGGCCCTGTCCATCGTCGGCCTCGTCCTGCTCGTCTACGGCATCATCAAGGGCGGCCAGCTCGCCGACTTCACCGACCCCGCCGTCCTCGCGACCATCGTCGCGGGCCTCGCCGTACTCGTCGGCTTCGTGCTGTACGAGAAGCGCAGCGATCACCCCTCCATCGACATCTCGTATTTCAAGAACCGCGTCTTCTCCGCGGCGATCAGCTCTCTCGCGCTCGTCTTCTTCGCGCTGATGGGCGTGACGTTCTTCGCGGTCTTCTACACGCAGAGCGTGCGCGGCTACTCGCCCCTGCAGACCGGTCTGTTGATGCTGCCGCTCGCCGCCGCGCAGATCATCTTCGCGCCGCGTGCCCGCCTCGTCGTCGACCGCTTCGGAGTCCGCGCCGTGTGCTCGGGCGGGCTGCTGCTCCTGTCCGCGATGCTCGCCGCCTTCACGATCCTGGAGGCCGATACGCCGATCTGGATCCTGGAGGTCATGTTCTTCCTGATGGGCACCGGGATGGCGCACATCATGACGCCCGCCAGCGTCGTCATCATGCAGGCCCTGCCCCGCGAGAAGGCGGGCTCCGCCTCCGCGCTGAGCAACACCTTCCGCCAGGTCGGCGGCGCACTGGGTATCGCGGTGCTCGGCTCCGTGCTCTCCGCGGCCTACCGCAGCGGCGTGCAGGACAAGCTCACCCTGCTGCCCGTCGGTATACGGCACACCGCGGGCGAGTCCATCGAGGCCACCCTCGGATTCGCGGCCAAGCTCGGCCCGCGCGGTGAACCGCTGGTCACAGCGGCCCACGACTCCTTCTTGCACGCCATGCACATCACGGCGCTCTGCGGCGCGGGTGTGGCCCTGATCGGCGTCGTGGTCGTCGCCCTGTTCCTGCCGGGCCGCACGCCTCAGGAGCCGGAGGCGGAGCAGAAGGAGACCGACGCGGTGGGTGCGGGGCACTGACCAATGGAGACCAACGGGCCAGGGGGTCAGGGGGTCAGGGGGTCAGGGGTGAGGTAGTGACGGGGTGTGCCTGGCCGGGCAGGAGGGACAATCGGCCTGGCAGAGCGTCGGACGACGAGAGACGGAGCACACAGACGTGGCCCACACCGCCAAAGGCGTCCGAGGGCGCCCCCGCAGCGAGGCCGTCGAGCGGTCGATCGTCGAGGGTGTCCTGAAGATGATCGAGGACGGTGTGCCCCTCGCCGACCTCTCCATCGAGCGGATCGCGCGCACGGCGGGTGTCGGCAAGGCCACCATCTACCGCCGCTGGAGCGGCAAGGAGGAGCTCTTCGTCGACATCCTGCGCGGTGTGGACGACCCCCCTCCCGAACTGCCCGGGGACTCGATGCGCGGCGATCTCATCACCTGCCTCGACCAGCTGCGCAGACGCGGCGTGAACATGAGGTCATCCGCACTCCTGCACAACGTGTTCGCGCAGATGAAGAGCCTCCCGAAGCTGTGGGAGGCGTACCACGCGACCGTCGTCGAACCGCAGCGCCGCATCATGATCGGCGTGCTGCGCCGAGGCGTCGAGAACGGCGAACTGCGCGCGGACGTCGACATCGTGCTCGCCAACGACCTCTTCGTCGGTCCCATGCTCGTGCGCACCGTCCTGCGCTCCGACGCGCCGCTCGACGAGGACCTCGCCGAGCGGATCGTGGACACTGTTCTCGCGGGTCTGCGGCCCTCGGGGTGAATGTGAGTGTTTCGTTACAGAGGCCCGTTGTGCGGTGAGATGTGGAACTCGCCGCGCCGCACCGCTCGTCCTCGTCCCGTACGGCCGTCACGAACGGCGGGGAGGACACCCGTTCATCGCCTAGGGTTTCAGGGGCGAGGACGGTTGCACGGCATCAGTGAGGCGACGAGCGTATGGCGCAGGCGTATGTGACGGAGACGGGCAGCGGCGGTTCGGAACCGGGCCGCCAGGGCTCCCGGTTCCGGCGCCTGGTCGAGGGATGGCGCGGCGACCGGGGCATCTGGAGGCGTGGGCTCGTCACGGCCGGGGTCGCGCTGCTGCTCGCCCTGGTGATGCTCTTCCACGCACAGATCCCGAACGGCATCGGCAACCTCGGCAGCCTCATCGAGACGTTCCTGCCCTGGCTCGGCATCCTCGTGCCGGTGCTTCTCGTCGTCGGATTCGTCCGCAAGTCCGCCACCGCGCTGATCGCCGTGCTGCTCCCGGCCGTCATCTGGGTGAACTCTTTCGGTGGCCTGATCTACGACAAGTCCGGTACGGGCGGCGATCTGACGGTCGCCACGCACAACGTGAACGCGGAGAACGGCGACCCGGCGGGCACCGCCCGTGACGTCGCCGCCTCCGGTGCCGACATCGTGGCCCTCGAGGAGCTCACGGCGAGCGCCGTCCCGACGTACGAGAAGGCTCTGGCGGGCACCTACAAGTACCACTCGGTGCAGGGCACGGTCGGCCTGTGGAGCAAGTACCCGCTGACCCGCACCAAGTCCGTCGACATCAAGCTGGGCTGGACGCGCGCGATGCGCACGACGGTCGAGAGCCCCAAGGGCCGGATCGCCGTGTACGTCGCCCACCTGCCGTCGGTACGGGTCAAGCTGGACGCGGGTTTCACCGCCAACCAGCGTGACGCCAGCGCCGACGCGCTGGGCGAGGCGATCGCCGACGAGAAGCTCTCCAAGGTCGTGCTGCTCGGTGACCTGAACGGCACGATGAACGACCGCGCCCTGAACGTGGTGACCTCGCAGATGCGGTCCACGCAGGGCGCGGCGGGCGACGGCTTCGGGTTCAGCTGGCCGGCGTCGTTCCCGATGGCGCGGATCGACCAGATCATGGTCAAGGGCGTCGAGCCGCTGTCGTCGTGGACGCTGCCGCAGACGGGCAGTGATCACTTGCCGATCGCGGCACGCCTTGAGCTCTAGCCGCTGACAGGCTGGCCGAGCTCCGGCCTCTGACCGGCTGGGGAGCGGCGGCCCCGGGTCGACGGGGCGACGGGGGGGGCAGGGGCGTGGCGGTTCCCGCCCGCGGGCCCGTCGTGGCTGCTCGCGCGGTTCCCCGCGCCCGGCCCCTTCGGACGCTCCTGTCACACAACGCACATCCGTTCCTGCCACACAACGCACATCCGTTCTTAACCTCACGGAATACTGGGCCTGAGAGACTTTGTTCCGCTAGTAAACTTACGGAACACCCGTCCCCCTCGCGGCTCTCCCGCTGCTCCCCCGCATTCCTCTCGCGCTCCCCGGAAGGTTCTTCATGCCCCTGGCCCTGCTCGCCCTAGCTGTGGGCGCCTTCGGCATCGGCACGACCGAGTTCGTGATGATGGGCCTGCTGCCCAATGTCGCCGACGACCTGGGCATATCCATCCCCACCGCCGGTCACCTGGTCTCCGCGTATGCCCTGGGCGTCGTCATCGGTGCCCCGCTGCTCGCCGCCGTCACCGCACGCATGCCGCGCCGCCGGGTCCTCATCGGCCTGATGGTGCTCTTCGTCGCGGGCAACGCGCTCTCGGCCGCGGCCCCCGACTACCACTGGCTGATGGCGGCCCGCTTCCTGAGCGGTCTCCCGCACGGCGCGTTCTTCGGCGTCGGCGCGGTGGTCGCCACCGGCCTGGTGGCTCCCGAGCGCAAGGCGCGCTCGGTCTCGCTCATGTTCCTCGGCCTGACCGTCGCCAACATCGTGGGCGTGCCCGTGGCCACGGCGATGGGGCAGCAGCTCGGGTGGCGCGCGACGTTCCTCGCGGTCAGCGCGATCGGCCTGGTGGCGATAGCGGCGCTCGCCTTCCTCGTCCCCGCCGATCACGGCCACGGCGAGAGCGGCGGCCTGCGCGGCGAGATCCGGGCGCTCGGCAGCGTTCCGGTGTGGCTCGCGCTCGGTACGACCGTCGCCGGTTTCGGGGCGCTGTTCTCCGCGTACAGCTATGTGACGCCCATGCTCACGGACGCGGCGGGCTACGCCGAATCCAGCGTTACGCTGCTGCTCGCGCTGTTCGGCGTCGGCGCGACGGCGGGCAACCTGCTCGGCGGCCGACTCGCCGACCACTCCCTGCGGGGCACGCTCTTCGGCGGTCTCACGGCGCTTGTCGTGGTCCTCGCCCTGTTCCCGCTCCTGATGGCAACGGCGTGGAGCGCCGCGATCGCGGTGACGCTGCTCGGCATGGCGGCGTTCACGACGGGTTCGCCCCTGCAGCTGATGGTCATGGAGAAGGCGTCCGCGGCCCCGTCCCTCGCCTCGTCCGCGAACCAGGCGGCGTTCAACCTCGCCAACGCGGGTGGAGCCTGGATCGGCGGCCTCGCACTGGCCGCGGGCTTCGGCGTGACGTCACCGGCGGTGGCGGGCGCGGTCCTCGCGGTGCTCGGCCTCGCCGTGGCCGCGGTGGCGTATCTGGTGGACCTGCGGTCGCCCGCGCCCGTGGTGGGCGGCGAGCGGCTCGTGGCTTCGGGGGAGCCCCTGCGGGAGCCGTCCCGCCGGTAGTGCTCCTCGTCCTCGGTTACTCGTCCTTGGGTGACGCGTGGGTGGGCGGCTGACCCGCCGCATCGCGGCGGATCTTCCCCGCCCGCCCACCCGGCACCGTCAGACGGACTCCCGCCACCGATTGGTGATCGGCAGCCGCCGGTCCTTGCCGAACCCCTTCGCGGAGATCTTCGTGCCCGGCGGGTACTGCCGCCGCTTGTACTCGGCGGTGTCCACCATCCGCAGCGTCTTGACGACCAGCTCCCGGTCGTACCCGGCGGCCACGATCGCGTCCGCGCCCTGGTCGCGGTCCACGTACATCTCCAGGATCGCGTCGAGGACGGGATAGTCCGGCAGCGAGTCCGTGTCCACCTGGTCGGGCCGCAGCTCCGCGCTCGGCGGCTTGCTGATGGAGTTCTCCGGGATCGGCGGGGTCTGCCCCCGGTCGACGGCCGCGCGGTTGCGCCACTCGGAGAGCCGGAAGATCAGGGACTTGTAGACGTCCTTGATCGGCCCGTACGCCCCGACCGAGTCGCCGTACAGCGTCGAGTACCCCACCGCGAGCTCGGACTTGTTGCCCGGCGCGAGGACGATGTGACCCTCCTGGTTGGAGAGGGCCATCAGCATTGTGCCGCGCAGCCGTGACTGGAGGTTCTCCTCGGCGAGCCCGGTCAGGCCGAGCGACCCCATGTACGCGTCGAACATCGGGCCGATCGGCACGGTCCGGAAGTTCAGCCCCGTCCGCCTGGCCAGGTCTTCCGCGTCGCTGATGGAGTGGTCCGACGAGTAGCGGGACGGCATGGCGACGCCGTACACGTTCTGTGCGCCGAGCGCGTCGCAGGCGATCGCGGCGGTGAGCGCGGAGTCGATGCCTCCGGAGAGACCGATCAGAACGCTGCTGAACCCATTCTTCGCGGCGTACGCACGCAGCCCGACGACCAGTGCCGAGTACACCTCTTCGTCGTCGTCGAGCCGCTCGGCGTACCCGCCGGTGAGCTCGGGATCGTACGCGGCGAGGGGTTCCTGCGAGACGGTGACGTGCTCGATCCGCAGACCGTCGTCCACGACGCCCGACGGCGGCTCGGCAGCGGCTGCGGGCAGCTCCAGATCGAGGACCACACAGCCCTCGGAGAACTGCGGCGCCCGCGCGATGACTTCGCCGTCCCGGTCCACGACGACCGAGTCGCCGTCGAAGACGATCTCGTCCTGGCCGCCGATCATGGCGAGGTAGGCGGTGGTGCAGCCGGCTTCCTGCGCGCGCTTGCGCACCAGCTCAAGGCGCTGGTCGTCCTTGTTCCGCTCGTACGGCGACGCGTTGATGGAGAGCAGGAGACCCGCCCCCGCGGTGCGCGTCGCCGGGACGCGGCCGCCGTCCTGCCAGAGGTCCTCGCAGATGGCGAGCGCCACGTCGACGCCGTGCACGCGCACGATCGGCAGGGTCTCGCCCGGCACGAAGTAGCGGAACTCGTCGAAGACGCCGTAGTTCGGCAGGTGGTGCTTGGAGTACGTCAGGATCGCCTCGCCGCGGTGCAGCACGGCCGCGGCGTCACGCGGGGCGCCCGCGGGCTGGCCGTACTTCGGCTTGGCCTCCTCGGTGCGGTCGAGATAGCCGACGACGACCGGCAGCTCGCCGTACCCCTCGTCGTTCAGCCGCGCGGCGAGCGTGCGAAGCGCCTCCCGCGACGCGTCGACGAAGGACGACCGCAGGGCGAGGTCTTCGACGGGATAGCCGGTCAGCGCCATCTCGGGAAACGCGACGAGGTGCGCTCCCTGCTCGGCGGAGTGCCGGGTCCAATGGACGATCGCCTCGACGTTCCCGGCGAGATCGCCGACGGTCGAGTCGATCTGATTCAGGGCGAGGCGTAGTTGAGGCACGCGGCCCAGTGTAATCGTCAGAGCGACGCGATGCCCCCCGGGGCGGGTGTGGGGCGCCCCACTGAAAGGGGGCGCCCCACCGGGGCGTCGGTCAGCCGCGGTAGCCGAGGACCGTCATCATTCCCGCCTCCGAGTGGTAGACGTTGTGGCAGTGGATCATCCACAGGCCCGGGTTGTCGGCGTCGAAGTCCACCGTCAGGGTGCCGTTCGGCAGGATGACCGCGGTGTCCTTGCGGGGGCCGCCCGCCACGTTCGCCAGGCTGAACGTGTGGCCGTGCAGATGGACCGGGTGCCACATCGCCGTCGAGTTGGCGAAGACCAGACGGACGCGTTCGCCCGCGCGGACGGGGTGGCGCCGGTCGGGGGAGTAGGGCTTCTTGTCGAAGGCCCAGTCGTACTTCGCCATCCCGCCGGTCAGCTGGATCCTGATCGTCCGGTCGGGCTTGCGGGACCGGAGGGCCACCGACCGGGCCGCCCGCAGCTTGTCCGCCGTCAGGAGGCGGCCCTTCAGCTCCTTGGGCCGGGTCGAGGCGGAGGGCGCCGCGCCGCCGCCCGTGCGCAGGACCGCGAGGCCGGACGCCTTCTTGCCCTCGGCCGCCGCGATGAGCGGGAACGCGCCGTCCTTGGCGGTGACCAGGACGTCGTAGCGCTCGCCCATGCCGAGCAGCAGCGCGTCCGTCTTCGCGTGCTCCACCGGGAAGCCGTCCGTGTGCGTCACCGTCATCTCGTGGCCGCCGAGCGCCACCCGGAAGGCCGTGTCGCCGCCCGCGTTGATGATGCGCAGGCGGATGCGGTCGCCGGGGCGGGCCTTGAAGGAGGAAGGGGCGTCCGGTGTGCGGCCGTTGATCAGGTAGTGCGGATACGCCACGTCGCCCGCGTCCCCGCCCAGGAGGTCGCTCTTGGCGCCCATCATCATGCGGGAAGGCCCTGAGGGCTTGGTGCTGGGCTTGGTGCTGGGCTTGGTGCCGGGCTTGGTATCGGGCTCGGGTGTCGCGTCGGTCCGCAGCGACATGTTGGACATGTCGTGGCCGCCCATGTCGTGACCGCTGTCGTGACCGCCCGTGTCGTGGTCGCTCATGCCCTTGCTCAGCTCGGCGAGTACGCCGTCCGGTGTCGAACCGTCCACCCCGTCGACCCAGTCGTCAAGGACGACGACCCACTCCTTGTCGTACTTCAAGGGCTCCTTGGGGTCCTCGACGATCAGTGGTGCGTACAGACCGCGGTCCTGCTGGGTGCCCGAATGGGGGTGGAACCAGTACGTCCCCGGGTGCGGCACCGCGAAGCGGTAGGCGAATTCCGCGCCCGGCCTGACGGCCTTCTGGGTGAGACCGGGGACGCCGTCCATGTCGTTGCGCAGGGCGAGGCCGTGCCAGTGCAGGGACGTGGCCTGGGGGAGGTGGTTGGCGAGCGTGAGGGCGAGGGTGTCGCCCGCGGTGACCCGGACCTCCTTGCCGGGCAGCTGGTCGCCGTAGGCCCACGTACTGACCGTGCGGCCGCCGATGTCGAGCTTGGCCGACATGGCCATGAGCTGCACCTCGCGGACCGTGCCGCCGCCGGCTCGCTTCTTCTCCGCGTCGGCGACTTCCTTGCCGGAGGGGTCGACATAACCCTCGGGACGCGCCTCGGGCTCGGAGCCGCCGCCGTGCCCGGCGTGGCCGGAGTCCTGACCGGAGCCGGAACAGGCCGTCAGGATTCCCGAACCGGCGACGGCGGTCGCGGCGCCGAGCAGGGTGCGCCGCGAAGGGGTTCGATTCGAAGGGGTGCGCAGGGGTTGAGTGCGCATGGCTGAGTACACCTCGTCGTGATGGTGCGTGCGGATGGGCGCATCTGCTGCTTCTGACACGCGGCCCGCTCGGCACCCGGAGGCTCCCGCCAATGAACTGATGACCAAGGACCACACCGGGGGCGGGCAGCGCGAAGCAGCCGGTGCGTCGGCCTAGATGCGCAGCACCGAGAGGCGGGAGAGGAGTATGCGGGGCGGCGGCGGATTGGGCCGAAGCCCGTCGAGCAGCCGGGCGAGCGGACGCGCGGGAGCGGTGAAGCCGCCGGGGCGCAGCAGTCCTGCCTTGAGGAGCAGGACGAGGGTGAGCGCGGCAAGGACGGCCAGGCACACGGAGAGCGGGTCCATCCCGCCCATTCCGGCGGGCGCGGATGCGGCGGCCACGTGAGCCGGAGTCGCTTCGGGCGTGCCTGCCGTCATCTCTGACGCCGTGCCGCCCGCGGTCATCTCATGCCGACCGGCCGCTTGTTCGTATCGGTGTTCGATCCGCCCACTTGTGCTTGTGCTTGCGCTCGCGCTTCCGCTGCCGTGGTCGGCCGAGTGGCCTGTCGGGTGGCCCAGCGTATGCATCGTCACGATGCCGAAGAGCAGCGCGGCGAGCAGCAGGAGCTGTCCGCCGTTCGCCGATCTCTTCGATCTCTTCGTGACCGCCATGGGCGGCACCTTACCCCCGGCGGGTATTCGGCGACATGCGGGCCCCGGGTACTCCACTGATCATGACCCCATGACGATTACTGACAAACCGTCACAAAAGCCCGAGCGGATCCACCCCGACCGCAACCCCCACCCCGCCTCTGTCGCCCCCGCCTCCATCGCTCGCGCCACCATCGCCGTCCCGCTCCTGCTGGCGCTCGGCGCGGTCGCCTACAGCGCGTGGGTCCTCGAACCGTTCCTCGGGACGGGGCTCTCGCCGGTGAGTTCGTACGTGAGTGAACTCGCCGCCCGCGACCAGCCGTACAGCACGCTGTTCCGCACGACCGACCTGACCGCGGGCCTGCTGATCCTCGCGGGCGCGGTGGGCGCGCTGCTGTGGCTGCCGCGCCGGTGGGGCACGGTCGTGGGATGGGCGGGGATCGCGCTCTTCGGGGCGGCCACCGTTGTCGACTCCCGGCTGCCGATGAGCTGCGCGCCGACCGCCGACGCGGTGTGCGAGGCGAGGGAGCGGGCGGGGCTCGTGCCCGCGGCGCACGCGGCGCACGTGGTGAGCAGCAGTGTCGCGGTGACGGGGGCGCTTGTGGGGATGGTGGTGCTGACGCTCGCGGCACGCAGGCATGGGGTCGTGCCCTGCCTCGCGGGCCCCCTGGGTCACCTTCTCGTACTCCTCGAACTGGCCGCGACCACTTGGACCTTGGCGGCCATCGCCGCCTTCGACGCGGGGTACGGCACGTGGGGGATGGGGGTGGGGCAGCGGCTCCAGGTCCTGCTGATCGCGCTCTGGCTTGGGCTGCTCGCGCGTGCGGTGGGCGCGGCGGCGCGGCGAGGATGAGTTTCGTACGGATCGGGGCCGGGGCCGGGGCCGGGGTGCCGCACCACGTGGAGGTGACGGGGAGCGGGCCGGTGTGCGTGCTGAGCGCGGGGCTCGGGCTCGCGTGGTTCGACTGGGACGCGGTGGTGGAGCGGCTCGCCCCGTGGCGCACGGTCGTCCGCTTCGACCGGCCGGGGGCGGGGCTGAGCGGGCACGCGCGCGTGGCGCCCACGCTTGTCGGCGAGGCCGGGCGGATCGCGCGGATCCTGGACGCGGTGGGCCTCCCCGGCCCGGCCACGGTGGTCGGACACTCGCTCGCCGGCTTCCACTGCGAGGCGTTCGCCCGCCTCTTTCCGGCGCGCGCGTCGGGCCTGGTCCTGGCCGACTCCAGCGTCGAGGAGCGGCCGGGGGCGCGGGTGCCGCGCGGGGTGCGGGTGGGGGCGGCGCGGGTGTGCGGGGCGGTGCTCGGCGGGGTGGGGCTGCCGCGGGCGGTGGGGCCTGTCCTGCGGAGGGTGGCGGTGCGGGGTGACTTGGCGGGTGACTTGGCGTCGGCGGACGCGGTGAGGCGGGTCTACGGGGCGAGTCGCGTGTGGCGGGGGTCGCTCCTGGAGTACGCGACGTACGGCGACATGGCGGCCGAACTTTCCGCCCTCCGCGGCGAGTTGCCCCTCACCGGGCGCCTTCCGGTGACGGTGCTCGCCGCGTACTCGGGGAGTGGGACGAGATGGCTCGACCGCCAGCGAGCCCTGGCCGCCTCGCTCGACGCGGACTTCCGCGTCGCGGCCCCATCGGGCCACCTGCTGATGCGGGACGCCCCGGGACGCGTGGCGGAGGCGGTGCTGGCCACACCGCGGTAGGGGCCACCGCCCCTGAGTCACCGCCCCTGAGCCACCGCCCCTGAGTCACCGCCCCTGAGCCACCGCCCCCGCGATGACTCTCCCCCCCCCGGAACGTTCGCTGCCCGGGACCCCTGGGCCACCACTCCGCGGGCGGATCTTGCGGATCTTCCCCCACACGCCCACCCGATTACCCGGCGTCAACCGATCGGGCGGGCGCGGACTCTCCGCCGCGGGGCGGTGCATTGAGGTGGCGCCCCGCGGACGCCCCCCGGGGCCACTAAGAAGCCCCGTCCTCCCGGCGGCCCCGGCTCCCCCGGAGCCCCCGTACGCTCTCCCGGATCACGATGTGCGTGCCCAGCAGGTGCCTCTCCTGGCCGGAGCGAGGCGCGCCCGCCAGCGCGAGGCGGACCGCCGTTCGGCCCATTTCCTCCGCGGGGATGTGCACGGTCGTGAGGCGGGGAGTGATGTCCGAGGCCACCGGGTCGTCGTTGTAGCCGACCACCGAGACGTCCTCCGGCACCCGGAGCCCGTACTCCCGCAGCGCGATCATCGTGGCCGCGGCCACCCGGTCGTCGCCCGCGAAGACCGCCGTGAAGTCCGGCCGGCCGTCCGCCTTCTTGAGGAGGTCCATGATCGCCTCGTACCCGTGGTTCTGCCCGAAGCCGATGCCGTGCAGGATCGCCTCCTCGCGCGGCACCCCGTGGTCGGCCAGGGCGCGCAGGTAACCGGCGACCCGGGCGTCGCCCGTGGTGTGTCCGGGCTGGTAGCCGATCAGGGCTATCTTGCGGTGGCCCGCGCCGAGCAGGTGGCTCGTGATCGCGTACGCGCCCGCCTCGTTGTCGTACTCGACGACCAGCGCGGGGACGTCCGGTGCCGGCGCCGGACGTCCGCACAGGATCAGCCGGGAGCCCGCCGCCGCGAGCGCCTCCGCGTACCGCGCCATCCGCTCGCGGTACTCGTCGTCCTCGATGACACCGCCCACGAGCACCACCGCCTCGGCTGCCTGTTCGCGCATCATCTGCACCAGGGCCAGCTCACGGGCCGGATCACTGCCCGTCGACGCGACAAGCGTGAGCCTGCCCCGCTGGGCGGCCTCCATCTCCACACCCTGCGCGACATGGGCGTAGAAGGAGCTCACCAGCTCGAACATGAGCACCGCGATCGTCTTGCGGCCCGCGCCCGCCAGGGCACGCGCGTGCGCGTTGGCGACGTAGTCGAGGTCCTTGACGGCCCGCAGCACCTTCGCGCGCGACGCCGTGGACGTCGGGTAGTTGCCCGCGAGGACCCGCGAGACGGTCGCGACCGAGACGCCCGCCCGCGCCGCCACATCGCGAATGGTGACCCGCTCACCCACTGTGTCTCCTCAAGTCCTCAAGTCCTCACGCCGTCAAGTAGCAGAATCCGGAGCCGGGTTGCCCCCCCACGGCAGCCCGCCCCCGGACCATCATCCCGCGCCCGCACGCATCACGCGCCCGCCCGGAATCAGTGCGCCGCTTCGTACTCCTTCGCGAACTCCTCGCGAGCCTTCGCGCCGCCCTGCGTCTCCCACTTCTGGTAGACGGCCTCCCAGTCGGACAGCTTCTTGCGGCCCGAGACGATCGCCGTGACGCCGTCCTCGATGACCTGCTGCATGGACGCGCCCTGCCGGTTGTACGTGTCCGACATCAGACCCCAGTGGTCGTCGCGCACGAGCTGCGGCACCACCGCCTTCTCCCATGTGTGCAGCCGCTCGGTGAGATCGGCGAAGCCGGGGAAGTACAGCGGCTGCGGTGCGTCCATGAGGTAGGCGAACGGGAGGTTCGTCCTGTTCTCCACCAGGCCAAGGGAGTTGGCGATCGGGTCGCCGTTCTTGTCGTACTCGAAGTGTGTGCCCTCGACGCCCGAGTGCATCAGCTCGTACTCCTTGGAGCCGAACGGCGACGCCAGCCAGTCCAGGACCCGCAGCATCAGCTTGACGCGGTCCTTGGAGGCCTTCTTGATGACGGTGTAGCCGAAACAGCCGCGGTTCTGCTGGTAGACGGGCGTCGCGCCGTCGACGACGTACGGCACGGCGGCGTCGAGGCTGAACTCGTCCTTGATGCCCTGCGCGTTGGAGATGACCGCGCCCCAGCCGTCCGTCATCGAGCGGACCGTGCCGTTCTGGAACTGGGTCTTGAGGTCGACCTGGGAGATCGAGGTGGCGTCGGAGTTGTACGAGCCCGCCTTGCGCATCTTGGACATGTACTCAAGGGCGGCCTTGAACTCGTCGGTCCCGTACATGTCGGCGACCTTGCCGTTCTTGATCTGCCACTGGTTCGGCGCCCCGTGCCACATCGCGTGGTAGAGGTAGCCGAAGAAGCCGACCGAGGAGGCGCCGAGCGCGTACTTCTTGTTCTGCGAGGCATCCCGGGCCATCGTCTGGAAGTCGGCCGCCGACATGCCCGGCTTGTAGCCCGCCTTGTGGAAGGCCTCGCGGTTGATGAACATCGCGCCCTGCACCTTGGCGCGCTCGACCGGAAGGCCGTAGATGCCACCGGAGACGCGGCCCATGCCCTCCCACGCGTACGTGGGGATGTTGGCGAGGTTCGGGTAGTCGTTCACCGCGTCGCCCGACAGGTGCTCCGAGAGGTCCGCGCACCGCGACTTCACGAACTGCGACTCCCGCGGCAGGACGTAGCCGCCACCGAAGTTGATCATGTCGGGCAGGTCGTCACCGGACATCAGGGTGGACATCTTGGAGCGGAAGTCCGCGTCCGGCACGACCGAGAACTCGACCTCGACACCCAGGGCCTCGTTCATCGCCTGCCAGAACTTGTTCGATCCGACCGGCTTCGGCGGGGTGCCGTAGGTGATGGTCATGACCTTGATCTTCTGCTTGCCGTTGCCCGGCTTCTCGGCCGTCGCGGTGACCAGCTTCTCGGGGTACTTGGTGAAGCCCGGCTGTACGCCCTCGGCGCTGGGCGCGAGGTCCGGCTTCGGGCCCTTGGCGGGCGTATACGTCGGCCAGGGCGTCGCCTTCTTGTTCGCGTTGCTGACCGAACCGCCGCCGCTCGAATCCGTGGAGCAGGCGGTGAGCAGGGAGGGGGCCGCGACCGCGGCCCCGCCGACGGCTATGGAGCGCAGCAGCGTACGGCGCGACATCGAGGAACCGGACACAGTGTCAACCTTTCGGACATGCTCGGACATGCGGAGTCTTGAGAGGGGTGGCTCAGCTCTTGATGGCGCCGGTGAGCACGCCCTTGGTGAAGTACTTCTGGAGGAAGGGGTAGACGATCAGGATCGGCACGGTGGCGATCACCAGGACGGCCATCTGCATCGTCTGCGGGGCCGAGACGTTCGACGCGTCGCTCAGTCCGGTGTCCGCGATCTGCGAGCCGCCCATGACGTACGTACGCAGGACCTGCTGGAGCGGCCAGTGGTCGGACTCCAGATAGATCGAGGCATGGAACCAGGCGTTCCAGTAGCTCACCGCGTAGAAGAGGCCGACCACCGCGAGGGCCGCCTTCGAGAGCGGGAGCACGACCCGCCACAGGATCTGCCAGTCGTTCGCGCCGTCGAGCCGCGCCGCCTCGTACAACTCCTCGGGCACGCCCTGGAAGAAGCCGCGCAGGACGACCAGATTGAAGACGTTGATGAGGAGGGGCACGATCAGAGAGCTATAGCTCTCCAGCATTCCCATGCCCTTGACCAGCAGGAACGCCGGGATCATGCCGGGCGGGAAGAGGAACGTGAAGAGGACGACCAGAAGGATCGGCTTTCCGCCGTAGACCTTGGGGCGGCTCAGCGCGTACGCGAGGAACGTCGTGCACGCCAGCGAGGCGAGGGTGCCGATGATCGTGACGGCGGCGCTGACCCCCAGCGCCTTGGTGACGACGCCGCCCTCGAAGACCTGCTCGTAGGCGCGCAGGGTCGGGTGCGTGGGCCACAGGACCCAGCCGCCGTTGGCGATGACCTCGCGGTTCGAGGCGAACGACGTCGAGACGATGACCAGGAACGGCACGAAGACCATGACCAGGATGGTGACGATCGCCAGGGCCTTGGCCACCTGGGTGACCGGCTTCGGCTTCTCCATCCAGGATGGGCGGGCGGGACGGGCGGGACGCGCCGGGCGTGCGGTGCGTGCGGTGCGTGCGGTGCGTATGGGGCGCGCGGGGCGTGCCTCGGCGGTTTTCGTGCTCACTTGTAAACCCCCTGCTCGCCGAGGCGATGGGCGACCTTGTTGGCCGCGAAGACGAGAATCGCGCCGACCACGCCCTTGAACAGGCCCGCCGCCGCGGCGTATCCGGTGTCGCCGCCGACGATGCCCTGCCAGAAGACGAAGGTGTCGAGCACCTCACCCGCCTCGGGCCCCACCGACTGCCGTTGCAGCAGCATCTGCTCGAAGCCGACGGAGAGGATGTCGCCGAGCCGCATGATCAGCAGCAGGATGACGACCGGCCGGATGGACGGCAGCGTCACGTGCCAGAAGCGGCGCCAGGGGCCCGCACCGTCGATGGCGGCGGCCTCGTACTGCTGCTCGTCCACCTGCATCAGCGCGGCGAGGAAGATGATCGTGCCCCAGCCCGCGTCCTTCCAGACGACCTGTGCGACGACGAGCGCGGGGTACGCGTCCGGGTTGCCGATGATGTCGACGGAGTGCAGACCCGCCTGCCCGAGCACGGAGTTGAGCAGGCCGGTGTCGGCGAGTACCTGCTGGAACAGGGCGACGACGATCACCCACGACAGGAAGTGCGGCAGATAGACCACCGACTGCACGAAGCGCCGCGTCAGGTCCGAGGTCAGGCTGTGCAGGAGCAGGGCGAGGCCGAGCGGGACCGGGAAGAAGAAGACCAGTTGGAGCACCGCGAGGAAGAGCGTGTTCCAGGTCGCGTGCCAGAAGTCCGGGTCGCCGAACATCCGGTCGAAGTTCTCGAAGCCGACCCAGGGGCTGGCCCAGAGGCCGTCGAAGGGGACGTACTCCTTGAAGGCGACGGCGTTCCCGATGAACGCGCCGTAGTGGAACACCAGGAAGTACGCGACTCCCGGCACCATGAGCAGCAGCAGGACTCGCGAGGAGCGAAACCGTTTCCATCGCTCATCACGCCTGATTTTGTTGCCATTTGGCCTGTTACTGCGCTTGCCGGGCGGCTTCACCGCCTCGGTTTCCGTCCGGTCCTTCATCACCGCTGACACGGCAGCCCCTCCGTCGTCGGAACAAGGTGACCGGAATCTAAAGCGGTTACTAAGCCTGGTCAACCCCCTTGACCCCGTGATCTCTTGACCACGGTCCTGACTTCGGCCTAGCCTCCAGGCGCTGATGAGTAACCGGTTACTACGAGGGATGGTCACGCGTGGCAGACCAGGCAGAGTTGAAGGCTCCACCGATCAGTCCGGTGATCAGCCCGGCGGCCGATTCGACGGCCGATTCGACGGCCGGTTCGACGGCCGGTCCGGCGGCCAGACCGGCGATCACCGCACTCGCCATGAGCGCGGACGTGGCGGAGCGGGTGTTCGCCCCCGACATCCGCGAACGGCTCTCCCGTAGCGTGGAGTTGGCGCCCGCCCTGCTCGCCGGGTCGCTCACCGGAGTCGACGCGCGGGCTGTGCTCGCCGACGCGGAGATCCTGGTCACGGGCTGGAACTGCCCGCCGGTCACAGCCGAGGTCCTGGCGCACGCGCCTCGGCTGCGGGCCCTCGTGCATGCGGCGGGGTCGGTGAAACCCGTGGTGACCGACGCGCTGTGGGACCGGGGCGTGGTGGTCTCGTCGGCGGCCGACGCGAACGCGGGGCCCGTCGTGGCCTACACGCTCGCCGCGATCACTTTCGCCTCGAAGGGCGCGCTTTCGACCGCGGCGGGCTACTCCGCCGGGTGGCCGCCCTTCACGGAGCGGACCGGCGCGGACGCCCGCACCATCGGCGTCATCGGTGCGTCCCGCATCGGCCGCGGTGTCATCGCGGCACTGCGTGCCTCCGACGCGGGTTGGCGGGTGCTGCTCACCGATCCGTACGTCACGCGGGAGAAGGCGGCCGGGCTCGGCGTGGAGCTCGTCGATCTCCCGGAGCTGTGCCGAAGGAGCTCGATCGTCAGCGTCCACGCGCCCCAACTTCCCCAGACGCTGGGCATGGTGAGCGAGGAGATGCTGAAGCTGATCCCGGACGGCGGCACCGTCATCAACACGGCACGGGGCTCACTGGTCGACACGGAGGCGCTGGCCAGGGAGTGCGCGTCGGGGCGCCTCGACGCTTTCCTGGATGTGACGGACCCCGAGCCGCTGCCTGCGGGCCATCCCTTGCTGGTGCTGCCGAACGTACTTGTCACCCCGCATGTCGCCGGGGCGCAGGGGAGCGAGGTGCGCAGGCTCGGGGAGTACGCGGTGGGGGAGGTCGAGCGGTTCGTGCGGGGGGAGGAGCTGCGGGGGCGGTTGCTGAGGGAGGACCTGTCGCGGATGGCTTGAGGGGGGAAGCAGGCTTGAGGGGGGAAGCAGGTCAGACCGGATGCCGAACGGGCTGGATGCCGAACGGGCTGGACGCCGAACGGGCTGGACGCCGAACGGGCTGGACGTCGGACGGGCCGGATGCCGGACGGGCTGGATGCCGGACGGGCCGGACGTCGGACGGGCTGGACGTCGGACAGGCCGGACGCCGGACGGGCTGGACATTTCAGTCCGTCCGGCGACCGGGGAAGGTCACGGCTTCGCGCCCCGCGCCTTCAGCAGATCCGCCATCAGCTCGATCTCCGACTCCTGCGAGTCCACCATCCCCTGCGCGAGCCGGAGTTCGACCCCCACCTCGCACCGGTCCACGCACCCCTCGGCCATGTGGATCCCGCCCTTGTGGTGCCTGGTCATCAGCTGGAGATACCGCACCTCGGCGGCCCGCCCACTCAGCTTGCCGAGGCCCTTGAGCTCGGTATTGGTCGCCATCCCGGGCATCAGGGCACCGTCCTCGCCCGGCGGCATGTCTCCCATCCCCATCCACTCCATCGGAGCGCCCTGGGGCACCTTCGGCAGCTCCCACAGATCGAGCCAGCCGAGCAGCATGCCCCGCTGGTTCGCCTGCGTCTGGGCGATGTCGTACGCGAGGCGCCGGATCTCCTCGTCCTTCGTGCGGTCGCGCACGATGTACGACATCTCCACGGCCTGCTGGTGATGCGTCGCCATGTCCCGGGCGAAGCCCGCGTCGGCGGACTCCGTGGACGGGGCGGACGTGCCGGACGAGCCGTGCGAGGAGGCTACGGCGACCGTGATCCCGCCGCCGGCCACGAGCACCGCCGCGGCGGCCCCCACGGCCCAGCGGGTGCGCCGCCTCACTTGGCCTTGCCACCCGTGCAGGCGGCCCCCGGCTCGGGGGTCTGCTTCCCCTGTACGTAGGTGGAGAAGAAGGAGCCGACCTTCGGATCCGCCGCGCCGGTCACCGTGCGCTGGTGGCCCCAGGCCGACAGCATGACCGGGTCCTTCTGGTCCTTGACCGGACTCATCAGGGAGTAAGGCGTCTGCTTGACCTTCTGCTCCAGCTTCTTCAGGTCTGCGGCCTTCGCCTTGTCGTTGTACGTCACCCAGACAGCGCCGTGCTCCAGGGAGTGCACGGCGTTGCGCTCGGGGAGCTCGTCCTTGTAGACGTCGCCGTTGCAGTTCATCCAGACCTGGTCGTGGTCGCCGCCCACCGGCGGGGTCATCGCGTAGCTGACGTCCTTGGTGACGTGGGTGCGGCCCAGCTTCTTCGCGTCCCAGACCTTCTCGCCGTCCGCGGTCGTCTTGAACGTCGGCGCGGACTTCCCGTCGGAGGCCGCCGTGTCGGAATCATCGGCCTTCTGGAAGAGGACGACACCGCCCACGGCGAGCGCGGCGACCACCACCGCGCTCAGAGTGATCGTGATGACGCGGCCACGGCGATCACGTGCGCGCTCGGCCTTGCGCATCTCCTCTATTCGGGCTTTGCGGGCTGCGGTGCTCGTGTTCTTGGCGGAACCCATGATGTGTCCTTCGGCGGAAACGACGGAAAGGGCGGGACGCGCGTGGCGGAACATGCGGCTCATGCGGAACGTGCGGAACATGGTGGAGCGGTTCGCTGATCGTAATGGGCGAGCCCGGCGGGCTGTAGGGGCAGTCCGGGCCGCCCGCTGTTACGGGCGCGCCGATCAGCAGGCACTATGGGCACAGGGCGGCACATGGCCCGCAACGCGCCTGAAACCGTGTGGTGGGATGCTCGAGTGCCCCGATGTGTCCTGAGGTGTGAGAACGGCACGGACACAGGCGGCCTGACCAGCAAGGATGGGTGGAAGCGGAAGATGGACAAGCAGCAGGAATTCGTGCTCCGGACTCTGGAGGAGCGCGACATCCGGTTCGTACGCCTGTGGTTCACGGATGTTCTCGGCTTCCTGAAATCGGTCGCGGTGGCTCCCGCCGAGCTGGAGCAGGCCTTCGACGAGGGCATCGGCTTCGACGGCTCGGCGATCGAGGGATTCGCCCGGGTGTACGAGTCGGACATGATCGCCAAGCCGGACCCGTCGACGTTCCAGGTCCTGCCCTGGCGCGCGGAGGCCCCCGGCACCGCCCGTATGTTCTGCGACATCCTCATGCCGGACGGCTCCCCGTCCTTCGCGGACCCGCGCTACGTGCTCAAGCGGGCCCTCGCGAAGACCTCCGACCTCGGGTTCACCTTCTACACCCACCCCGAGATCGAGTTCTTCCTCCTGAAGGACAAGCCCCTCGACGGGTCGCGGCCCACCCCCGCCGACAACTCCGGCTACTTCGACCACACCCCGCAGAACGTCGGGATGGACTTCCGCCGCCAGGCGATCACGATACTCGAATCCATGGGCATCTCGGTCGAGTTCAGCCACCACGAGGGCGCGCCGGGCCAGCAGGAGATCGATCTGCGTTACGCGGACGCGCTCTCCACAGCTGACAACATCATGACGTTCCGCCTGGTCATGAAGCAGGTCGCCCTGGAGCAGGGGGTCAATGCGACCTTCATGCCGAAGCCGTTCTCCGAGCACCCGGGCTCGGGCATGCACACGCACCTCTCCCTCTTCGAGGGCGACCGCAACGCGTTCTACGAGTCCGGCTCCGAGTACCAGCTCTCCAAGGTGGGCCGCTCCTTCATCGCGGGCCTCCTGAAGCACGCCGCCGAGATCTCCGCGGTCACCAACCAGTGGGTGAACTCCTACAAGCGCATCTGGGGAGGCTCGGAGCGCACGGCGGGCGCGGGCGGCGAAGCCCCCTCGTACATCTGCTGGGGCCACAACAACCGCTCCGCGCTGATCCGCGTCCCGATGTACAAGCCCGGCAAGACGGGCTCGGCGCGCGTGGAGGTCCGCTCGATCGACTCGGGCGCGAACCCCTACCTGACGTACGCGGTCCTGCTCGCCGCCGGCCTCAAGGGCATCGAGGAGGGCTACGAACTCCCGCCGGGCGCCGACGACGACGTATGGGCCCTGAGCGACGCGGAACGCCGCGCGATGGGCATCGAGCCGCTCCCGCAGAACCTGGGCGAGGCGATCGCGCTGATGGAGCGCAGCGAACTCGTGGCCGAGACCCTGGGTGAGCACGTGTACGACTTCTTCCTGCGCAACAAGAAGCAGGAGTGGGAGGAGTACCGCTCGGAGGTCACGGCCTTCGAGCTGCGGAAGAACCTGCCGGTGCTGTAGACGCAGGTCAGGTCGGTTTCTCACCGCATCAAGCCTTTGGGGCCGCCGGTTCTACTCCGGCGGCCCCAAAGCGTTGGGTGGGGTCTTGGGCCTCTGGGGCCGTAGGCGCCGAATCGGGGCGCCAACGTCCGCATCTGGTAACCGATCAGCCTCCGCATCCCCTCCCCACCAGCGAACCTAGTAACTTTGCACCCCGCACAGGGTGGCTTGTGGGGAACGCGTGACGGGGGTTGGGGCATGGCGGGGAATCGTCCGGCGGATTGGCATGTCCTGGACTTGGACAAGGATCCGACGCCCGGGGACCCGGACCGGGTGCGCAACCTGGCGAAGAATCTGCACGATTTCGCCGACGACGTCTCCAAGGTGTTGCGTGACATCAAGGGGATGGCGGGTGAGGACGCGATCCTGACCTGGGCGGGCAAGACCGCCGAGTCGTTCACGGCGGAGTTCGAGGACGCGCCGGGCAAGCTGAAGAAGCTCAAGAAGAGCTACGAGATGGCCGGCGACGCGCTGTCCGCGTACTGGCCGGAGCTGGAACGCTCCCAGGCCCTGGCCGACAAGGCCCTGGTCAAGGCCCGCGAGGCCCAGGGCAGCCTGTCCTCCGCCCAGACGCGTCTCACCTCGGCGGATTCCTGGGTGGACAAGGCGGGCAAGGAAGCCGACAAGTACAAGGACGACGGCGGGTCCAAAGACAAGGACGTGCCTAAGCCCGACCCCGACAAGGTCAAGGCCGCCACCCGCAACGCGACCTCCGCCGAGAAGGCCCAGAGCGACGCCAAGTCGGACGTCACCGCCGCGCAGAACAACCTGGACGCGGCGAAGAAGATGGCCGAGGACGCGCGCAAGATGCGCGAGGACGCCGCGGGCACGGCGAAGAAGAAGCTGGAGGACGCCTCCGACGCGGGTATCAAGAACCGCAAGTGGTGGGAGGAGGTCGGCGACTGGGTCACCGACAACTGGGACACCATCGTCGCCGTCTGCAAAGTCGTCGTCGCCGTACTGGGCGTCATCGCCATGATCATCGGCGGACCCATCCTCGCCGCCATCGTCCTCGTCGCCGCCCTGGTGGTCCTGGCCGACACCCTCAACAAATACGCCAAGGGGGAAGCAGGCCTTCTCGACGTGGCCTTCGCCGCCCTGGACTGCATCCCCGGCATGAAGGGCCTCACCTCCCTACGCGGCCTCGCCAAGGGCATGAAGGGCCTCAAGGCCGGGCTCAAGGGTCTTGGCAAGGGTCTTAAGGGCGGGCTGCGCAAGGGCGCCGACGACGTCGTCGCCAAGGGCAAGCCCGCCAAGGGACGTTGCAAGAACGGCGACCCCATCGACATGGTCTCCGGCGAAATGCTCATGGAGCAGACCGACATCGCCCTGCCGGGCCTGCTGCCACTCGTCCTCGAGCGCACGCACCTGTCCACGTACGGCTGGGGTCACTGGTACGGCGACTCGTGGGCCTCGACGCTGGACGAGCGGGTCGAGATCGACGACGAAGGTCTGATCTACGTCACCGAGGACGGCCAGCTCCTTTCCTACCCCCACCCCGAACCCGGCGGCGAGCCGGTGCTGCCCGCCCACGGTCCCCGCTGGCCGCTGAGCATCGACGACGCGGGCACGGTCACGGCCACCGACCCGCACACCGGCCGCGTCCGCCACTTCCTCCCGGTCGCACCCGACGCGGCGGACTTGGTGGACAAGAAGCCCACTGCCGGGGACCGGACGAACCCCCCTGCCGGAGAACGGCACGAAACCCTGCCGCTGCGAGCCATCACCGACCGCAACGGCAACCGCATCGACATCGACCGCGACCCCACCGGCACGCCCACGGCGGTACGCCACACCGGCGGCTACCACCTGAAGGTGGAGACCGACGACGACCGCATCACCGCGCTGCGTCTACTCGCCCCCGGCAACAGCACCCCTGACACCCCCGGCAGCACGCTGGTGGCCGCGTACGGCTACGACGAGGTCGGCAATCTGGCCGAGGTCCACAACTCGGCCGGGCCGAGGATGCGTCTGGACTACGACGACCGGGCCCGCATCACGTCCTGGACCGACAGCAACGACTCCTGGTACCGCTTCACCTACGACGGCGAAGACCGCTGCGTCCGTGGCGAGAGCACCGCCGATCACCTGGCCTGCACCATCGAGTACCGCCCCGATGAGCAGGAGACCCGCTACACCGACGCCCTCGGCCAGACCACCGTCTACCGCTACAACGACCTCCGCCAGCTCCTGTCCGAGACGGACCCCCTGGGCGGCACCGTCCACACCGAGTGGGACAGCTGGAACAACCTGCTCGCCCGCACCGACGCACTGGGGCGCCGCACCGAGAACACCTGGGACGAGCACGGCAATCTGACCGCGACACGTGCTCCGGACGGCACGTGCGCCAGTGCGGTGTACAACGACCTCAACCTGATGGTCGAGATCGTCGGCCCGGACGGCGCCGTCCAGCGCCAGACCTGGGACGAGCACGGCAACCGCACCGGCGTGACCGCCCCCGACGGCATGACGCACCACTTCTCCCATGACGCCACCGGAGCCGTGTCCACCATCACGGACCCCCTCTGCCACATCACCGAGCTGCGCTGCAACGCGGCGGGCCTGCCGCTGGAAGTCAGGGACCCGCTGGGCGCGGTAACCCGCTACGACCTCGACGCTTTCGGCCGCGCGCACACGATCACGGACCCGATGGGCGCGACCACGCGACTTGAGTGGACGGTGGAGGGCAAGCCGGCGCGGCGCACGGAGGCGGACGGTTCGTCGGAGTCGTGGACGTACGACGGCGAGGGCAACTGCGTCTCGCACACGGACGCGATGGGCGCGACCACGACACACGAGTACACGCACTTCGACCTGATCGCCGCCCGCACGGACCCCGACGGCGCCCGCTACGAGTTCGTCCACGACACTCAGCTCCAGCTCCGAAAGGTCACCAACCCGCAGGGCTTGACCTGGAGTTACGAGTACGACCCGGCAGGCCGCCTGGTGGCGGAGACGGACTTCGACGACCGCACACTGACGTACACCTACGACGC
Organism: Streptomyces sp. NPDC058257; assembly: GCF_042881845.1. Classification (NCBI taxonomy): domain Bacteria; kingdom Bacillati; phylum Actinomycetota; class Actinomycetes; order Kitasatosporales; family Streptomycetaceae; genus Streptomyces; species Streptomyces sp. NPDC058257. Next base: position 75,356 of record NZ_JBHVXJ010000012.1, read on the forward strand.
GGCGGGCCAGTTGGCGACCCGTACGACGGCCATGGGCGACGAGATCACCTTCGAACGGGACGTGCTGGGCCGGACGGTCACGCAGAACGTGGCAGGCTCCGCGATCACGCACTACGCCTACGACGCGACAGACAGCCTCACCGAGGCGGTGAGCCCGGACGTGACACTGACCCTGGAGAGGGACAGATCGGGCCGCCTGATCTCGGAAACGGTCAACGGCCGCACCCTGACCCACACCTACGACGCGCTGGGCCGCCGCACCGGCCGCACCACACCGTCCGGCGCGACGAGCACCTGGACGTACGACGCGGCAGGCCATCGCACCGAACTGACCACGTCCGGGAAAAGGCTGGCGTTCACGCACGACGGGGCGGGCCGGGAACTCACCCGCACGGTCGGCGAGACCCTGACACTGACGAACGTGTACGACGTCGCGGGCCGCCTGTCGAAACAGGAACTGATGGGCCCGGCCCACACACGTATCCAGCACCGTGCGTACACCTACCGTGCGGACGACCATCTGACCGGCATGGAGGACCAACTGGGCGGCACGCGACGCTTCGACCTGGACGCGGCAGGCCGAGTCACAGCGGTCCACGCGGCAGGCTGGACGGAGACCTACGCCTACGACGAGGCGGGCAACCAGACCAACGCCTCCTGGCCGGCCCGCATGCCGGGCCAAGCGGCAACAGGCCCCCGCGCGTACACCGGCACCCGGATCACCGCAGCAGGGAACGTCCGCTACGAATACGACGCGGCAGGCCGCACCACCCTGCGCCAGAAGACCCGCCTGTCCCGCAAGCCCGACACCTGGCACTACGAATGGGACGCGGAAGACCGCCTCATATCCGTGGTGACCCCCGACGGCACAAGGTGGCGCTACCTCTACGACCCCCTGGGCCGCCGAATATCCAAACAGCGCATGACGGAGCAGGGGGTGGCAGAACAGACCGACTTCACCTGGGACGACATGACCCTCTGCGAACAGACGAGCCACACCCCGGGCGCACCGGAATCAGTAAGCCTCACCTGGGACCATGACGGCCTGCTCCCCCTGGCCCAGACAGAGCGCAAACACCTCACCGACGAAGAAGTGGACGCCCGTTTCTACGCCATCGTCACCGACCTCGTCGGCACCCCGACGGAACTCCTCGACGAACATGGCGACATCGCCTGGCGCACCAGAACCACCCTCTGGGGCACCACGGTCTGGAACCGGGGCGCCACCGCCTACACACCACTGCGTTTCCCCGGCCAGTACTACGACCCCGAGACGGGGCTGCACTACAACTACTTCCGGCACTACGACCCCGAAACCGCCCGCTACCTCACCCCGGACCCGATCGGTCTCGCCGGTGGCTTCACGCCGCACAATTACGTTCCCAACCCGTTCATGTGGATCGACCCTCTCGGCCTTTCCCTCCTCGACGTCGGCAAGCACGGCGTGCAGATCGTCGTGCACGAGTACGACGTCGACTGGCCGGCGCACGCTCATGTCACCGGTGGCGGGGGCCGCGAGGTGAGAATCGGGCAGAACGGCACACCCCTCAAAAACCAACCAGAGCTCTCGCGCGCACAGCGGCAAGCGGTGGAGCATTTCAAGCCGCAGATCAGGACCGCCGTCAGGAAGCTCGGCTGGCGAAATCAGCGGGATATGCAGGAAGCAGATCGGATCAAGGCCGAGAAGGACGCCGCGAAGGGCTGCAAGTAGGGATGAAGCGATGACATTGCACTCTGATGTGGCCGAGTTGCTGGCGGAGGCCGGCATCATCGACGTGGACGTCGACGAAGCCGTCGCGGACGACCACTCCCGAACGTCCGCGTACCTACGCGTCGTCTCGGTGATCGCTTCCTCGCGGAGCCGTGACCGAGACCGCGCGATCGTGGCCACGATCCTGCGCGACCCCAACGAAATGGGGTCCAAGACGGCGGTGGTCGCCCTCGTGGACGAGATCGCGTGGAAGGTGACCGGTCCTGCCGAGTACCGGCAGTGGTCGGCGGAACTACTGCCGGAGATCGACCAGCTCCCGGTGGAGGGGTACCGCGAGTTCATCCGCCGCCGCATCGACGACTGGCTGTTCTTCCTGTCCGTCAAGGACGGCCATGTACCGACACCGGCCGAGCTGGCGGAGGTCACGGACTGGATGCAGCGCCACCTCGCCGACTGGTCGAGGTCACCGGCGGTACTCGCCGTGGTCGCCGAGTCGGCCCGCACCAGGAAGACACGGAACATCGCGAAGAACCGGGCCGGGAGCCGCGAGCTGAGAACGGAATGAGCCGGTGGCGCCGAGGGGCGGCCCGCCCATGAGCCGCGGACGCGTCCCCCGGGCCATCCGGCCGACACGTCCGCAGCTTTTCGTCGGCTGAGCGCGCCCCGCGGCGGAGCCACTGGTCGATACGGCCCCGCGCCCCTACGGCGCGCCGACGATCGCCTCGCGCAGCGGAGTCGTCGCCCGTACCCGGTACTCCTGGATCGCCCACCCATTGCCGTCCGGGTCCTTGAAGTACATGAACGTGCCGCCGTCCTGCGGTGCGTGCGCCACCGGCTCCGAGATCTCCAGGCCCCGCGCGGTCAGCTCGGCGTGCGCGGCCTTCGCGTCGGCGACGCAGAGCTGGAGGCCCTGGTAGGAACCGGGGGCCGGGGTGGGGCCTTCCACCATCGTGTCCCAGAGGGTGTCGGTGAGGGCGATGGAACAGCCGGAGCCCGGCGGGGTCAGCTGGACGATGCGCATGCCCGGCATGACCTCCTGGTCGATGTCGACGTGGAAGCCGAGCTTGTCCCGGTAGAAATCCTTCGCCCGGTCGACGTCGCTGACGGGGAGCGGGATCACCTCAAGTGTGTATTCCATGGGGCCGAGTACATCAGGGCGCCGGGCCCCTGTCAGTGTGAACGGCGGCGTCCGCTCCGGGTTCCCCGCACGCCCGCACGCCCGCACGCCCGCACGCCCTCATACGAAGCGCCACCGCGTCTGGCTGAACGGTTCGCCCTTGCCGAAGCCGAAGGCGGTGCGGGGGGCCACCTCGAAGACGTACGCGTGGCCGGGGCCGTGGTGGAAGCAGCCGTCCCGCACCTCGTAGTGCCAGAAGCTGCCGTACTTCTCCTCCCACGCCACCGCCAGGCGCCGCAGCCTGTCCTCGTCGGTGATCCGGACCGCGGCGCCCTCGACGACCAGGTCGTAGCCCTTGTCCCAGAGGTTGACGCCCGTGGTCAGCACGGTCTCGGGGTTGGCCGCCACGTTCCGTGCCTTGCGCTCCTCGGGTCCCGTGCAGAAGTGCAGCGCGCCGTCCAGCCAGACCGCGGGCAGCGGTGTGACGTGCGGACGGCCGTCGGGGCGTACGGTCGAGATCCAGAAGAGCTCGGCACCCTTGAGCTGCCGCAGCGCGTCGGTCCACGGAGTCGCGACGGCTCCCGCACTGCTGTACCGGGCATCCAGTTCTGTGCGAGGTTCCTTGCTCGGCATGGCCCGCCTCCAGGCGTCGACAGTGGTGCTCCCGTCCAAGGACGGACCGCGCACGCGGGCAGAACTCATCGGTCAGGCCGTAGGCTCGAGCCAGGAGTGATCGAACGGAGGCGCGAGGATGACGGTGCCGCAAGGGCGCAGAAGCAGTACGTTCACGCGGCTGCTGCGGCATGGTTTCACTGATCCGTCCGCCGCCGAGCGGCTGCTCGACGCTCCCGAGCTGTCCTCGGTGCGCACCGATCCGGTGCTCCTTGATGCCCTGAGCGCCGCCGCCGACCCGGACCTGGCCCTTCTCGGCCTCCTGCGTCTGGTCGAGGGCCAGCCCGACGACACCAGCCGCCGGGAGCTGCTCGACACCCTGGTCAGCGCCAAGCCGCTGCGTGACCGGCTGCTCGGCGTGCTCGGCGCGTCCGAGGCCCTGGCCGACCACCTGGCCCGGCACCCCGGCGACTGGCGGGCCCTGGCCACGTACGAGCTGGCCGACCTGCACCCCGGCGTCGAGGAGTTCGAGCGCGGCCTCGAGGATGCCACCGACCCGGACTTGCTCCGCGTCTCCTACCGTCGCTGCCTGCTCGCCATAGCGGCACGTGACGTCTGCGGCACGACGGACGTCGCCGAGGCGGCGGCCGAGCTCGCGGACCTCGCGACGGCCACCCTGCGCGCCGCGCTCACCATGGCCGAGACGGCGGCCCCGGCGGACGCCGCGCAGTGCAGGCTCGCGGTCATCGCGATGGGCAAGTGCGGTGGCCACGAGCTGAATTACGTGTCGGACGTCGACGTCATCTTCGTCGGTGAGGCGGTGGAGGGCGCCGAGGAGGGCGAGGCGGTCCAGGCCGCCACCCGGCTCGCCTCGCACATGATGCGGATCTGCTCGGAGACCACGGTCGAGGGCACCATCTGGCCGGTCGACGCCAACCTCCGCCCGGAGGGCCGCAACGGCCCCCTGGTGCGCACCCTCAGCAGCCACCTCGCCTACTACCAGCGCTGGGCCAAGACCTGGGAGTTCCAGGCGCTGCTCAAGGCCCGCCCGGTCGCCGGGGACCTGACACTCGGCGAGGAGTACGTCGCCACGCTCGCGCCCCTCGTCTGGCACGCGGCCGAGCGCGACAACTTCGTGCCCGACGTGCAGAAGATGCGCCGCCGGGTGGTGGAGAACATCCCGGCGGGCGAGGTCGACCGCGAGGTGAAGCTGGGCCCGGGTGGTCTGCGGGACGTCGAATTCGCCGTACAGCTGCTGCAGTTGGTGCACGGCCGCGGTGACACCTCGATCCGCAGCGGCTCGACCCTGGTGGCCCTGGAGGCGCTCGCGGCCGGCGGTTACGTGGGACGCGTGGACGCGGTGCAGCTCGACGACGCGTACCGCTTCCTGCGTTCTCTGGAGCACCGCATCCAGCTGTTCAAGATGCGGCGCACCCACCTGATCCCCGAGGACGACGCGAACCTGCGGCGCATCGGCCGTTCCCTGGGCATGCGGACGGAGCCGATCACGGAGCTGAACCGTGCGTGGAAGCGGCACACCTCGGTCGTACGCCGCCTGCACGAGAAGCTCTTCTACCGTCCGCTCCTGGACGCCGTTGCCCAACTTGCGCCCGTAGAGACCCGGTTGAGCACGGAGGCGGCCCGCGCACGCCTGGTGGCCCTCGGCTACCACGACCCCGCCGCCGCCCTGCGCCACCTGGAGGCGCTGGCTTCGGGCGTCACGCGCAAGGCGGCGATCCAGCGCACCCTGCTCCCCGTACTGCTCGGCTGGTTCGCGGACTCGGCGGACCCCGACGCGGGACTCCTGAACTTCCGCAAGGTGTCCGACGCGCTCGGCAAGACCCCCTGGTATCTGAGGCTCCTGCGGGACGAGGGCGCGGCGGCCGAGAACCTGGCCCGCGTCCTGTCCGCCGGACGTCTGGCCCCCGACCTCCTCCTGCGCGCCCCCGAAGCGGTGGCCCTCCTCGGCGACCTGCGAGGCCTCGAACCGCGCGACCACGCCCACCTGGAACAGGAGACCCTGGCAGCGGTGGGCCGCGCGGACGGCGCCGAGAAGGCGGTGACGGCGGCACGAGGCGTCCGCCGCCGCGAACTGTTCCGCACGACGGCGGCGGACATCATCGGCTCGTACGGCACGGAGGAGAGCCCCGCGGCGGCCGACCCCGGCGCGCTCCTCGACCGGGTGGGCGACGCGGTCTCCGACCTCACGGCGGTGACGATCGCGGGCACGTTGCGCGCGGTGGTCCGCGAAGGCTGGGGCGACACGCTGCCGGTGCGGTTCGCGGTGATCGGCATGGGCCGCTTCGGCGGCCACGAACTGGGCTACGGCTCGGACGCGGACGTCCTCTTCGTCCACGAGCCGCGCGAGGGCGTCGGGGACCACGAGGCGGCGAAAGCGGCGGCCCAGGTGGTCTCGGAGATGCGCAGGCTCCTCCAACTCCCGAGCGCCGACCCGCCGTTGCTGATAGACACGGACCTGCGTCCGGAGGGCAAGAGCGGCCCGCTGGTGCGGACTCTCGCCTCGTACGAGGCCTACTACCGCCGCTGGTCCCTCGTCTGGGAGTCCCAGGCGCTGCTACGGGCCGAACCGGTCGCGGGCGACGCGGAGCTGGGGCGTGCCTTCATCGAACTTGTGGACCCGCTGCGCTATCCGGCGGAGGGCCTCGGCGAGGACGCGGTCCGCGAGATCCGCCGCCTGAAGGCCCGCATGGAGGCGGAACGCATGCCGCGCGGCGCCGACCCGACCCTCCACACCAAACTGGGCCGCGGCGGCCTCTCGGACGTCGAATGGACCGTCCAGCTCATGCAGCTGACCCACGGCTGGGCCGAACCGGGCCTGCGCACGACCCGCACCCGCCGGGCCCTCGCGGCGGCCTGCGCGGCGGAGCTGATCCCGACCGAGGACGCGGCGATCCTGGACGAGGCGTGGGTGCTGGCCGCCCGGGTGCGCAACGCGGTGATGCTGGTGCGCGGTCGGGCGGGCGACACGTTCCCCTCGGATGGGCGTGAACTGGCGGCGGTGGGACGGTACTTGGGGTACGACCCCGGGCACGTGGGGGACATGCTCGACGACTACCGGCGGACCACGCGCAGGGCGCGGGCCGTGATGGAGGAGCGGTTCTACGGGGCGTAGGCCTTGGGCGCGGGCGGTCCTCAGTCGGGGAGCGACGCCCAGAAGCGGCGCAGCACGTCTGCTCCCCGTCCGGGGTCCTGGAGCATCCAGTAGTGGGTGAGGCCGTCCAGTTCCGTCAGCCGCGCCCCGAGCCGTTCGGCCATGTCCCGGTCCTGCGCGGGCTGCGCCATGGGGTCGCCGGTCGGGGCCAGTATCAGTCCCCGGGCGGCGGCGGGGCGGTCGAAGTCCTTGCCCCAGTCGGCGTGGAAGTTGGGCCAGGCCGAGCGGTAGAGCGCCAGGATGGCGGCGCTCATCTCCTCGTCGTGGACCTCGTCGATCTCCTTCGCGAGGTCGGCGCCCAGACCCCGTGGGCGAAGGAGGTCGCCGAAGGTGGGGCCGCTGCTCGTGGGTGACTTGCGCAGTCCGGCGAGCGACTCCTCGCCCTGCGGGCTCTTCTGCCAGTAGGTGGCCGCCTCGTGCCACCGGTAGTCGGGGTGCCAGCCGTGGGCGACGTCGGACACCCAGCTGCGTACCGGCACGTCGTAGGCGGAGACGACCCGCATCGCGAGGTGGGCGCCCCAGTCATGGCCGACGACATCAACTGGCCCTTCAACGGAGCGCAGTTCGTCGGCCAGCCAGGCCGCGTACGTCTCCTTGTCCCGCACGTGGGGCGGGCGGGTGCTGCCGAAGCCGGGCAGGCGGAGGGCCACGGTGGGCTGCTCGATCCGTTGCCGGAGGTCATTCCAGATGGTCGGTGTCTCCGGCACTCCGTGCACGAATACGACAGTCATGGCTGCTCCCGGGTACGGCGAAGTGGATTAGCTATCCACTTGACCGTAGCATCAACCTGATAACCTATCCACCTAGGATCGTGAGGGACGAGGAAGAACGTGAGGGAGGAAGATGAGGGCCGACGCCGTACGGAACAGGCAGCGGATCTTCGACGAGGCTCACACTGCCGTCACGGCCGGGGAGATCACGCTCACCCTCAACGAGCTCGCACACCGGTCCGGGGTAGGGGTCGGGACGGTCTACCGGCTCTTCCCGACCCAGCGGGCGATGCTGGAGGCCATCCTGGAGGACTCGGTACGCGCCCTCGTCGGCGTGGCGACCGAGGCGGAGCGGCAGCCGGAGCCTGTCCAGGCCCTCATCGGTTTCCTCCATGCCGCACTCTCGGCGGCCCTCGCCCAGCCCGGCCTCATCGACATCCTGATCACCGAGACCGATGAGACCGACTCCCTGCGCCAGGCCAAGGGCGAACTGGGCGCAGCCGCTTCCCGCCTGCTCGCACGTATTGACCCGGAGCCCGCACTCACCGGCGAGAACCTGCTCAAGCTCCTGTGCGGACTGATCCACGCCGTCAACGAGCACCCGGCGGACCGGCGGCCCGCCGCGACCGACGCCTACCTCCGCATCCTCCAGGCGGGCCTCACGTCAAGCCCTGCCCCGTAGACGCCCTGCGTGCTCAATACCCGTCGTGCGGCAGCAGGCACCGCACCTGCTTGCCGATGGGCGTCCGTGTCACGTCCCAGCCGGGCGCCAGTAGGTCCATGAGCGGCAGGCCCCGCCCCGATTCGGCGCCGGGATCGTCCAGTCGTGCGCCGGTGTGGTGGGGGAGGCGCCTTCGGTCCGGGTCGTGCAGGCGGACCCAGATTCCGGCGGGGCGCGCCTCCACCTCCGCCACGAGTGGCACGAAGTCGCCGCAGGCCTGGACGGCGTTGCCGTACAGCTCGGCGAGGACCAACTGGGCGCTGTCGACCGCGTCGGGCTCGACGCCCGCGCCGCACAGCACGTCCTGGGTGAGGCCGCGTGCCGCGCGGAGATTGCGCGGCGATGCGGACATGTGGAGGACGAAGCCGGTGGGGGTGCGGGTGAGGTAGTGGCCCAGGTGGGCGGTGGTGGTGATGCCGGGGCTGGTCTCCCGGTGAGGGGTGAGGGTCAAGGTGACCTCCGCTCAACAGCCGCTCAGTTGCGGCGCGTTGAACTAACAGTGGCGCCCTTTCACAGCAACACGCAAGTTTGTCACCTCAATTGATTACTAGCTACTTTGTTCCAGTCGATTTCCACTCAGGGTGATGTGACACTCGGTGCATGCCAAACGTGCGCCCCGTACCCACTGTTCGACGCCGTCGCCTGGGTGAAGCCCTGCGCCGGTACCGCAATGCCGCAGGGATGACCCTCGAATCGGCGTCCGCCGGAGTCGGCTGGCTCGGTCCGAAGCTGTCCCGGATCGAGACGGCCCAGGCGCACATCAAGCCCACCGAAGTCGCTGAACTGCTCAAGCTGTACGGGGTCGGCGACCCCGAAGTCGTGGTGGCATTGGGAGGGCTGGCTAAGGACTCCCGCAAGAAAGGGTGGTGGCAGACCTATAGCGGGGTCGTCTCACCTGCCTACGCGGACTACATCTCCCTGGAGTCGGATGCGGAGAGTGTGCGCGCCTATGCGCCGCTGCTGATCCCGGGGCTGCTCCAAACTGCCGCGTACGCACGGGAGACCATCGCCGCCAACGCCACGACGCGTTCAGCGGAGGAAGTGGCGGCTCTCGCGGAGGTCCGGCAGGCACGCCAGGCCGTGCTGACGCGACCCGGCGGCCCGTTGAAGCTGTGGGCGGTCATTCACGAAGCCGTGCTCCATCAGCGGTTCGCGGCGCGTCCGGCCATCATGCGGGAGCAGCTGCAGCGTTTGCTCGACGTCGCGGAGTTGCCCAACGTAACTCTCCAGGTCATGCCGCTGGCCGCCACTCCGCACCCAGGGGGAGCGGGCGGCTTCAGCCTCGCGGGGTTTCCCGGTCCGATGCCGGATGTCGTCACGCTGGAGAACCTGATCGGGGCGACCTACGTGGAGGGGAGCGATGAGGTTCGGGTCTTCGCGGACGCCTTCGAACGCATTGTCGCAGCGGCGCTTTCGATGGACGATACGTTGGCACTCGTCGCCCAGTTGGAGGAGAGAAGCCGCAAGTGAACACCTCGAAGGCGGAGCAGTCAGGCCACGACCTCTCCGCCGTCACCTGGCGCAAGTCATCCGCGAGCGCGGGCGAACATGAATGCGTCGAGGTCGCCGACCTCCCCGACGGCGCCCGCGCCGTTCGTGACTCCAAGGTTCCCGAAGGCCCCGCCTTCATCGTGGGGCCCGGAGCCTGGAGTGAGTTCGTCGGCGGGGTGGCCGGGGTCTGACGTACGCGCCCACCGCCACCCGTGACAGCCGGAGCGGCGCTCCGCTCAGGCCTCGGCCTTGGTCGACCGCGGCGGAGCCTCGCCCTCCCGCAGCGCCACCTCGCGCGCCAGCCGGTACGGCATCGCCCCGTACCAGAGCCGCGCCACCGCGAATCCGAACGCCAGGCAGATCATGCCGCCCACCGCGTCCAGCCAGAAGTGGTTGGCGGTGGCCACGATCACGATCAGGGTCGCCGTGGGGTAGAGCAGGCCGAGCACCTTCACCCACGGCACCGAGGCCAGGGCGAAGATCGTCAGGCCGCACCACAGGGACCAGCCGATGTGCATCGACGGCATCGCCGCGTACTGGTTCGACATGTGCTTGAGGTCGCCGGAGGCCATGGAGCCCCAGGTCTGGTGGACGAGGACCGTGTCGATGAAGTCGTGGCCGTTCATCAGGCGCGGGGGAGCGAGGGGGTACAGGTAGTAGCCGAGCAGGGCCACGGCCGTCGTCGCGAAGAGTGCCGTGCGCGTCGCCGCGTAGCGTCCCGGATGCTTGCGGAACAGCCAGATCAGGACGCCGAGCGTCACCACGAAGTGCAGTGTCGCGTAGTAGTAGTTCATTCCGACGATCAGCCAAGTCACCGAGTCCAGCGCGTGGTTGACGCTCTGCTCCACGGCGATCCCGAGGTGCTGCTCGACCTTCCAGAGCCAGTCGGCGTTGTGCAGGGCCTGTGACTTCTGTTCCGGCACCGCGTTGCGGATCAGGGAGTACGTCCAGTAACTGACCGCGATCAGCAGGATCTCGAACCAGAGCCGGGGGCGGCGTGGCGCGCGAAGGCGACGCAGGAGATTGCGCCCATTGCGGTCATCCTGCTCGCCCGCGATGGGTGATGCGGTGGGCCGCTGCTGGCCTTCCAGTGTGGTCACAGTCATCTCACCCATAGGCACAGAGTCTGCCAGATATCGGCGTTCCGACCGATCATCCCAAGGTCTGGTTCAGGCCGCATTCTCTACGCCCTACGGACGAGTGCGTCCCCGAGGGGAAGAAGCTGTTGAACCTCGAACCACCAGCTCCGGCATGAAGACGAATTCGCTGTGCGGGGCGGGCGTGCCGCCGATCTCCTCAAGGAGCGTGCGTACCGCTGCCTGCCCCATCGAAGGCACAGGCTTACGCACCGTGGTCAGGGGCGGATCGGTGAACGCGATCAGGGGGGAGTCGTCGAATCCCACCACCGAGATGTCGTCGGGGACCTCGAATCCGCGCTCACGCGCCGTCCGTATCGCCCCCAGGGCCATCATGTCGCTCGCGCACACGATGGCCGTACAGCCGCGGTCCATCAGTGCGGACGCCGCGGCCTGCCCGCCCTCCAGGGTGTACAGCGAATGCTGGACCAGATCGGCCTCGATCTCCTCGGGAGTGAGCGACAGGAGGTCCTGCAGCGTGCGTACGAAGCCCTCGATCTTCCGCTGTACGGGTACGAACCGCTTGGGGCCCAGCGCGAGGCCGATCCGTGTATGCCCCAGGGAGACCAGATGGGTGACCGCGAGGCGCATCGCCGCCCGGTCGTCCGGCGAGATGAAGGGCGCCCGTACCTTGGGGGAGAAGCCGTCGACGAGCACGAACGGCACGCCTTGCGCGCGCAGCTGTTCATAGCGCTGCATGTCGGCGGAGGTGTCCGCGTGCAGCCCCGAGACGAAGATGATGCCGCAGACGCCGCGGTCCACCAGCATCTCCGTCAGCTCGTCCTCCGTGGAGCCGCCCGGCGTCTGGGTGGCGAGCACCGGCGTATACCCCTGCCGGGTCAGCGCCTGCCCGATGACCTGGGCGAGCGCCGGGAATATCGGGTTCTCCAGCTCCGGCGTGATCAGCCCGATCAGACCCGCGCTGCGCCGGCGAAGGCGCACCGGGCGTTCGTAGCCCAGCACGTCGAGTGCGGCAAGCACTGACTGGCGGGTGGCCCCGGCGACGCCGGGCTTGCCGTTGAGCACTCGGCTGACCGTCGCTTCGCTGACCCCCGCCTGCGCTGCGATGTCGGCCAGTCGCGCGGTCACAGGATTGGACTGTACCGGTCACATCTCAGGCTGCCCACCAGACCGTTGAATCTGCCGGGAGGTTCGTTCCGGTGGCGCCGGGCGTCGTGTCCGCGCTGGACAGGAGCACGGTGCCGGGGGTGGGGACCGTGGCGGGTGCGGAGCCCAGGTTCACCGTGCAGACGAACGTGCCCCCTGCCGTGGCGCGGCGGAACGACAGCACGCCCGCAGGAGCGTCGAGCCACTCCACGTCGCGGCCCGCGCCGAGCGCCGGGTGCTCCCGGCGTACGGCGAGCGCACGACGGTAGAACTCCAGGGTCGAGGAGGGGTCGCCCTCCTGGGCCTCGACCGTGAGGTCCTTCCACCCCGCGGGCTGCGGCAGCCAGCTCGGGCCGCCCTCGACCGGCCCGAAGCCGAACGGCGCCCGCTGCCCGGACCACGGCAGCGGCACCCGGCACCCGTCCCGCGTCCCGTCCTGCCCGGTGCTGCGGAAGAACGCCGGATCCTGACGCACCTCGTCCGGCAGCTCGGTCACCTCGGGCAGGCCCAGCTCCTCGCCCTGGTAGATGTACGCCGATCCGGGCAGCGCCAGCATGAGCAGAGTGGCCGCCTTCGCCCGACGCAGGCCGCGCGCCGCGTCGCCGTCGGCGAAGCGGGTGCGGTGGCGTACGACGTCGTGGTTGGAGAGCACCCACGTGGCGGGCGCCTGAACGGCGTTCATCGCGGCGAGGGAGCGGTCGATGACGGCGCGCAGCGCAGCCGCGTCCCAACCGGTCGTCAGATACTCGAAGTTGAAGGCCTGGTGCAGCTCGTCCGGGCGCAGATACCGCGCGCTGCGCTCCACCGTGGGCGTCCACGCCTCGGCGACGGCGATCCGCTCTCCCGCGTACTCCTGAAGGATCCGCCGCCAGGCGCGGTAGATCTCGTGCACGCCGTCCTGGTCGAAGTAGGGGACGGCCTGTCCGCCGAGCAGCTTCACCTGCTTCTCGTGGCCGATGTCGGGCAGGTTCGCCGCCTTGACCAGGCCGTGGGCCACGTCGATGCGGAAGCCGTCGACGCCGAGGTCGAGCCAGAAGCGCAGGATGGAGTGGAACTCCTCGTGCACCGCCGGGTGTTCCCAGTTGAAGTCGGGCTGCTCGGGCGCGAAGAGGTGGAGATACCACTGGCCGTCAGCGACTCGCGTCCAGGCCGGGCCGCCGAAGATGGACTCCCAGTCGTTGGGCGGCAGTTCACCGTCCGCGCCCTTCCCCGGACGGAAGTGGAAGCGTTCGCGCGGCGCCGACCCCGGGCCCTCGTGCAGCGCCCGCTTGAACCACTCGTGCTGGTCCGAGCAGTGGTTGGGCACCACGTCGACGATCACGCGAAGGCCGAGCGCGTGGGCTTCCCGTACGAGCCCGGTGGCGTCCGGCAGGGTGCCGAACATCGGGTCCACCGCGCGGTAGTCGGCCACGTCGTACCCGGCGTCGGCCTGCGGGGACGCGTAGAAGGGGGAGAGCCAGACGGCATCCACGCCGAGCCGCTTCAGATGGGGGAGGCGGGCCGTGACGCCCGGCAGGTCGCCCATGCCGTCGCCGTTCAGGTCGGCGAAGCTGCGCGGATAGACCTGATAGATGACGGCGTCGCGCCACCACTCGCGGCGCGCGGAGTCGTCGGACGAGGCGTCGGCGGCGGGGGCGGCGGTGACGTGCTGGGTCATGAAGTCCCTCAGTGGTCGGGGGATGTGCGGCACTGGGGTGAACGTCCCGCGCCGGGGGAAGGTCACGAAGACCGCGTACCGCGATGTGCTGAGGGTCTGTGCGAACGGCGCCGCATTCGCCTCCGTACGGAGGGCGAGGCGCGGTGGACGAGGCCTCTCCCGCCGCGGGGGACGTGAGGGGGTGCCGGGGGGCCGCAGCCATGCGGCGCGCGGACTCCCGCCGTCCACCTCGGCGCCACTCCTCAGGAGTCGAAGCAGGAGTCGAAGCAGGAGTCGAAGCAGGTCACGGACGTGCCGAGCGCTTGCCCCGGGCAGGCCGAATCAAGGGATTGTACGGGCAGGCGGGTCGTGGACGCGGCGACTTCGGTGACCTTTACCGTTCCGGGTCGAGCTGCCGCCGTCTTCTCCCGGGGCGAGCGGCGGGACGCTAACTTGATGGGGCAGGCACCAGTCGGCCTGCCCCGTTCCGCGCCGATGGGTCCCGCGTGAGCGTCAAGGGCAAGCAGGTGGGGTGGTCACGGTCAGCACGGTCCTGGTGGTCGACGATGTGCCCGCCAGCAGGTACGCGCTCAGCGCGGTCCTGCGCAGGGCCGGGCACCGTGTGCTGCTCGCCGCGAGCGCGAGCGAGGCACTGATCGAACTCGACGTACGGATGCGGGCGGGGGACCTGCCCGACGTGGCGCTCGTGGACGTCGGCCTGCCCGACATGAGCGGCTACGAACTCTGCCGCCGCATGAAGCAGCTGCCCCCCATCGCCGCCCTGCCCGTCGTCCACTTCTCGGCGGCCCCCCGCCCGCCCGCCGACCGGTGCCGGGGGCTCGACGCGGGAGGCGAGTCCTATCTGACGGTGCCCGCCGAACCGGAGGAGATCCAGGCGGTCGTACGGGCCGCCGCGCGCGGTGCCCGTGGCCGCAGTGACGCGCAGTTGCGCGTCGGGCGGCTTGCGTTGCTCGCCGCCGCGATCCTGGACGTGCAGTCGGCGCGCTGCCTCGACGAGCTGGCCGACGCGGGGGCCACGGGTGCCGCGCGGCTGGCCGACGGTCCGGCCGCGGTGTTCGTGCTGGGCGAGGGCGGCGAGATCCACCGGGGGCTCTCGCGGCGCAGGGCCCCCGCTTCGCTGCCGGACCCCGGGGCGCACGAGGCGGTGGCCAGGCTGATGCGGCGCATCATGTCGGGGCGCACGGGCGTGCGCCACACCGTAGTGCCGTCTCCGCTGTGGCCGGCGGGGTTCTTCCGTCCGGTGCGGTCCGTCGGGCAGTGGCGCGACGCGGCCCTGGAGGAGGCCGACCTCGTCCTGGCCCGCCTGAGCGAAGGGCGCATGCTGGTGTGCCTCGCGACACCCGCGTACCACGAGGGCCCTTCCGGCGAGACGGGGCACCTCGTCGAGCGGCTCGCCCACGCCACCGCGCTGGCCGCTGAGCCCCTGCTGATGTACGAGGAGGAGCGCCACGTCGCGCTGACCCTGCAACGCAGCTTCCTGCCCTCGCAGTTGCCGGAGCTGCCCGGCACGGACGTCGTCGTCCGCTACGAACCGGCTTCGCGCCAGGCGGAGATCGGCGGGGACTTCTACGCGGCGCTTCCCACGCCCGCCGGTGTCCTGGCCGGCATCGGTGATGTCGTCGGGCACTCTCTCGACGCGGCCACCGTGATGGTCGAGATCCGGCACGCCCTGCGCGCGTACTGCGTCGAGGACCCCGACCCCCGCGTGCTCGCGCTGCGCCTGGACCGGATGCTGCAGCACTACCACCCGGGCGTGACCGCCACGATGTGCCTGACCCTGGTCGACCCGGCCACCGGGCGCACCCGGATCGCCAACGCGGGCCACATCCCGCCGCTCGTGGTGCGCGACGAGGGCACGGCCGCGTACGTCGACGCGAGCGGGCCGCTCATGGGCCTCGGCCTGGAGAGGCCGCGGCCGAGCGAGGTGGTCCTCGCGCCGTGTGACCGCCTGCTGATGGTCACGGACGGGCTCATCGAGACGCGCGGTACGGATCTGGCGGTGTCGATGGAGCAGCTGCGGGCGGCGGCCGAGGGCGCGCCGCGAGGCGTCGCCGACCTGTGCGACACGCTCCTCACGTGCTTCGGGCGCGACCGGGAGGACGACATCGCGCTCCTTGCGCTGCGCAGGACGGGTTGAAGCGCGGGGCAGGACGGGCTGAAGCGCTGCGCAGGACGGGTTGAAGCACGGGGCGGATCGGGGCTGAAGCGCTGGGCGGGACGTGCTGAAGCGTGCGGGACGGGCTGAAAGAAACAGCCGCACACACCTGTACCCACGGGCCTACCCGTCAGTACATTGACGCCATGTCTAATACGGCGATGTCGAATCCGCAGAGCCGGGAGCCGAGGCCCGTCGCGTCCGAGCACATACCGCTCAAGGCACGCAAAGTCTCCTTCTCCTGGGAGGACACCCCGCTGCACTGGGTGCCGGGCGATCCCTTCGCCACGCACACGATCAACGTGCTGCACCTGCTTCTCCCCGCGGGCGAACGCTGGTTCGTCCACGTGTACAAGCAGGTCCTGCCGTACATCCGTGACGACCGGCTCCGCGAGGACGTGATCGGCTTCATCGGCCAGGAGGCCATGCACGCGCAGGCCCACGACGAGGTCCTGCCGCACCTCAAGGAGCAGGGCCTGGACCCCACGCCCTACACCGCCCAGGTCGACTGGCTCTTCGAGAAGATGCTCGGCGACCGGACGCTGCCGCCAGGCAAGGCCCGCAAGTGGTGGCTCATGGAGCGCGTCGCGATGATCGCCGCCATCGAGCACTACACCGCCTTCCTCGGCAACTGGGTCCTGAACGCGGACGAGCTTGACCGCAGGGGCGCCGACCCGACGATGCTCGACCTGCTGCGCTGGCACGGCGCGGAGGAGGTCGAGCACCGCTCCGTCGCCTTCGACCTCTTCATGCACGTCGACGGCAGCTACCGCCGCCGCGCCCGCACCTGGGCCACCGCCTTCACCGCCCTGGTCTTCCTCTGGCAGCGCGGCGCGCGCTTCTTCATGGAGAACGACCCGACGCTGATCGGCGCCAAGGCGTCCTTCAAGGACTTCTACCAGGGCGGAAAGAAGGGCACGCTGCCCACCACGCCGGACATGATCCGCTCCATCCCCCGCTATCTGAGCCGCGCCTACCACCCCTCCCACGAGGGCAGCACCGCACAGGCCGTCGCCTACCTCGCCTCCTCCCCGGCGGCCACCGCCGCCGAGACCGCGACGGAATCGCTGCCGAAGGGAGCGCACTGACATGCCGCGCATCCGCACCGTCCTGCTCGTCACGGGCGCGGCCCTGCTCGCCAAGCGGGCCATGCGGCGCCGCATCGACGCATCCCCGCTCTGGCCGCTGCCCGCCCTGGAGGAACCGGTCTCGGGCCGCCCGCGCTCGCGCGCCCTTCGCCTGGTCGTCACCCGGCACGAGACGGTCGCCGACGGCGTCGTACAACTGCGCCTGGAGGGTGACCACTTGCCCGCCTGGGAGCCGGGCGCCCATCTGGACCTGGTCCTGCCCTCGGGCCTCGTCCGCCAGTACTCGCTGTGCGGGGACCCGGAGGACACCTCCTCGTACACCGTCGCGACCCGTCTGATCGGCGAGGAGCAGGGCGGCCGGGGCGGTTCGCGCGAGGTGCACGAGCAGCTTCGGGCGGGCGCGGAGGTGGAGGTGCGCGGCCCGCGCAACCGCTTCCCGCTGGCCGACGCCGAGGTCTACGTCTTCGTGGCGGGCGGCATCGGCATCACCCCGATCCTGCCCATGCTGCGGGCGGTCGAGGCCGCGGGCCGTGAGTGGCGGCTGCTGTACGGGGGACGCTCCCGCGCCTCGATGCCGTTCCTGGAGGACGTGGAGAAACTGGCGGGCGCGAGGGCGGGTCGGCTCACGGTCGTCGCGCAGGACGAGGGCGGCCGCCCGGACCTCGCCGCGTTCCTCGCGGACCTGGACCCCTCCACCGCCGTCCACGTCTGCGGCCCCGAAGGCCTGATGGAGGCGGTGGCGGCGGCGCTGCCCGCAGGAGCCGACCTGCACCTGGAGCGTTTCACGCCCCACACGTCGACGGACGGCAACGCCGCCTTCGAGGTGGAACTGCGCCGCAGCGGGCGGATTCTCTCCGTGGCCGCCGACACCACGGTGCTCTCCGCGGTGCGCGCGGAGCTGCCCGACACCGCTTACTCCTGCGAGCAGGGTTTCTGCGGAACCTGCCAACAGCGGGTCCTGGAAGGGGAGATCGACCACCGGGACGAACTGCTCACGGATGCCGAGCGTGCCGACTCGATGCTGATCTGTGTGTCGAGGGCGAGCGGCGGCCGGATCGTGCTCGACATGTGAGAGGTGTGAACAGTTGGGGCCCACCGGCCCCTTGGACGGCCGGATCTGCTCGGTAAGGTGTTCGCATGACTACCGGGGTGCGCCGCAGAATGGGTGTCGATGAGCGGCGGCAGCAGTTGATCGGGGTCGCGCTCGACCTGTTCAGCCACCGCTCGCCAGACGACGTGTCCATCGACGAGATAGCAGCGGCCGCGGGCATCTCGCGCCCGCTGGTCTACCACTATTTCCCGGGGAAGCTCAGCCTGTACGAAGCGGCGCTGCAGCGGGCCGCCGACGACCTGGCCGACCGCTTCGTGGAACCGAGGGAAGGTCCGCTCGGCGCGCGCCTGCTGCGCGTGATGGGCCGCTTCCTCGACTTCGTTGACGGGCACGGCCCAGGCTTCTCCGCGCTGATGCGCGGCGGCCCCGCGGTCGGCTCGTCCACCACCAACGCGCTCATCGACTCGGTGCGGCAGGCCGCGTACGTCCAGATCCTCGCGCACCTGGACGTCACGGACCCGCCGGCCAGGCTCGAATTGGTGATCCGCTCCTGGATCTCGCTCGCCGAGTCCACGGCGCTCATCTGGCTCGACGGACGCCGCATTCCGCGCGCCGAGCTCGAACTGCAACTGGTGCACGACTTCGCGGCGCTCTCCGCGGTGAGCGCCGCGTACGACGAGGAGATGGCCGCGATCCTGCGCCGCATCCTCGCCGCGGAGCCACCGGAAGGCCCGTTCACCGAGCTGATCACCCGCCTGATCGAACTGGTACCGCAGGAGCAGAGCAGTTGACCCACCGCCTGGCCGACGAAGAGGACATCCCCACCCTCGTCACCCTCTACGACGGTGCCGCACGCTGGATGCTGAACCGGGGGATCGACCAGTGGAAGCCCGGCGACAAGGGCGCGGAGCACTTCCGCGGGCGGATCGCGTCGGACGAGGACGAGGTCTGGCTCGCGTACGACGGCGAGATCGTCACCGGGGCGTACGAGGTGTGGTGGGCGGACGAGCCCGCCTGGGGCGAACAACCACCCGTCGCGGGTTATGTGCACCGCCTGATGACACGGCGCGGCGCCCCGGCCGGAACGGGCCGCGCGATGCTGGAACGCGCGGAACGGCGGATAGCCGATGCGGGCCGGGACCGCTGCCGCCTGGACTGCGTGTCGTCCAACCCGCGCCTGCGGGAGTACTACGAGGCGGCGGGTTACGTGGTGGTGGGTGAGCTGCCGGGGAAGGTGGCGGCGGACGGGAGCACGTACGGCGTGACGCTCCTGGAGAAGGACCTGAAGGACCTGACCTGCGAGGTCCGGCCCCGTCCGACGCCTGACGGCTGACGGCTCAGCGCAGTGTCGACACCTTCTTGCCGTCCGCGAGCCGCCCGGTGAGCCCGGCGCGAGCGCCCCGCTCCACGGGCGCGCTCAGGGTGTTGCCGGGAGTCTGCGACCCTCCGGCGGCCCCGACCGAGACGACGTCCTTGCTGCCGCCGCCCAGCAGGTACCAGGTACCGGCCCGGGACTTCCACCGCACTCCCGCGAGCACCGAGGGCTCCCGCCCTCCGCACGCCGCGGAGTCCTCCGCCTTCGCCGCCACGGCCGCCGCGCCCGCCGCCTGGAACTGCGCGAGGGCCCGGCCTCCGTCGCCCCGCCAGGTGTCGGCCCGGGTGCAGATCCAGGCCGCCGCGCCGTTCGCCTCGGGCAGCACCTGACGCGCGTACTGCCAGGAGTTCACCGAGCGCACGCCGTTCGAGCGCGCGTCGGTGAGCGAGCAGGCCGTCGATGACCAGTTCGCGGCCGTGGCCTCACGAGGTGCCTGCGGGCGGCCCGCGGTGAGATGGGCGGGGACGAGTTCGCCGAGGTCGGTGGAGAGCCGGTTCACGCCCGTGTTGTCCCGCAGTTGCAGCGCGTCCCAGGACGTGCACGAGCGGGCCTGCGCCGGACTGGCGAACGGCTCGGTCACGCCCTCGGCGTCCCGCTTGAGAGGGCTGGCGTTCGCCTGCGGCTTCAGCAGATCACGTACGGCGACACCGTCCACCCAAGGCGCGGTCAGATAGCGCACGTTGCCGTCGACACGGTTGACCACCACGGCGCCCGCCTCGGCGCTCGTCGCGCCGTCCGCGCGCGCGAAGTCGAGTGCGGCTCCGCCGGTGCCGTCCTTGGGCTCGGCGTACCGCACGATGCGCAGTCCGTCGTAGAGGAGCACGACCCGCGCCGCGTCGACCTCGCCCGCGAAGAGCAGTTGCGCGGGCCCGGGAGGAGCGCCCGCCGCCGTGCCGGGCGTGGCGGAGACCTGCACCGACTCGCCGGGGCGTGCCCATACGGCCAGGGCCCGCCGCAGCAGGGCGTCGTCACCGATGAGCGCGCCCCTGGCGGGCCACACGGAGAAGTCGGCACGGGCGGAGCTCTTCCAGGTGCCTGCCGCGACCTTCGTCAGCTGCCCCGGGTCGAGCGCGGCCTGCCCGGCCGGGTTCTTCGCGTACGCGGGCGCGGCGGCGCCGTCGGGCCCCCACCCGTCGCCCGGGAGCCCGAGCAGCGCCCCGCACACCAGGGTGGCCACGAGCGCGACGCCGGCGGCCTTCATGTGCTGCCTGCGGCGCATCAGATCGGTGGGCCGCGCCTGCAGCGAGCAGGGGTCGAACTCGGGGGACTTGAGCAGGTCGAACGCCGCGTCCACGCTGTCCGACTCGGTCAGCGCGGCACCCGGCTCGTCGACTCCGACCGCGGCGAGCACCTTGAGTACGTCACTGTCGGGGAGCCGCTCAAGACCGCGCAGGACGTACGCGGCCCGGGCGGGGCCCGAGAGCGCCGCGAGCCGCTGGTCCAGTGCGAGTTCGTCGGCTCCGCCCGAGCGGGGGAAGAGCCGCAGGCCCCACACCTGCGGCAGCAGCGGCGGCAACTGCGAGCGCTTGGGCCAGGCGCCGCGCCGCAGCGGCAGCCCGGCGTCGAGCGCGGTGCGCAGGACGCGCAGCCGTACGTAGGCGTACCCGGGGTCGCCGCCGCGTGCGTCCCCCGAACGCTGCAGCGGAATGGCCTCGTCATCGCCGGACCTGCGGCTGCGGGGGAGCGCACGCTGGGTGAGCGCGTGGGCGGTCAGGACCCTCCGGTTGCGCCCGAGACTGGGCGGCAGGACCAGATAGGCGAGCCGCACCAGGCGTGGGTAGTGCTCCACGAGGGCGGCCTCGGCCTGCTCGACATCGACGGCACCGGAGAGATCCCGGGACGGGGAGGGGGACTTCACATTCGACGACACGTTCAGCAAAACGAGCGAATCGTCGGATGGTCACCTCTCGGTGAGCTGTCGCGCGTAGTTGCCCATGGACCGCTGATAGCGAGGCAGATGGGGAGCGAGGGCGCCGAGAACCAAGGCCAGACCTTCACGCTCACGTCCGAGACTGGCGTAACAGAGGGCGAGGGTCGCGCGGACCGCGTCGTCCAGCTCGTCGTGCGGGCCTTCCAGTTCGGGCGTGAGAAGTGCTACGCCTTCTTCCGGCTCTCCGATGTTCCGCAGCGAGCTGGAGAGCTGGATGAGGGTGCGGCGCCGCCGATATCCGTCCAGACCACGCTCCAGCGCCTCCCTGTACAAGGGCACGGCGCGGTCCGAGTGCCCCGTGGAGTCGAACGCGCAGGCTCGCTCGAAGGGGGCGAGGGGACTGCCGTCGGGCAACTCGGCGACGAGGGCGTCGATGACACTCCGGAACTCGCCGCCCCGCTCATCGTCGTACGTCTCCACCGTGGCCCACGCTTCGGCCAGACGCTGCTCCCACGCAATATCCATGGCCGTACTGTCGCACGGCGTGCCACCAGCAGAACAAGGCTTTTCCCCACCGACCCGCCCGGCACCCCGCATCCACCCCTGACCGAACAAGCTCCTCCCCCCCCAGCCACCGGGGGACCGGCCCGACGCACCCGCAGTCGGCGACGCTCGCGAGGGGACGTGCCGGTATTTCCGCCCGGAGCACGGTTCGCTTCACTCCGGAACCGAAGTGGCGAGGCGCCCACCGGCGGATGGCGAGGACGGACATACCGGCGCGGCCCCGCCCCCAGACGAAGCCGCCCCGCACCGCCGGCCCCCGGCCCCCGGCACCCGGCCCCAGCCCCCAGCCCTAGCCCCAGCCCCCAGCCCCCAGCCCCCAGCCCCGGCGCCCCGCGCCCCCCGCGCCCCCCGCCTCAGCCGACCCCCCAGTCGCTGAACTCCACCGTGCCCCGCCCCCCGTCACCCCCGTTCGTCGCGCTCATGAACAGCCCCACATCCTGCGCCCCCGCGACCTTGGGCACGGACACACTCGCCACCACCCGCCAGTTGGCCCCGCCATCCGTCGAGCACGACCCCGTCAGGACGTCCCCGGCCCGCCCGAGCCGCAGCAGCACCGGCGTCCTGACCCCCGTGATCCGCTTGTACGTGTCCAGCGTGCCGTCGCCGTTCGTGTCGTACGAGAGGACCACGCCGTTCGCCGGAGTGACCGCGAGGTCGACGAACCCCGGCGACCCCGCCACACCCATCGCGTTGCGCGCGATGATGCCCGCCCTGGCCCACGGCCCCGTGACCGTCTGGGTGTCGACCCGGACCGTCACCGAGACGCCGTCCCGCAGGGCGCCCTCGCGGTACAGCGCCCCGAACTCCGTCGTGCCCTTCCACAGGTCCGCGCCCGCTCCGTTGATCGCGTAGCGGCCGTCCAACTCACCGAAGACCGCTGCGTTGTTCGTGTACTTCCTCCAGCCAGGACCCACCGGGCCCGCCTCGAACAGCACGCCCTCGTGGACGGCCCGCACCCGCCGCTCGCCGGCGGGGCCGTACTGCACGGCGATCTCGTACGGGAG
Organism: Streptomyces sp. NPDC058257; assembly: GCF_042881845.1. Taxonomy (NCBI): domain Bacteria; kingdom Bacillati; phylum Actinomycetota; class Actinomycetes; order Kitasatosporales; family Streptomycetaceae; genus Streptomyces; species Streptomyces sp. NPDC058257. The sequence continues at coordinate 97,897 of NZ_JBHVXJ010000012.1, forward strand.
CGGACGCAGCGGATGGTCGAGCGGTGTTCCCGGTGCGCTCGCCTGCCAGGCGACCTTGCCCGTGCCCGCCGCGGCGACCCGCGGCAGAGAGACCGGGCCCGACGGCTCCGCGTCGATCCCGCTCAGCTCGAAGTCGACACGGCCCGTGGCCCGGAGCCCGTTGACGTTGCGGAAGACGGCCTCGACCCGCGCGTGCCCGCCGGGCGGGAGCGAGGCGGGGGCGGCGACGACCTCCAGAGACCCCTGGTACGGCGCACGGGCCAGCACGTCCCGTACCCGTGAGGCCGTCCGGTACGCGTCGCCGATGCCCCGCAGGGGATAGTCCTTGCGCTCCCGGGTCCACGGCTCCTCCACCGCGAACCAGTCCACCTCGCGCGGCGCACGCCCCGCGGCAAGCGCGTCGGCCAGTTCGTCGAGCCACTTCTGCCACCGGGGCACGTAGAAGTCGGCCATGAGACCGGCCCATTCACGGTTGCCGTACTCGTGCAGGGCTCCGCCGTCGGACGTCGCCCGGCCGCCCCACGTCGTGATCAGGACCTTGGCGGTCCGCTCGAACTCCGCCCGCTCGGCCTCGTTCGTCCCCATCCGCCGCGCCGACTCCACCCAAGGGCCGAGCAGGAACGCCGCATTGGTGGCCGTCAACTCGTCCGAGAGCCGCATCAGCTTCAGCCACAGCGTGGACAGCGTGCGGAAGGTGTCCGCGTCCTTCTGCCGGTACGCGGCCCGAAGCTGCGGCAGCAGCTGCCGGCTCCGGTGCGCGAGCGCCTGCCGGGCCACGTCCACGACGTCGTACCGGTACGCAGCGCTGTCCCGTAGTGCGCCACGGACCCCGAGCAGTCCGGTCAGTGCCGCGTCGAAGCGGCCCGGGTCGTAGGTGAGCGCGCGCGGCGAGTACTCGGCGGCGCGGTTCGCCGCCAGGTCGGGGCGGGCCGCGAACAGCGAGTCGTGCGGGTCGCTCCGCTCGACGGCGGTGTGCTGGTAGGCGGTGTCGTGCAGCGCCCGCCACGCGTGCAGGGCGTCGGCGTCGCGCCCGCCGTAGCGGAACCGGGCATAGCCGTCGAACCAGACCCCCAGGTCGAGCTTCTCCTGCGTCCAGGCAAGCTCGGAGAAGAGCTCGAAGGTGGCCGGGTCCCGGTCCGTCGCCTCCGGCATGAACGCCGTGCCCACGAGGGCGCTGCCGCTCTTGTCCCGCCACGCGAAGAACTTCTCGTTCCAGATGTGGGCCCGGGCGCCGATCGTCGTACGGCCGCCGAAGTTCGGAATGGTCCCGAACGTGTACGGCGTGCCGCCCCAGTCCTTCTCGCGGTCGGTGACGCTCTTGAACCGGTCGGAGACCCCGTCCACGATCAGCATCCGCCGCCGGTCGATCGCGTCGAGCAGCGCGGGCAGCGGGTTGGCCTCCCAGCCGAGGATCACCCAGGTCGCACCGGGACGCGCCTTCCGCAGGGCCGCCTCCACCCCGCGCGCGGCGTCCGGCACCGGGACGTCCCCCGCGGTGCCGCCCTCGTGCAGCAGGTCCATCTTGAAGTTCTCGGCGGCCCCGAAGAGCCGCTCCTGGTGCTTGTAGAAGGATGCGGCGACCTTCCCGAAGGACGCGGTCCGCGGGTCGAGCCAGTCGGGTCTCTTGAACCCGTGCCAGGTGCCCTGCGGCACCACCTTCGCGTCCCCGCCGTTGCGTGCCACGAACCCGTCGGGGACGTGGCCGTAGTAGCCGGGGAGTACGGGCGCCATCCCGAGCGAGCGCAGCCGGTCCACGATCCTGCGCCCGAGGTCGGCGCGGTCCTTGATGACTTCGGGCGACAGCGGCCCCCCGTACCCCGACAGGTTCTGCAGCAGCCACCACGCCTGGTGCGAGGGCGCGGGCAGCCACGCACGCGCCTCGGCGTCGCTGTAGCCGAAGTCCTGGAGCACCCGGTGGTAGACGGCCTCCGCCCCCGCGATCACCAGGACCTCGTTGCAGCCGTGCAGGGCGAGCACGTCGATCATGCGTTCCCAGTACGCCCAGTCGGCGTGCGGCGCGGTGTACCCGTCGTTCGTGTCGTTCAGGGCGAACCGGTGCGGAAGCGAGGTGGACCGCTGAAGCGGGCGCGAGGGCGCGGGAAGTCTGCTCGGCAGGTCGAGCTGGTCGCCGTTCCAGGCGACGTGGGCCCCGCAGACGTACTTCAGATACCAGTGGACCCCGGTGAGCAGCACGGCGGGCGTCGTACCCGACACCTCGATCCGCCCCGTCGTACCGGTAACCCGGAAACGGTCCGTGCCGCCCTTCGCGGGGACGAGTCTGAGACGGAACTGTTCCGCGTGATGCGGCAGGAGTCTGTTGAGTGCCGAGCGCGCGGAATCCGTATCGAAGGCGTAGACGGGGCCCTGGACGGGCCCCTCGGCGGCGTGGGCCGGGACCGCCACCCCGCCGACGGCGGCAGCGAGGCCGATGGCCCCGGCTGTGCCGAGCAGGGAACGTCGGGATGGATCGCTCATGTGTACCCCCTGGGTCGGATGGTGCGGCGCACGGTATCCGTGCGGCGTCCTGCGCTCAACGGCGCATACGGAGATGGCGAGTTCACCTCGCCTGAAGGGACTGGTGGACGATGAAGGCAGCGCGAAGGACGCTTGGGGGCGCGAGCAAGGGCATGCGCGGACGCATGCGGACGGGCATGGGTGTGGGCATGGGTGTAGGACTGCTGATGATGCTCGTGGCGTGCGGCTCTGACGGCGACGACGCGCCGCCGGACATGGCGAGCGGCAGCCTGGAGCAGCTGGCGGCCAAGGCGCGGTGCACGCCCGACATCCAGACGGACGCGGCCGAACTGCGGCAGGCCACCTGTGACAAAGGTGCCCGCCGCTACGTCCTAGTAACCTTTACAAATGCCCGTGGCCAGGCCGAATGGTTCGACGAAGCCACCGATTACGGCGGCACGTACCTCGTCGGAAAGAAGTGGATCGCGGTCGGCGAGGAGAAAGTGGTCATGCGGCTGCGCGGCCGGCTCGGTGGGACGGTGGAGAAGTCCTCGCACCACTCGGGGAGTAGCGGTGGTGGGGATCACGAGGACGGAGGCCCGGGGCACTCGGGCCACTCCGGTCACCACACGGGCTGACCGCGCAGCGGTTCACGGGGGGGGCAGCTTGCGCACTGAGCCGATCGGCTCGGCTCAGTCGCAACGCTCAATCGGAACGCTCATCGGAACGCTCGGCCGTGGCACTCGGTCGCGGTACTCAGTTGCAGCGCTGACCACTGTTGATGCACTTGGCCATGCGTTTCATCAGCTTTTCGTCGAACACGTTGATGAAGTCACCGTGATCGGTGACCGGTTTGTGCAGCTGCTCGGGGAACGAGTCGACGGCGAATCCCGGCCCCGGCGGCACGTCGTACACGATGCGCTGCACCAGCTGCGGAATGGCCTTGAACCCTTGCGGGCAGGCACCGCTTCCCTTGTCGGCGAAGGCCACATGCGTGCGGTGGTTGGCGCTGTCGGTGTTCTGGCCGTCCCAGCAGCTCTGGAAGTTGAAGGTCCGCACGACCTTGCTGCCGTCGGGGCAGATCGGATACTTGTCCTTCAGCTGCCGGTTCTCGAAGCCCGTGCAGCTCCAGGACGCGTTGGCGTTCGTGTCACCATTGGTGAGGGCCTTGGCATCACCGGTGATGACGCGCAGGAAGCGCGGCATCGCGACGACCTTGCTCGTCGGATTCCCGGCGAACTTCAGCGTGACCGAGGCCGGGGTCTGGATCTGGCCGACGTTCTGGTCCTTGCCGCCGCCGTCCGCTCCGGCGTCGTTCTCGTCCTCTCCGTTCTGCAGCCGCAGGACGGGCCAGTAGTAGGTGGACTTGTCCCCCTGGTTCCGGCACGTGGTGGCGCCGTTCGCGAGATCGTCGTCGCTGGAGAAGGCGTCCGTCGCCTGATTTCCGATGTAGTCGTGCATATGGTGAGCGCCATTGCTCACGCCCGGCGCGGCGATGACATTGTCCGGATTGAACTTGCCGTTCTCGTTCTTCCCGCATTTCGTGGTGAAGGTGCCGCGCGACGCGCCGCGCTGTTTGCCGGGGCGGTCGACGTTGGGCTGGACGGAGTTGATGTCGGCGAAGTCGCCGGCCTCGGGGCCGTTGCCGTTCTGCTGGTCCGGCGGCTGCCCGGCACCGTCACCCGGTGGCTGCTGCCCGCCGTCGCCCCCGTCAGCGGGCGGCTGTTCGCCGCCGTTGCCGTCCTGGGGCGGCTGCTGTCCGCCGTTCCCGTCCTGGGGCGGCTGCCCGGCGTTGTCATCGGCCCGCATGGTGCACGGCGCCATGCCGTCGATCCCCCGGGGCGCCTTGCCGCCCGCCCGGCCGATCGACGAGCCGATGCCCTCGATGGTCGGCCGCCGCTGCTCCTCCAGGGGTCCGAGCACGGCCCGTGCCTGGCCGGTGTCCTTGGCCCCGGCGAACTTCTCGTACGCGGCGGTGATCTGGGTGTCCAGCTCCGCGAGCCGCCGGTCGACGTCCTCGCGGGCGCCGTCCGGCACGTCCGACAGCTGGGTGCCCACGTCCGGGCAGCTGATGGTCGCAAGGCCCATATTGCCGCCCTGCTCGCCGGACCGGTTCCTGGCGGACGGCGATTCGGAGCTCTGCCCGGCGTTCGCGTAGACATTCACCGCGACCATTCCGCCGCCGCCCAGGATTAGCGCCGCCGAGGCGGCGATGGCGCGCCCGGCGAGTTTCGATCGTTTGCGTGATGTGCGTCGTGGTGTGCGTCCCATGGGACTACGTACGCAACAGGAGGCGGCGCCGTTCAATCACGCGTGTAATTCCCCCGGCGCTCTCTCGGGCGATCTCCTCAGCGCCCTTGATCCAGATAGGCGAGTACGGCGAGAACCCGCCGGTTGTCGTCGTCCGAGACCGAGAGGTCCAGCTTCCCGAAGATGTTGGACGTGTGCTTGGCGATCGCGCGTTCCGTCACCACGAGTTCCCCCGCGATCGCCGCGTTCGACCGCCCCTGCGCCATGAGTTCGAGCACCTCGCGCTCGCGCGGCGTCAGTTTGCCGAGCGGCCGGTCCGCCGAGCGCCGCGAAAGGAGCTGCTGGATCACCTGCGGGTCCATCGCGGTGCCGCCCGACGCGACCCGGCGCACGGCGTCGATGAACTGATCGGCGTCGAAGACCCGGTCCTTGAGGAGGTAGCCGACCCCGCCGTTCCCGTCGGCGAGCAGCTCGCGCGCGTACAGCTGCTCCACGTGCTGGGAGAGCACGAGCACGGGAAGACCCGGCCGTTCCCGCCGCGCGGCGAGCGCGCACTGCAGTCCTTCGTCCGTGTGGGACGGCGGAAGCCGGACGTCGACGACTGCGACGTCCGGCTCCAACTCGGCCAGGGCCTTGGTGAGTTCGGGCCCGGTCTCGACTGCGGCGGCGATCTCGAAGTCGAATGCCTCCAGCATCCGGACCAGACCGTCACGCAGCAGGAAGAGATCTTCGGCTAGGACAACTCGCAAGGGATCTCCATGGTCACCATGGTCGGGCCGCCCGCGGGACTGCTGACGGCCAGTACGCCGTCGAATGTACCGAGTCGGCGTTCGATCCCGCTCAGCCCGGACCCCGCCCCGATGGACGCGCCGCCCTTGCCGTTGTCGGTGACCGCGACGCGCAGCATGCCGTCCGTGTGGTGGATGTCCACCCAGACGTGGTCCGCGCCCGCGTGCTTGATGGTGTTCGTCAGGGCCTCGCTCACCGCGAAGTACGCCGCCGACTCCACCGGCTCGTCGGCCCGGCCGAACAATTCCACGTCCACGTCCGTCTGTACCGGAAGCCGCAGCGCAAGGGCCTTCACCGCGTCGCCGAGGCCGCGCTCGGCGAGCACCGGCGGGTGGATCCCGCGGACCAGGTCGCGCAGCTCGGTCAGCGCCTCACCGGAGTTCTGCCGGGCCTTGGCGATCATCTCCTTGGCCTTTTCCGGGTTCTTCTCGATCATCGCCTCGATGGTGCCGAGGTCCATGCCCATCGCGACGAGTCGGGCCTGTGCGCCGTCGTGCAGATCCCGCTCGATACGGCGGAGTTCGGCGGCGGAGGAGTCCACGGCGTCGTGCCGGGTCTCGGTCAACCGGTCGACGCGCTGGGCCAGTTGGCGCTCCCGCATGGAGACGGTGGGCGCCAGCAGGGAGCGGGTCAGGAGGAAGTGGGCGCGCAGGATGGCGGGGCTGGTGAAGATGCCGATGACGCCGAGCGCGGTGCCGAGCAGGGCGGCCATGTTGGCGTCGCTCTGCGAGGTGACGTGGATGAAGCCGTACCACTCGCCGCCGCCCGCGTCGTAGATCGGCTTCCAGACGCCGAGGGCGAGGACGTACCCGTACAGCGGGTAGAGCAGCAGCGCCGGTGCGAAGATCACCGTCACATAGCCGGCGGTCATGTCGACGAGAAGCCACTGCAGGTCGCGCCAGGTCGCCGGGTCCTTCAGCATCAGCGAGGTGCGCTCCACCTGCCCGGTGACGCCACGGCGCAGGTCCGCGGGGAAGGGGCGGTAGGGACGCGGGATGTGGACGTCCGACCACGCGCCGGCCTGGGCGCGGCGCAGGTCGGCCCACTTGCGTACGCCGGTCAGCACCACCGGAGTCGTGAAGACGCCGATCCCCAGCGTGATGAAGGCGATGGACAGGACCGACAGTACGAAGAGGGTGATCGAACCGGCGAGCATGATGACCGACAGGAAGAGCCCCCGGGCTCCCGCGATCACGGATTCACGGACCCTCGTCATTTTCTGTTCCCCATCTCTACTGGCGGCATGAGCACATTCTCGCCGCTGGGACCGGCTCCGGTCATTGGGTCCGGCACCCGAGCAGGGGGTGTACCTGACGACACCCCCCTATGTCGCCCTGTGCTTCCGACAGTGGGGGCTTCGGCGGCTGGGTGCGCGGGCCCCGGATTTCTAGCGTTGTCCCCGTCGACAACCGACTTATCCAACGCTTATCTATGGGGGCGAAAACGCCATGAGGCCAAACCTCGCGGCACGACTCGGTGTGTGGAGCGCCCACCACCGCAAGACGGCCATCCTCGGCTGGCTGCTCTTCGTCGTGCTCGCCACGACCATCGGCGGGGCCTCGGGCATGGTCACCGCGTCCGACGACGAGATGGGGGTCGGCGACTCGGGCCGGGCCGCGGCGATCCTCAAGGACGCGGGCGTGGAAGAGCCCGCGGGCGAGCTCGTCATGGTCAGTTCCAAGACGCCGGACGGCTGGCGGGACGCGGCGGGAGACCTCTCCAAGGCGCTGTCCGCGACCGGCGACACCAGGAACATCCAGGCGCCGCTGCCCTCCAGGGACGGCAAGGACGCGCTCCTCCGCTTCCAGATGAAGGGCAAGTCCGACGAGGCCGCCGACCGAGTCCAGCCGGTGCTCGACGCGGTGCAGAAGGCGAAGGACAAGGGCGCCGATGACGGTCTGGCCGTCTACCAGTTCGGCGACGCCAGCTCCGAGAAGCATCTCGGTGACCTGCTCTCGGACGACTTCACCAAGGCCGAGTTCACCGCGGTGCCACTTGCGCTCGGCATTCTCCTGGTCGCGTTCGGGGCCGTGGTCGCGGCACTGCTCCCGGTCGGGCTCGCGCTGACCGCGTGCGTGGCGGCCTTCGGCCTGCTCTCGCTCGCCAGCCACCAGCTGCACCTCTTCGAGACGACGTACTCGGTGATGTTCCTGATGGGGCTCGCGGTCGGCGTCGACTACTGCCTGTTCTATCTGCGGCGCGAGCGGGACGAGCGGGCGGCCGGACACGACGCCGATACCGCGCTGCGGATCGCGGCGGCCACCAGCGGGCGTGCCGTGCTGGTCTCGGGCCTGACGGTGATGGTCGCGATGGCGGGCATGTTCCTGTCGGGGCTGCTGCTCTTCAAGGGCTTCGCGGTCGCCACGATCCTGGTGGTGTGCGTGGCGATGCTGGGCTCGGTGACGGTGCTTCCCGCGCTGCTCTCCGCGCTCGGCGACCGGATCAACGCGGGGCGCATCCCCTTCCTCAGCCGCAAGGCAACGAAGGGGGAGCAGGGCAAGAAGGGCGCGCACGCCAGTGGAGGCATCGCGGGCAAGCTGCTCCACCCCGTTCTCGCCAGGCCGAAGTTCTTCGCCGTCGGCTCGGTGGTCCTGCTCCTGGCGCTCGCGGCGCCCGCGCTCGGCATGAAGACCGAACAGCTGGGCCTGGAGAAGCAGTTCGGCTCGGACGCCCCGCTCTCGGTGTCCTTCCGGGAGATCACCAAGGAGTTCCCGGGCGGCCCGGCGCCGGCCCAGATCGTCGTCAAGGCGGACGACGCGGCCGGCATCGGGTCGAAGGAGATGCGCGACGCGCTGGCGGCGGTGGTGCGGGACGCGGGCAAGGGTGCCGAACTCACCGTCCACAAGAGCGCGGGCGTGGCCGAGATCGACGTACCCCTGCCCGGCGACGGCAGTGACGCGCGGTCGAAGGAGGCGCTCGGCGAGCTCCGGGACGACGTGGTGCCCGCGGCCTTCGACGGTCTGGACGCGGACGCGTACGTCGGCGGGGACCTCGCGTCGTCCGAGGACTTCAGCGACCAGCTCAGCAAGGGCATCATCCCGGTGTTCGCCTTCATCGCGGCGGTGACGTTCCTGCTGATGCTCTTCAGCTTCCGTTCCGTGGTGATCGCGGTGACGTCCATCGCCCTCAACCTGCTCTCGGTGGGCGCGGCCTACGGTGTGATGGCCGCGGTCTTCCAGCACGGCTGGGGCGCTGAGCTGATCGGCTCGGAGCAGGTGGGAGCGGTCGAGAACTGGATACCGCTGTTCGTCCTCGTGGTCCTCTTCGGCCTGTCGATGGACTACCACGTGTTCGTGGTCTCGCGGATCAGCGAGGCACGGGACAGCGGCCTGGACAACCGCGCGGCGATCCGCGAGGGCATCACGCGGACCGCGGGCGCGGTGACGGGGGCGGCCGTGATCATGGTGGCGGTCTTCGGGGTCTTCGGCACCTTGTCCATGCAGGACATGCAGCAGATGGGCGTGGGCCTCGGCGTGGCGGTCCTGCTTGACGCGACGGTCGTACGGATGGTGCTCCTGCCGTCCCTGATGACGCTCCTGGGAGAGCGCAACTGGCGTACACCGCGCGGGCTTTCATGGCTCCCTAGGGTCTCGCACGGGGAGGCATCGGCGCCCCGGCGGCCTGCCACGAAGCCGGTGCCGTCGGCAACGGTGTAGGTGCGCTCCGTCGGGGCGCGTGCGGTGATCTGCGGGCCCGGTGGGGGCTGGTCGCGCCCACGCGGCGGAGCCGCACATGTCACAGTCCCACGTTCCTGAAGGGGCGGTGGTCAGGGCCGGAAATCCGGCCCTGACCACCGCCCCTTCCCCCCGTCACAGGCCCAGCGCCTTCGCTTCCTTCTCCGGGGCCAGACCCACCACCGGACGGTCGGGGCGTTGCGGGGCCCGGCCGCCGATCGAACGGAGCCAGGCCCAGGTGTCCGCGACCGTCTCCGCCACGGGCCGCGCCCGCAGCCCCGTGGCCTCCGCCATCTTCGTCGATGTGCGGTGCATGGAGTCATGCATTTCCCCCGGAGGCGCCCATACCGGGAGTTCCGTCCATGGCCCGATGTCGTGCTCGGCGATCACCGAGGGTTCGGTCCAGCGCAGTTCGGTATCGGCCGCACCGGCCACCGCGACGCACGCCTCCAAGAGCTCCCCCATCGTGGTGTGCGCGATGGGGGAGACGATGTTGTACGGGCCGTGCAGACCCACGAGAGCCGCGTCGAGAACCCACTCCGCGAGGTCGCGCGCATCGATGTACTGGAGGCCCAACTCCCTTGGCCCCGGGGCCAGTACGGGACCGCCCCGGGCGACGCGGTTCAGCCACCACGGCAGCCGCCCGATGTTCTCGTGCGGACCGAGGATCAGCCCCGCACGGGCGAGCACGGTGCGCTGGGCCCCGAACTCCGCGACGGCCGCGAGCTCCCCGCCCCGCTTGTCCTCGGCGTACGCCACCGCGTCCGCGTCGGGATCTCCCCCGACGAGCAAGTGGCTCTCGTCGGAACCCGCCGCGATCGGCCACTCGTACACGGAGACGCTCGACACGTACGCGTACCGCCCGGCCCGCCCCGCGAGCAGCCGCGCCGCATCGCGCACGGCACTCGGCGCCCCCGACCAGGTGTCGACGACCAGGTCCCAGTCCCCGTCGAAGGCGGCGAGCGCGTCAAGACCGCCCTCCGCCGTACGGTCGCCGAGCAGCGACACCGCGCCCGCGGGTGCCTCATGGCGCCCGCGATGGAGGAGCGTCACCTCCCAGTCACGCGCGAGGGCCGCCTCGACTACGGCCCGCCCCACGAACTCCGTACCACCCAGCATCAGAAGTCTCATGCCGACGACTCTGCACGCCCCGCCCGGCCGGTGGGAACCGGTTTCTGCTGGTGGCAGAGCCCGGCCCCACCGGGAACCCGAGCGTCCGGCAACCCTCAGGTCAGCGCGGCGTCGGCGGCGCGTACTTGTAACCCACCCGCCGCACCGTCTGGATCGTCTGACGGTGGTCGGCGCCCAGCTTGCGCCGCAGCCGCGCGATGTGGACGTCGACGGTGCGCCCGTCGCCCACGTGCCCGTACCCCCACACCGTGGTCACCAGCTGATCGCGCGTGTGCACCCGGTGCGGGTGGGCGACGAGATGCGCGAGCAGCTCGAACTCCAGGTAGGTGAGGTCGAGTTGCTTGCCGTCGACCTGCGCCGCGCGCTGCGCGGAGTCGATCCGGACGGGCCCGGTGGACGCCTGCTCCTGGCCGCGCCCCTGCCCGGCAGGACGCAGCGGCTCGGGCTCGGCGGCGTGGGGCTCCTGCCCGGCCGGTACGAGGACGAGGTAGCCGACCATCGGCGGCTGGCCCGGCAGGGTGGGCAGCGTGTGCTGGGGCGCGGGCAGCCAGGTCGCGCCCGGCGGCAGGAAGTCGGTGATCTGCGCCACCTCGTCCGGGGCGACGGCTCGCAGCCGCCCCCGGCCGGGGCCGGGCAGCGGTGTGGCGGGGGCGGTAGCCGTGGCGGTGGAAGCGGTGGACGCCGAGAAGGAACGGGAGTTCGCCATGGAGGTCAGCTCTTTCGCGCGGAGGAGTCGTCAGTCAACGAGGACGTACGTACGTCGTGCGCGTCAGGCGAAGGCCGGGTGAACGGCTTTAGAGGGCCTGCGCGTTCGTCGCGCGGCAACACACCCGGTCGAAATCATGGTGCTGACGGGAAGGCCAGAACGGCTCAAGGTCGTGGTGCCGACCCGTCGCGATGTTCCCGTAGCTGCCCATGCCCCCATTGAAGCAGATGGGAGGGGCGGCGGTCGTTCCCTCTCGCACGCTGATACGGCTCCTTGGCGAACCCTTGGCTTGAAATGGACCCTCAAGGCAGTCCTTCAGACGGCCGTGCAAGCGGCGATGCGGGCGGCGATGCGGGCGGCCATGCCGAAGGGGGCGCCCACCGATCCGGCGGGCGCCCCCTTCAGGAACGTACGAGGGAGGCACGTACGGGATCAGACCTGGCCGGCCTTCTCCAGGGCGGTGCAGCAGGTGTCGACGAGCAGGCGCGTCACGACGTACGGGTCGACGTTCGCGTTGGGGCGGCGGTCCTCGATGTAGCCCTTCTGCTCCACCTCGACCTGCCACGGGATGCGGACCGAGGCGCCGCGGTCGGAGACGCCGTACTTGTACTCGTCCCAGGGAGCGGTCTCGTGCAGACCGGTCAGGCGGTCGTCGATGCCCGCGCCGTAGTTCTTGACGTGGTCGAGCGGCTTCGAGCCCTCGCCGAGGGACTCGCAGGCGGTGATGATCGGCGCGTAGCCCTCGCGCATCGACCTGGTCGAGAAGTTCGTGTGCGCGCCTGCGCCGTTCCAGTCGCCCTTCACCGGCTTCGGGTCGAGCGTGGCCGACACCTTGAAGTCCTCGGCGGTGCGGTAGAGCAGCCAACGGGCGATCCACAGCTGGTCGGAGACCTCCAGGGGCGCCAGCGGGCCGACCTGGAACTCCCACTGTCCCGGCATGACCTCGGCGTTGATGCCGGAGATGCCCAGGCCCGCCTTGAGGCAGTTCTCCAGGTGCGCCTCCACGACGTCACGGCCGAAGATCTCGTCCGAGCCGACGCCGCAGTAGTAGCCGCCCTGCGCGGCCGGGAAGCCGCCGACGGGGAAGCCGAGCGGGCGGTCGCCCTCGAAGAAGGTGTACTCCTGCTCGATGCCGAAGATCGGCTCCTGCGAGCCGAACCGCTCCTCGACCTCGGCGAGCGCGGCACGAGTGTTGGACTCGTGCGGCGTCATGTCCGTGTTGAGGACCTCGCACAGGACGAGTACGTCGTCGCCGCCGCGGATCGGGTCGGGGCAGGTGAAGACCGGCTTCAGCACGCGGTCGGACGCGTGACCCTCGGCCTGATTGGTGCTGGATCCGTCGAAGCCCCAGGTGGGGAGCTCCGCGCCGTCCGTCATTATCTTCGTCTTCGAACGGAGCTTGGCGGTCGGCTCGGTGCCGTCGATCCAGATGTACTCAGCCTTGAAGGTCACGGGGCCATCCTTAAACGCTCGGTACGGCGCAGAACGTGCGGGTGCTGCGGTGCCGTGGTGATGCCGCGGAGCATGCCAACGGGCGGTTTCCCGTCCGTTGCCCGAATGTGAACCCGGTGTTACCCGCGGTGTATGTGGCTCACTTCACTCCTTCACTCCGCTCCCCGCGTCACGCGCGTCACTTGATGACGGCGTTGGCCGCCGCGATCAGCAGCCCGATCGCCGCGTCCGCCATGCCGAGCAGCACGGCCGAACGCCGCCGGTAGCCCGCACGGAGCGCGGCGAAGGTGCCGAGGGCGAGCAGGAGCGCCGCGTTCATCAGGAGCGCGGAGCAGGTGACGGGCGCCTCGGGCCAGTCGAAGGTCCCGGCGAGCACGAGCACTGCCACGGTGGGCCAGCAGGCGACGATCAGCGGCCACTCGTCCATGAGCGCACGGGCCGACTGCCGCCACCGGCGCAGGCCCGATCCCGGCCGGTGCGTGGACATGTGGTGCGCGTATCCGTGCGCCAGGGCCGCGGTGCCCGCGGTCACCATGATCCAGGCCGCGTCGTAGTACGGCGTGTACGCCTGCTTCTCCGAGTGCAGTGCCGCGATCAGCGCGCTCGCGAGGATGGTGCCGTATACGCCTTGAAACTTCAGGCTCCGCACGGCGCACTCCTTTCCGCTTTCCGCATCCCGGATCCGTTGTCCGGTCGGCGGCGTGTGGAGTGCTCAACGCTATGGAGGCATATGTAACGGTTTGACGGATATCGCTCATCGGTCGGGGGTCATCTGCGGTGCGCCCGTGGGCGAAGTGACTACCGGGACAGCGCGTCCCGTACCGCCTCCTCCGTGCGTCCCACCACCGCGGTGCCGTCGTCGGCGGTGATGATGGGCCGCTGGATGAGCCTGGGGTGCCCGGCGAGCGCCGTGATCCAGCGGTCGCGGCCCGACGCGTCGCGCGGCCAGGCCTCGCGGTCCTTCAGGTCCAGCTCCTTGGCGGCGTCCTCCTGGGTGCGCGTGATGTCCCACGGCTCCAGGCCGAGCCGGTCGAGGACGGCACGGATCTCGTCCTCGCCGGGTACGTCGTCGAGGTAGTGGCGGACGGTGTAGTCGGCACCCTCCGCGTCGAGCAGGGTGAGCGCGCCGCGGCACTTCGAGCAGGCGGGATTGATCCAGATCTCCATGCGCACACGCTACCTCCGCCCCATCCGTCACACGCCCTCAAAGCCCGTCTGGCCAGCGGCGATTGTCAGTGCCCGGCAGTAGAATTGAAGCAGTGTTCGAGGGTTCCCGACGGGGGTTCCTGACCGCGACAGGAGGATGCCTGTGCCCGCTGCCGCACTCACATCGAAGTCGAAGCGCAACGCTTCCCGGCCCGTGATCATCGACCCGACATACGCACCACTGGAGAAGCGACCGCTCCCGGCCGGACGGCCGCGCGAGTGGTACATCACGCACAACCGGCGCCTGAAGGCCATGCGCCTGGCGATAGCCCTCCTCGACTCGGGCGTCTATCTGGCGAACCAAGCGAGCAACACCCGGATCCGGAGCATGGCGGAGGACGTGGGAATCCATCCGCCGTCGGACATCACCTGCCATATGGTGCGCGCCCTCATGCGCTACAGCCGCTGAGCTGTCGCACGGAGGCGTACGGACGTGCACGGACGCGTACGGGCGTGCGTGGACGTGCACACGGGCGGGGGCCTCGGGCCCCCGCCCTTCGGCGGGGTCACCCGTTCGCCGTATCCGGCATGCGTACGCGCCTACGGCGGCATTGGCTGCTGCTGAGAGGAGGCTGTTGCCTGGAGTTGCCGACGGAGAGGGGCCAGGGGCGATGACCACCCCGGACGAGCGTGCCCGGCAGGGCAGGGCCGCCCGCAAGTATGCCTCCCGTTCCTCGCACGGGGCCTGGATACCCTCCGCCGACCGCCCCGACCCGGTGGCTGTCCTCGAACGGCAGGGCGCGGGCCGCGTACAGGAGCTGCTGCCCATCCGGTACGCCCGCATGGCCGCCTCCCCGTTCTCCTTCCTGCGGGGCGCCGCCGCCGTCATGGCCGGAGACCTGGCTGTCCAATGGCACTCCGGGCTCATGGTCCAACTCTGCGGCGACGCCCACCTGTTGAACTTCGGCCTGTTCGCGTCGCCGGAACGCACCCTGCTCTTCGACCTCGACGACTTCGACGAAACCTGCCCGGGACCCTTCGAGTGGGACGTCAAACGCCTGGCCGCGAGCATCGCCGTGGCGGCCGGCGGCAACGGCCACCCCGAAGGCAGGGCGCGCGAGGCATGCCTCGCGGCGGTGGCCGCTTACCGCGCGTCGATGAGGCGTCTGGCGGGTCTGGGCGAACTGGCCGTCTGGTACGAACGGACGGACGCGCAGGACCTGTTGCCCCTCATCCGCTCCGACCGCCACCGCGAGCGCGCGGCGGCCACCCTCGACCGGGCCCGCCGCCGTACGAGCCTGCGGGCGCTCGGCAAGCTGACGGAGGAGGTGGACGGGGCTCCAGGCGTCCGCCGCATCATCCACGACCCGCCGTTCCTCGAACCGGCGCGCGCCCCGGACCTCGCGGCCGTGCGCAAGATCTTCGGCGACTACCGCTCCACGCTCGCCGAGGAGCGCCGACTCCTCCTCGACCGCTACCACTTCGTGGACGCGGCGCGGAAAGTGGTGGGCGTGGGCAGCGTCGGCACCCGCTGCTTCATCGTGCTCCTCGCCGGGCGCGACGCCGACGACCCGCTCTTCCTCCAGATCAAGGAGGCGGTCCGCTCGGTCCTGGAGGAGCACCTTCCGGCAGGACCGTACGCCCATCCAGGACACCGCGTGGTCGCCGGCCAGCGCCTGCTCCAGGCGGCGAGCGACATCTTCCTCGGCTGGATGACGGGCCCCCAGGGCCGCTCGTACTACTGGCGCCAGCTCCGCGACATGAAGGGCTCGGCGGACGTAGAGGCCATGTCCCCCTCGGAGCTGCGCTCCTACGCCCGGCTCTGCGGCACGGCTCTGGCCCGCGCCCACGCCCGCTCCGGCGACCGTGTGGCCATAGCCGCCTACCTGGGCGGCTCCGACACGTTCGACCGGGCGATCGCGGACTTCGCGCTGCGCTATGCCGTGCAGAACGCCGAGGACCACGCGGCGCTGACGGAGGCGATCGCCTCGGGGGTGGTGCACGCCGAGGATCCCAGGCCGCTCTAAGGGCGGTGGCGCCTTCGCCGCGCCCGCGGGAGTGCCCCCACCGCCCCTGATCGACCCTGGGCCTAGCGGATCTCGTCCGGGACCACCGTCAGCCACCGCTTGTCCGCGGTCACCTTCTGGCCGAGCTCCCGCTGCCGGTCGGCGTTCTTCTGCTTCATCTCGTTCAGCTGCTTCATGTACGAGTCCTTGCGGTTGACCCAGACCCGCGCCCCGCCGTGCGCCACGTCCGCCGAGTGGAACAGCATCGGGCCGTCGCTCACCGGGGTGTCGCCCGCCGCCAGGACGGGCTTCTTCCACTCGTCGATGTACGTGCTGATGGCCGCGGGCTTGCCCTGGTACCAGGTCAGCGGCGCCCACAGGTTCGGCGTCAGCTCGCGCTTGGCCAGCTTCTTCTCGTCGAAGCGGCCCTCCGCGATCTCCTTGCGGGAGCTGGTGATCTTGCCCGTCTTGCGGTCCTTGAGCTGCAGGCCGACGCCGATGACGTTCTCGGGCTTCACGTTGTAGCCGTACTTGGGGTCGGCGAGGACCATCCGCACCAGGTCCTCGCTGGCCGCGCTGACGACGTACACCTCGATGCCGTGCCCTTGCAGCGAGTTGTAGAGCTCCTGCATGCCGGTGAAGAACTCGGGCTTCTTGACCTCGGTCTTCGTCAGCTTCCCGTCCTCGTAGTACTCGGCGGGGATGGGCTTGTCGTAGGCCAGGAGCTCGTCGACGTATCCCTTGAGCTCCTTCAGCGTGAAACCGGAGAAGATCTGCGCGGCCCACGGGTAGGAGACCTGGTCGTCGATCTCACAGAGCCGAATGTAGTAGCTGTAGAGGCTCTCCTTGTGCTTCGCCGTGTCCTTGAAGGGGATGGTCTTCAGCGACGGGTCCATCGACTTGCGGGTCAGCACCCCCTTCATCTCCAGGAAGGGCAGGAGGGACTCCTCCAGGTCGTTGCGGTACGTCGTGTTGTCCGCGTCGAAGACGGCGTACGCGCCCTTGTGCTCGTTCTTCGCGATGACCTTGCCCAGCTTCTTCGCGACCGGCTCGGGCCAGTGCTTCAGCTCGGCCGTGGCCTTGGAGGTCTTCGCGGCGGTTCTCGCCGAGGCGTCCGCGGCCGTCGCGTCCGTGCTCGGCCAGAGAGCCGTGCCCGCGAGAACGGCCGCGGTGAGCGCGCCCGCCGTGCCGAGTACGGCCAGCTTTTCCTTTGCCTTTACTGCCATGGTTCTGTGCCCCCTGAGAGCGGTCTGCGCCCCGTCCGGAGCGGCGGGTCATCGTATGGGGTGGGGCAGCGGATTCCCATGATCGACATCACCGGACGGAACGGGCATGGGTCGGCCGTGGGCGGGTAGTGACGTAGTGGCATCGGACACCTGCCGGGCCGCTCGGGCTTGCTCAGGTGCGCTCCGGCCCGCTCGCGGGCCTGCTTCCCAGCGGCGCTCATCGCATACTGGTGTGCATGGAGACCGTCTCCCGCGAGTTCGTGCGGGCCGCTCCGCGGCTCGACGGCATGGTCGTGTCCGCCGTCGGCTACCGCACGGCGGGTGAGCGGCCCGGCCTGCACCGCGGCCTGCCGTCCCCGTATCTGACGCTGATCTTCTCGCTGGACGGCCCCGTCGCCACCGGCCTCAGCCCCGAGCAGGCGGTCGGCCCCGATGCCATCCGCACGGACATCGTCCTGGGCGGCCTGCACCAGTCCCCGGCGTACGTCGTGCGGCCCGAGCACGAGGCGGGCATCCAGCTCGCCGTGCATCCGCTCGCCGCCCGCGCCCTGTTCGGCGTACCGGCCTCGGAGCTGACCGGTGGCCTGGTGACGTCCGGCGCGCAGGTGATGGGGCGCCGCGCCGTCGACGTACGGGAGCTGCTGTGCGAGCAGGGTGGGTGGGAGGAGCGATTCGCCTCCCTGTCCGGCTACCTGAGGCAGCGCGTGGCCGACGCCGACGCGGACGCAGCCGTACGGCCCGAGGTCGCCGAGGCCTGGGCCTGGCTGGCCCGGCACCGGGGCGTCGGCACCCTGCGCGGCCTCTCCCGGCACGTGGCGCTCAGTGAACGCCGCCTGACCACGCTCTTCCGTGCCGAGACGGGCCTGAGCCCCAAGCAGGCGGGCCGTCTGATGCGCTTCCAGCGCGCCCGCGACGCCGTCGTACGCCCTGTCGCCTCGGGCGGCGCCCCCGACCTGGCCCGAGTCGCCGCCGACTGCGGCTATTACGACCACTCCCACCTGGTACGGGACTTCCGGCAGTACACCGGGGTGAGCCCCAGCGGCTGGCTGGCCGAAGAGTGCCGGAATATCCAAGCCGGGAGCCATGGCGGGGGCGAAGAGTAGGACTCATGGACACCAACGAGAAGCAGCAGCCCCAGTCCCAGCCCCAGTCCCAGCCCCAGTCCCAGCCCCAGCCCCGGTCCGCCTCCGCTTCGGCCGGGCGTGCCCCCGATGTCTGGCCGTCGCTCCAGGCCAACGACGCCCCCGCCCTGATCGACTTCCTGGTCGGCACGGTCGGCTTCCTGCGCACCGCCGTCTACGAGGACGGCGACCGCGTGGCCCACGCCGAGCTCGACTGGCCCGAGGGCGGCGCCGTGATGCTCGGCTCGTACGACGAGAAGTCGCAGGAATGGTGCCTGAAGCCGGGCACCTTCGGGGCGTACGTCGTCACCGATCACGTGGACGACCTCTACCAGCGGCTCAGCGCCGCCGGAGTGGAGATCATCCGCGAGATCGAGGACCTGCCGTACGGCAGCCGGGAGTTCGCGATCGCCGACCCCGAGGGCAACAAGTGGTCCTTCGGCACCTACCGCGGCGCACCCAGGCCCGACCAGGCGTCCTGACTGCCATTCTGACCAGGCATTCTGACGGGTGTCCTGACCAGGCATTCTGACGGGCGTCCTGGCCTCGCGTGATAGCTTGCGGACGCCAGTCGACCCACACCAGGGCCAGGGAATCCGGTGCGAATCCGGAACTGACGCGCAGCGGTGAGGGGGTACGGGCGGGGCCACGGCCACTGGGCGTCCACGGACGCCTGGGAAGGCGCCCCGTCCGGCCGATCCCCGAGTCCGAAGACCTGCTGGCGCCTTCGCCCGCGCACCGAGCGGCGGAGGTGACGAAGCAGGCCAGGCTCCGCGTATGAGCCGTGAGACTCAAGGGATCGTGTGTCCTCCACAGCCCGTCGTGTACGTATACCCGTCCTCCTCAGTGCGGCTCTGGTCGTCACTCTGACCTCCTGCGGCGGCTCGCCTGCTTCCTCCACCACGGACAAGAAGGCCGACGGCTATCCACTGACCCTGACCTCCTGCGGCAAGAAGGCGGAGATCAAGGCGCCGCCGCAGCGGGCGGTCTCCCTCGACCAGGGCTCCACCGAGATCCTGCTCTCCCTCGGCCTCGCGGACCGCATGGTCGGCACCGGGACCTGGACGGACCCGGTGCTCAAGGGCCTGGAGAAGGACAACGCCAAGGTGCCCCGGATCGCCGACAGCTACCCCTCCTTCGAGAAGGTCCTCGCCAAGGAACCGGACTTCGTCACCGCGTCCTTCCTGGCGACGGTCAGCAAGGGCGGCGTCGCGGACCGCGCCAAGTTCGCCGAACTGGGCGTACCCGCCTACGTCTCACCGTCCGACTGCGCGGGCAAGGACAACAGCGGCGACGGTGACGGCAAGCGGGTCAAGACGCTGACCATGGACACGGTGTACGGCGAGGTGCGGGACCTGGCCAAGGCCTTCGGGGTCGAGAAGCGCGGCGAACGCCTGATCACGGAGCTCAAGGGCCGGGTGGCGAAGGCCACGAAGGAGATCGACGCGTCCGACACGACCCTCCTCTACTGGTTCGCCAACTCCGACGCCCCCTACATCGCGGGCTGCTGCGGAGCGCCGGGCATCATCACCCGCGAGCTCGGCACGGAGAACGTCTTCGACGACACCCGCGAGGAGTGGCCCCAGATCAACTGGGAGACGGTGGCGGACCGCGACCCGGACGTCCTGGTCATCGGCGACCTCACCCGCAAGTCGCAGACGGCCGAGAGCGCGAAGAAGAAGATCGAGTTCCTGGAGTCCAACCCGGTCACCAAGAACCTGACCGCGGTGAAGAAGAAGCGGTACGTGCTGCTGAGCGGCCAGGCCATGAACCCGACGATCCGTACGGTGGACGGCGTGGAGCAAGTCGCCGACGCGTTGCGCGAGTTCGGGCTCGACAAGTGAGGGGCGGCGCCGGTTTCGGCGCCCGTGCCCGTTCCCGTTCCCGTGCCCGTTCCGGTGTCGGTGCCCGTTCCGGTGTCGGTGTCGGTGTCGGTGTCGGTGTCGGTGTCGGCGCTGGCGTCGGTTCCCGTGTCGGCGTCGCGGGCGGTGTGCGCCGCGTCCTGCTCTGGACGTCGGGATTCGCCGCCCTCGCCCTCTCCGTGGCGGTGGCCGTCACGATCGGCCCCGCCGACATCTCCGTACCGGACGTGTGGTCGGCGGTGGCGGCCCACCTCGGCTGGGGCGAGGCGACGCTGACGCCGATCCGGGACGGCATCGTCTGGAACCTGCGCATGCCGCGCACGCTTCTCGCGGCGGTCTGCGGCGCGGGCCTCGCGGTGTGCGGAACGGTCCTCCAGTCCCTCCTGCGCAATCCGCTGGCCGACCCCTTCGTGCTCGGTGTCTCCTCGGGCGCTTCCACGGGGGCGGTCGCGATCGTCGTCCTGGGGGTCGGCGGGGGAGTGGTGTCGATCTCAGCGGGGGCTTTCGTGGGGGCCCTCTGCTCGTTCGCCCTCGTCCTGCTGCTCAGCCACACCCTGGGCGGGAGCACCGACAGGGTGGTGCTTTCCGGGGTGGCGGCGATGCAGCTCTTCTCCGCGCTCACTTCCTTCGTGATCCTTACGGCGGGCGACGCGGAGACGACGCGGGGTGTCCTGTTCTGGCTGCTCGGCTCGTTGAGCGGGGTGGGCTGGACGGACGTCTGGCTGTGCGGGGCGGTGCTCGTCGTCGCGCTCGTGATCTGCCTGGCGCATGCCCGCACCCTGGACGCGTTCGTGTTCGGCCAGGACGCGGCGGCGACGCTGGGAGTCCACGTGGCCCGCACCCGCCTCCTGCTGCTCTCCACCACGGCCCTGCTCACGGCGGCGCTGGTCAGCAGCGCGGGTGCCATCGGCTTCGTCGGCCTGGTCCTGCCGCACGCGGCCCGCGCCCTGGTCGGCTCCGGGCACGCGCGGCTGCTCCCGGTCACGGCGCTCGCGGGCGCGGTGTTCCTGGTGTGGGTGGACACGCTTGCGCGTACGGTCCTGGACCCGCAGGAGGTCCCGGTGGGCGTGGTGACGTCCCTGATCGGCGTACCGGCATTCGTCCTGGTCCTCTACCGCACGCGAAGGGCGACGTGACCGACGTGACCGACGTGAGCCACGACATGACCGACGACATGACCGACGACGTCACCGCGGGCGTGACCGAGGACGTGATCACGCACGCCGCTGTCCCCGGCCTGCGAGCCGACCGAGTGACCAGAACGGCGGGCGGCCACCTCATAGTCGACGGAGTGACCCTGGCCCCGCCGCCCGGAGCCACGGTCGGCCTGCTGGGCCCGAACGGCTCGGGCAAGTCCACCCTCCTGCGCATCCTGGCGGGCGTCCTGGCCCCGGCATCGGGAGCGGTCACGCTGGACGGCCGCCCGCTGCGGGACGTGGGCCGCCGCACGGTGGCACGCAGGGTGGCGATGGTGGACCAGGACGCCACCACGCAGGTTGAGTTGTCGGTGGAGGAGGTCGTACGCCTGGGACGCATCCCGCACCGCAGAGCGTGGTCCCCGTCCACGCCCCAGGACGATGAGGCGGTCCACGAGGCCCTGGCCCGCACAGGCCTCGCCGACCGCGCGGGCCAGTCCTGGCACACCCTCTCCGGCGGCGAACGCCAACGGGTCCAGATAGCCAGGGCCCTGGCCCAGGCCCCCCAGGAACTGCTCCTGGACGAACCGACCAACCACCTGGACATCCAGCACCAGCTGGACCTCCTGTCCCTGGTCGCCGACCTCCCTCTGACCAGCGTGATCGCCCTGCACGACCTGAACCTGGCCGCCATGTTCTGCGACCACGTACTGGTCCTGCGCGAAGGCGTGGCCCACGCGGCGGGCACACCGTCCGAGGTGATCACGGAGGAGTTGATCGCCAAGGTGTACGGGGTACGGGCGGTGGTGACGAGGGTGGACGACGGCCCGGACAGCCGCCCGTCGATCCGCTTCCTGAGGGGCTGAGTTCCTCGCCGCTCCTGAGGGGGCGAGTTCCTCGCCGCTCCTGAGGGGGTGAGTTCCTCGCCGCTCCTACGGGGTGAGTTCCTCTCCGCGGCGTCCGCGAGGCCCGTCAGTCGAGCCGCAGACGTTCGGCGAGGCCCGCGGCGGTGAAGGCGACGACGAGTTCGGTGCGGCCCTCGGTGAAGTGGGCCCAGCTGTCGAAGTGGACGGGGACGACCCGGCGCGCGCCGAGGATCTTCGTGGCCTCGGCTGCCTGGGCGCTGTCGAGGACGATCGGTGCGCCGTCGAACAAGAGGGGGAAGCGGGGCGCGCCGGCGAAGAGGACGGCGGTGTCCACGGGGCCGAAGCGCGCGGCCGTCTCCTCGACCGCGGTGAGCGAGGCGTTGTCGCCGCTGACATAGACCGTGGGCAGGCCGTCGCCGGTCAGGACGAAGCCGACGACCTCGCCGGTGAGCGGTTCGACGTCCTCGCGCCTGCCGGGACCGTGCACGGCGGGCACGCCCGTCACGCTCACGTGTCCGCCGCCGGGCCGGTCGAGCGCGACGGACTCCCAGTCGTGCAGTCCCTTCACCTTGTCCCCGAGGCTGTCGTGCAGGCGGCGTCCGCCACCGGGCGTGGTGAGGGTGAGCGGTACGTCGGCGAGCAGGGCGCGGCCGGAGACATCGAGGTTGTCGGGGTGCTCGTCGTGCGAAAGCAGGACCACGTCGACGGGGCCGAGAGCGGAGAGGGGGGCCGAAGCGGGCGCGGTCTTGGTCAGGCCGGGGCCGCCCGGGGCCGGGTACTCGCCAGGTGCGTCGAAGGTGGGGTCGGTGAGGAACCTCAGACCGCCGTACTCGAAGAGGGCGGTCGGGCCGCCGAAGACGCGTACGGGGATCTGCTCGTCGTCGGTCGTGCCGGAAGCAGCCATGGAGGACGTGGATGACATGGGGGAGACGCACCTCACGGATGGGAAACAATCTATCCGTGAGAAACGGTAGCTGTCTCTCACGGATGAAGGCAATGCGTACCATGAGAAAGGTGAGCGAGATCCTGACGGCCGAGCCTGCGGAGCCGACCGAAACTACCGAGTCGGCGCCACTGCCCGCGGAGCCGGCGTCATCGTCCGCCGGGTCAGCGGAGCTGGCGTCACCGCCCACTGAGCCGACGGAGTTGGCGTCACCGACCGCCAGGTCAGCGGAGTCGGCGTCATCGTCCACCGAGCCCGCGCCACCGCCCGCGCCGGGAGCGGACCAGTACCCCGCACTCGACTTCGCCAACAGCGCCATCGCCCTGCCCGGCGGCCAGTTCACCGACTTCCTCGGCACCCCGGCGGCCGCGAACCGCTGGCTCACCGAACGCGACCTGGCACCGGCCGACTCGGGTCTGCAGGAGATGTGTACGGCTCAGCTGCGCACC
This sequence comes from Streptomyces sp. NPDC058257, assembly GCF_042881845.1. Taxonomy (NCBI): domain Bacteria; kingdom Bacillati; phylum Actinomycetota; class Actinomycetes; order Kitasatosporales; family Streptomycetaceae; genus Streptomyces; species Streptomyces sp. NPDC058257. The sequence continues at coordinate 121,108 of NZ_JBHVXJ010000012.1, forward strand.
CTGCGCGAACAGATCCGTTCCTTGCTCGCCGCCCGGCTGGACGGCTGCGCACCCCCGGCGAGCGCGCTCGCCGCCCTCAACGAGGCCCTGACCAGGGCACCCGCGGCCTCCCTGCTCCACTGGGACCGCGCACGCGGCATGTACCGCGCCGCGTCCCACCCCACGACGCAGATCGTCGAGCACGCCCTGGCGACCCTCGCCGCCGACGCCGCCGCCCTGCTCACGGGCCCCGACGCCGAACGCCTCACCGCCTGCGGCTCCCCTCCCTGCAACCGCTACCTGCTGCGCCACGGCCGCCGCCACTGGTGCTCAACGCGCTGCGGAGACCGCGCCCGCGCGGCCCGCGCGTACGCCCGGCGTACGCGGCAGAAGACGGCCTGACGCAGCCTCGATGCTTCGCGCTGCCGCTGCCCTGAACCAGGGCCGTATGGAACTGGTCAAGAACTGCGGTCCTGGTCCGGCGGTTACGTCTACTCCAAGGCCAAGGCCAAGGCCAAGGCCAGGGTCAAGGCCAAGGCCAAGGTCACCTTCAGTCGTCCGAGATGCCGCTTATTGGGGTCGTGGCTCGTCGAGGTACTGGTCGGCCCAGGCGCTGATGATGTGAGCAGCCCGCTGCGCCTGCCCTCGCGCGGTCAACAGATGGTCCGCGCCTTCGAGCGAGATGAAGCTTCGCGGGTGCCGTGCCTCCTGGAAGATCTCCGCGGCATTGGAGATGTCGACGGTGGAGTCGGTGGGCGAATGCGCCACGAGGAGCGGAAGGTCCACCTCGCCGATCCGGTCGCGCAGGTGAGCCCGGCGCACGTCCTCGACGAAGGCGCGCTTGAGAACCAGAGTCCTCCCGCCGACGAACCACTCGTGCGCCCCGTCACTGAGGACGCGATCCAGGACCGAGTCGTACTGCCGCTCGACGTGACTGGGGTCGACGGGCGCCGCAATCGTGGCCAGCGCGCGGAGGCCGACGATCTCGCGCGCAGCCGCGATCGCGGCTGCGCCTCCCCAGGAGTGCCCCACCAGCAAATCCACCGGAGTCCCTCGCTCCGCCATGAAGGCCGCGGCACGGACAGTGTCCTGCACTTTGACGGTGAAGGAACCGTCCCCCCAGTCGCCCTCGGAGTCTCCGATCCCGAGATTGTCGAAGCGCAGCATGCCGATGCCCTCGCGTGCCAGCTGCTTGCTGACGCGCGAGGCGGCCGGCGATTCCTTGCCCAGGGTGAATCCATGTGCGAAGAGCCCCCAACCTCGGATCTCGCCCTCCGGCAGGTCGATCACCCCGGCCAGTTCGGGGCCGACGACGCTCGGGAATCTCACTTTTTCGTTCATGTGCGGCGCTCACCTAAGCAGGGACTGATCGTGGGGCAGGGAGACGAGAGCGACACTAGCCGGTGTCAGCACTAGCCGGTGTCAGCGCCAGACCAACAGAACAGAGGGGCCGCCTCCCCGTTCCAGGAGACGGTCCCACCGCCCATGCTGACGCGGCGTCGGGCTCACCCGACCAAGTGGCGCCCTCCCGGCGGGTGCAGCGTCACAAGCAGAAGCAGCGCCGTGCTCCCGGCCAGGCCGGACAGGACTCGGTGTGCAACCGCAGCACCACCCGGCCCGATCTCGCGGGCCCTCGAAATGCGCAGGTCTCGGGTGCGGCCGTGCCACACAGCAAGTGAGGGGGGGCCCCCCCCCGGGGGGGGGCCCCCCCCGGTTAATAAGCGCCCGAACCGGAAACCCCCGGCGGGGGGCCCCCCCCCGCCCCCGGCGCCGGGCCCCAACCCAGGCAAAACAC
>NZ_JBHVXJ010000012.1:122891-200943 GCF_042881845.1 Streptomyces sp. NPDC058257
CTCCAAAGCCCCCGTTGTGGGGTGCGGCGGGCCAAACCCCATTGTGAGGGGCCCCCCCCGTGGGGGGGGGCCGCCTCACTGTTACTGACGCTACGTCAGGGAATCGGCCGGGCGGTGCGCACGCGGCGCACGCGGGCGCGGAAGACAAGCAGTGACAACGAGCACTGCTGAGCAGGGTTTTCGCAGGTCAGCGCTTACTTCCAGGAACCTTCCCAGGCCACCCGGGCCTGATCTTTAAATGTCGAAGTAAAGCTCAAACTCGTGCGGGTGCGGCCGCAGCTGGATCGGGGCGATTTCGTTCGTCCGCTTGTAGTCGATCCACGTCTCGATCAGGTCGGGGGTGAAGACACCGCCCGCCAGAAGGTACTCGTGGTCCGCCTCGAGGGCGTCGAGGACGGCCGGGAGGGAGGTCGGGACCTGGGCGACGCCCGCGTGCTCCTCGGGGGCCAGCTCGTAGAGGTCCTTGTCGATCGGCTCCGGCGGCTCGATCTTGTTCTTGACGCCGTCCAGGCCGGCCATCAGGAGCGCCGAGAACGCCAGGTACGGGTTCGAGGACGGGTCCGGCGCGCGGAACTCGACGCGCTTGGCCTTCGGGTTGGAGCCCGTGATCGGGATACGCATGGCAGCCGAGCGGTTGCGCTGCGAGTAGACCATGTTGACCGGGGCCTCGAAGCCCGGCACCAGGCGGTGGTAGGAGTTCACCGTCGGGTTCGTGAAGGCGAGCAGCGAGGGGGCGTGCTTGAGGATGCCGCCGATGTAGTAGCGGGCGGTGTCCGAGAGGCCCGCGTAGCCCTGCTCGTCGTAGAACAGCGGGTCGCCGTTGGCCCACAGCGACTGGTGGACGTGCATGCCCGAGCCGTTGTCACCGAAGATCGGCTTCGGCATGAAGGTCGCGGTCTTCTCGTTGCGCCAGGCGACGTTCTTCACGATGTACTTGAAGAGCATCAGGTCGTCGGCCGCGGCGAGCAGCGTGTTGAACTTGTAGTTGATCTCCGCCTGGCCGGCCGTGCCGACCTCGTGGTGCTGGCGCTCGACCTGGAGGCCGTTCTTGTCCAGCTCCAGGGAGATCTCGGCACGCAGGTCGGCGAAGTGGTCCACCGGCGGGGCCGGGAAGTAGCCGCCCTTGTAGCGGACCTTGTAGCCACGGTTGTTCTCGACCGCGCCGGTGTTCCAGGCGCCCGCCTCGGAGTCGATGTGGTAGAAGCTCTCGTTCGCCGACGTCTGGAAGCGGACGTTGTCGAAGACGTAGAACTCCGCCTCGGGACCGAAGTACGCGGTGTCCGCGATGCCGGTGGACGCGAGGTAGGCCTCGGCCTTCTTGGCGATGTTGCGCGGGTCACGGCTGTACTGCTCGCCCGTGATCGGGTCGTGGATGAAGAAGTTGATGTTGACGGTCTTGTCGCGACGGAAGGGATCGACCCGGGCGGTCGACAGGTCCGCGCGCAGCGCCATGTCGGACTCGTGGATGGCCTGGAAGCCGCGGATCGACGAACCGTCGAAGGCGAGCTCCTCGTCAGGGTCGAACGCCGCTGCCGGGATCGTGAAGTGCTGCATCACTCCGGGCAGGTCGCAGAACCGGACATCTACGAACTTCACGTCCTCGTCCGCGATGAACTTCTTTGCGTCGTCGGCGTTCTGGAACATCCAACTCCTCCTACTCCCGGCCCCCAGGCGGGGACGGGGTTGCAGCTCGTTGTGCGGCCAGTGCGGTGGCACACGCTGGGACCCGACCATAGGGACGGGGGATTTCTCAAGCATGACCCATTTGTTTCGCCGAAGTTAACCGAGGCGGGTTCGGGTCAGGTGCCATTCGCCCTACCCCGACCGTCCTCGTACGAAAACGGGCGCAGTACCGTGGACGGGTGGACAACAGGCAAGTAATCGGATCGTGGCTCTCCGGCCCTCGTGCGGCGGCAGAGGACGCGGGCGTCGACTTCGGATACCGGGGCGAGCAGCTCGGCCTGCCGGAGGAGGGGCCGGGCTCGGTCGCGCGCCCCGGGCGGCGCATGGGCGCCGTCGCCGTGGACTGGGCCCTGTGCATGCTCATCGCATACGGCCTGTTCGCTCGCGGTGACCAGCAGGCGATGGGCAACTGGGCGCTCGGCATCTTCTTCGTCATGACCGTCCTGACGGTCGGCACGGTGGGCTGCACCCCCGGCAAGGCCCTCTTCCGGTTGCGCGTCGTCGCCGAGGGCGGCGGCCGCCTCGGCTTCGTCCGGGTCCTCCTGCGCAGCGTGCTGCTCTGCGTGGCCATCCCGGCTCTCATCTGGGACCGCGACGGCCGCGGCCTCCACGACCGTCTCGCCAGCGCCGTCCAGGTACGGATCTGAGGTCTCCGCCATGGTGCGGATCTGAGATCTCCGGCGTACGACGATCTCCGACGTACGACGATCTCCGGCGTACCACGATGCGTGATGTACGACGAAGGCCCCGGAACCCATCGGTTCCGGGGCCTTCGTCAACGTAGAGACAGGAGAGGTGGAAAGAGGCGGAGCATTACCGCGTCTTCGTCACCGCATCTTCGGGCCGCCGCGCGGCATCCGCGCGCCCTTGGGCATGGGCCCCTTCGGCAACGGCATATTGCTCATCAGGTCCCCCATCGCGCGCAGCCGGTCGTTCGTCGCCGTGACCTGCGGGCCCTGGAGGACGCGGGGGAGCTTCAGAAGCGTCGTACGCAGCTTCTTCAGCGGGACCTGGCCCTCGCCGGTGCCGACGATCACGTCATGCACCGGGACATCCGAGACCACGCGCGCCATGCGCTTCTTCTCGGCGGCCAGCAGGCTCTTCACCCGGTTCGGGTTGCCCTCGGCGACGAGCACGATGCCCGCCTTGCCGACCGTGCGGTGCACGACGTCCTGGCTGCGGTTCATCGCCACCGCCGGAGTCGTCGTCCAGCCGCGGCCGATCTTGTCGAGCACCGCGGCCGCCGCACCGGGCTGGCCCTCCATCTGCCCGAAGGCCGCACGTTCAGCCCTGCGCCCGAAGACGATCGCCATCGCGAGGAAGGCGAGCACAAAGCCGAGAATGCCGAGATAGATCGGGTGACCGATCAAGAAGCCGATCGCGAGGAAGACACCAAAGGTGACGATTCCCACAGCCGCGATGATGAGACCGATCCGCGGATCGGCCCTGCGGGTCATCTTGTAGGTCTGAGCGATCTGCTTGAGTCGCCCGGGGTTCGCGGCGTCCGCCGCGGTTTCCTTCCTCGCCATGTCGTGAAGTCTACGTGTCCCTGGAAGTGACTACGACGTGCGGGTTGTCATCGACTCTTCGACGACGCGAAGCGCCTCTGCCCGGTCCTTGGCGCGACGCCGGTCGTCGAGCACGGACGTCCAGGCGTTGCGGCGGGCGGTGCGCTGGCCGCTGCTCATGAGAAGCGACTCGACGGCACGCAGTGCGTCGGTGACGGACGGGATGGCGGTGGCGCGTACGGGCGCGGCCTGCATGGTGGGGCCCTCCTGGGCGGCTATGGCTAAGGCTGTACGTGGGGTAATTCCAGGGTCACTGATTGGTGTTACCAGGGCGTGACCGACCGGTCAAACACGGATGAAGCCTTGACGCTGAGCCGCGAAACCTTGACGTGGCCCGTACGCTCCCCTCACCTGCGGAGACTGTACGGGCCACGTCATCTCGGCCACTACTGGTCAGTAGTCACTTGTGCGCCGATTCACACAGTTGGCTCTCGCCGGAAGAGGCGGCCCCGGAGCGCCGCCTCCGGCGAGAAGGCGGCGGCCCTGGAGCGCCGCCTCGGCTCGCAGCCCCGGATCACACCGCCTGCGAGGCGACGTAGGCCCCGCGCTTCTCGACCGCCATCTGGAAGAGGCGCCCCGCGCGGTACGAGGAGCGGACCAGCGGGCCGGACATGACCCCGGAGAAGCCGATCTCCTCGGCCTCCTCCTTCAGCTCCACGAACTCCTGCGGCTTGGCCCAGCGCTCCACGGGGTGGTGGCGCGGCGTCGGACGCAGGTACTGCGTGATCGTGATGAGCTCGCAGCCCGCGTCGTGCAGCGCGTGCAGCGCCTCGCTGATCTCCTCGCGCTCCTCGCCCATGCCGAGGATGAGGTTCGACTTGGTGACCAGACCGGCCTCGCGGGCGCGGGTGATGACCTCGAGCGAGCGCTCGAAGCGGAAGCCCGGGCGGATCCGCTTGAAGATGCGCGGCACGGTCTCCACGTTGTGCCCGAGGACCTCGGGGCGTGAGGAGAAGACCTCGGCCAGCTGGTCGGGGTCCGCGTTGAAGTCGGGGATGAGCAGCTCGACCTTGGTCTGGCCCTCCGCGCGCTCCGCCGTCATCGCGTGGATCTGGCGGACGGTCTCCGCGTACAGCCAGGCGCCGCCGTCGTCCAGGTCGTCGCGGGCGACGCCGGTGATGGTGGCGTAGTTCAGGTCCATCGTGACGACGGACTCGCCCACGCGGCGCGGCTCGTCACGGTCGAGCGCCTGCGGCTTGCCCGTGTCGATCTGGCAGAAGTCGCAGCGCCGGGTGCACTGGTCACCGCCGATGAGGAAGGTGGCCTCGCGGTCTTCCCAGCACTCGTAGATGTTGGGACAGCCCGCCTCCTGGCAGACCGTGTGCAGACCCTCGCTCTTCACGAGGTTCTGCATCTTGGTGTACTCGGGGCCCATTTTCGCCCGGGTCTTGATCCACTCGGGCTTGCGCTCGATGGGGGTCTGGGCGTTCCGGACCTCCAGGCGCAGCATCTTGCGTCCGTCGGGTGCGACTGCGGACACATCGGCTCCCTGTAGCTTCGATTCTTCGGCGCACACCAGGGTACGCCCGTGATGTCGTTGGGCTTACGCTCGGCCAACCTCTGGCAGGCGGGGTGCATTCCCCGCAGCCTCCGCAGCCCCATATGTCTGGACGGTTCGAGGCGGTTCTGAGCTGTTCTGCTGTTCTGAGTGGTTCTAGGCCGTCGCCTTCTCGGCTTCCGGACTCTCAACCGTCGTTACGGCGGTCTTCTCGGGGCTCTCCGCGGGCTTCTCGACGATGCGCGGCTTGAGGTCCGCGTTCTCGAGGATGTCCCGCAGGTGTTTCTCGGCGACGGGCAGGATGTCGGCGATCGTGACCTCGCGGCCCAGTTCGTACGAGAGCGACGTCACACCCGCGTCACGGATGCCACACGGGATGATCTTGTCGAACGACGTGTTGTCCGGGTTCACGTTCAGCGCGAAGCCGTGCATCGTCACGCCCTTGGCCACGCGGATGCCGATGGCCGCGATCTTGCGGTCCTCGCGGCGCTGGCCGGCGTTGGAAGGGGCGTACTCCGGGCCGTTGAACCGGGCGTCGAACTCGTCGTCCTGTGTCCGGGGGTCGAAGTCCAGGTTCAGGCCGCCAAGGGCCGGACGCTGCGACACCGGGTCGCCAAGGACCCATACGCCGCTGCGGCCCTCGACGCGGGACGTCTCCAGGCCGAATTCCGCACACGTGCGGATAAGTGCCTCTTCCAGGCGGCGTACGTGTGCTACGACGTCCACCGGGCGCGGCAGCTTCTGGATCGGATAGCCCACGAGCTGTCCGGGGCCGTGCCAGGTGATCTTGCCGCCGCGGTCGACGTCGACGACGGGGGTGCCGTCCAGCGGGCGCTCGCTGTCCTCGGTGCGGCGGCCCGCGGTGTAGACCGGCGGGTGCTCGAGCAGCAGACAGGTGTCCGGGAGGTCGTCGGCGAAGCGGGCGGCGTGCACGCGGCGCTGCTCGTCCCAGGCCTCCTGGTAGTCGACCGCGTCCGGGCCGAAGCCCAGCCGGACGAACTGAAACTCACTCACGGCAAGTGCCTCCCTAGAACCTGCGCCGTGCATATATCGCGCCCTCGGCCACTGTACGGGCAGCGGATTCTCGTCAGTCCTCCGGTCAATCCTCACACGATCGGATGAATGCGGGTCGAAGGCCGCGATGCGGGCGGTGAGGGCCGCTACATTCACGCCGTTCACAGAGCCATAAGGGCTGCTCAAGCAACGCCCGAAAGGCAGGAGACCGCACAGCTGATGACGGAACGACCTCCGCAGCGCACCCCCAACCGCCAGCTAGCCGCGCTTATCTCAGAAGCCGGGTTCTCCAACGCGGGCCTCGCGCGCCGCGTCGATCAGCTGGGCCTCGAGCACGGTCTCGATCTGCGGTACGACAAGACGTCGGTGACCCGCTGGCTGCGCGGGCAGCAGCCGCGCGGCACCACCCCCGCCCTCATCGCAGAGGTCTTCACCCGGCGGTTAGGGCGCAGACTCTCCGCGCAGGATCTCGGGCTCGACGCGTGTGCGCCGGTGTACGCCGGGCTTGAGTTCGCGGCGAGCCCCGAAGAGGCGATCGACATCGTCGGCGGGCTCTGGCGCAAGGACTCCGGAAGCCATGCCGAACTGCGGAAGATCGCGTTCACCCCGGCAGGGCTCGTCGTCCCCAGCAGAGACTGGCTGATCGGCCGTGCCGACGACCGGGTGGGACGCGGTGACCACGGGCTGAACGGCGGCCGTGTGCCCACCCAGGGCCGCCCGGCCGTGCCCCGCCAGCGCAAGGAGCCCGAGCGGGGCGTCGGGGCGAGAGTGACCAGCGGCGACATCTCGGCCCTGCGCTCCGTCGGCGAGCTCTTCCGGGCGCTCGACCACGCGTACGGCGGCGGGCACGCGCGGCAGGCACTCGTGCGCTATCTGGAGCACGAGGCCGAGCCGATGCTGCGCGGCACGTACGGCGAGCAGGCCGGCCGGCGGCTCTTCGCGGCGGCCGCCGACCTCACCCGGCTCGCGGGCTGGACCTCGTACGACATCGCGGCGCACGGCCTTGCCCAGCGGTACTACGTCCAGGCGCTGCGGCTCTCGCAGGCCGCGGGCGACCGCGCCTACGGCTCGTACGTCCTGATCACGATGAGCCGCCAGGCCGTCTACCTCGGGCACGGCAGGGAAGCGGTGCAGCTGGCGCGGGTGGCCCAGCAGGGCGTCGGGTCGTCCGCGCCGCCCGTCGTGCAGGCCCTGCTGCACTCGGTCGAGGCGCGCGGGCACGGGGTGCTCGGCGAGGTGCGGGCGTGCACGGCGTCGATGGTGCGGGCCGAGCGGGCCCTTGAAACGGTGCGGCCGGGCGACGAAGTCCCATACTGGGCGCGGTTCTTCGACGAGGCGCAGCTCGCGGACGAGTTCGGGCACTGCCACCGGGATCTCCAGCAGTACCGCGTGGCCGCCCAGCACGCGGAGCGCTCGCTCCAGCTACGCGCCCCCGGGTACGCCCGCAGCCGCCTGTTCTGCCGGGTGGTCCTCGCTTCCTCGCGTCTCGGTCTCGGCGAGCTGGAGCAGGCCTGCCAGCTGGGCGCTGAGGCGGCGCAGGCGGCGGGGGAGATGCGGTCGGTGCGGGCGGTCGAGTACGTGCGCGACTTCGAGCGGCGCCTAGAGCCGTACCGCGACGCGGCGGCGGTGCGCGGGTATCGCGACCGGGTGGCGGCGTTGAGCTGACAGCTCGGGTGCGATGAAGAGGTAAGGGGCGGGCCTGCGCAGGCCCGCCCCTTACCTATGCGCCCTTACTGCCTATGCGTCCTCAGCTATGCGTCCTCAGGCGTACGTGTTCAGCGCAGGCGCGCGACCTCCTCGGCGGACAACGCCTCGTCCCACGTGGTGAGTTCGTCCAGGTCACCCCGGAGGCTCGCCTTCTCCGTCCCGATGGAACGCAGCGGCAGCGGGACCGACGCCGCGACGGACCCGACCCGCTGCCCGTCGGCGTACAAGGTGGTGTGCCCCGGAGTCGTCACCCACGTCAGCCGGGTCCAGCGGTCGAGCGGCAGCGTGTGGTCGAAGCTGAAGTCGGCCGCGCCGTACCGGGTGAAGCCGACCTTCCCGGTGCCGTGCTGCATCAGCTTCAGCGCGCCCGCCCTGGAGCTGAGCAGTACCTGGTCCGCGGTCCTGGCCGTCGGACGGACCCGCACGGACGCGGTCCACGGCTCGGCGACGTCGAGACCGCCGAAGCCCACACCGTCGCGGTCGGAGTCGAAGCGCCAGGCCTGGCCGCGCACGCCCTCGACGGGGGTGGGGTTGTTGATGATGTAGGAGGTGCCGGGGAGGCTGCCCGCGACATCCTCGGCGAAGATCGTGTTGCCGGGGCTGCCCGCGTACGTCCAGCCGCTTGGGTACGACGCGTCGTCGAACGTCCAGTGGTGGCTCGGCCGACCCTCGACCCGTGGCGGCACCGGTGCGGGTGTAGTGCCCGGAGGGTCGCCGATGCGGGCGGCCCGGGCCCTGAAGTCGGCGAGTGCGTCCGGCGTCGTGGTCCTGTTCCATGTGCGGTCGGCGAGGATCGCGCGGGCGCCCGCCATGCTCTGCTCGAAGTAGCCGTCGTCGGCCCAGAAGTTGTAGTCGGCCCAGTTGGTGACGCCGGAGCCGAGCATGTCCGGGTCGGTGTTGGGCGCCCAGCTGTCGTACATCCAGGGCTCGTCCGGGTACAGGTGGTGGTAGTTGTTCGGGGTGTCGTAGAACGGGCCGATGGCGATCTCGTCGTGCCCGGGGATCTCCGGCTCGGCGCCCGTGCCCTCCCAGGTGAGGAAGACGACCGGGTCGTGGACCTTCTGCTGGGGCGCGGTGAGATGTTCGGAGCCGTTGTAGACGGCCGTGCGCTTGCCGTGCGAAGCGACCACGTCGTCAAGGGTGTTGATGTAGCGGTTGAGCAGGTCGCCGAGCGTGGACACGTCGGGCGCGCTCGCCAGGTGGTCCGTCACGCGCGGGCACTCCGCGAGCTGCCCGGGGACCTCTTCCGCGCCGATCGAGAACAGCGGCGCGTCGAACCAGCCCGCGAACTCGTCGAAGATCTCCTTCGACTTCGCGATCGCCTTGTCGCTGGTCATGTCGATGATCCAGTCGGGCGTGAGGTGTGAGTGCGTGTGCGCGCCCGTGCACGCTCCGGCGCCCGACCCGAAGCCGATGCCGAAGGCCTCACTGATCACGGTGGCGTGGCCGGGGAGTTCGAGGCCCGGCATCAACTGGACGTGATGGCGGGCGGCGAAGGCCTTCAGACGCTCGATGTCGGCGCGGCTGTAGCTGTGGTCCGGGTCGGCAAGGCCCGGGAACTTCGGACTGTCGAGGCGGAAGCCCTCGGACTCGGAGAGATGCAGGAAGAGGGTGTTGAGCTTCTGGTCGCCCATCCTGCGGATCAGGTTCTCCAGGTAGGGGATCTTCCAGTACTTACGGCCCGCGTCGAGGTGGACCATGCGGATCGCCTGCGCGGGCCGGTCGGTGGAGCGGGCGCGGGGGACGGCGCGGTGGTCGTCGGCTGTGGCCCGCAGCAACTGGAGGAGGGTGCGGGTGCCGTAGAAGAGGCCGTGGGTGGACGCGGCTTCGATACGGATCGGACCCGCGCTGTCGAAGGTGTAACCCTCGGCGCCGAGCGCTCCCTTGGCGGTGAGCGCGAGTGTGATGTCGCCGTCGGAGGGGCGGCCCGTGGTGCGGGTGATACGGGCGATCCGGGGCGTGATGCCGGTGACCTGCTTGATCTCCGTACGGAGCTGAGCGGCGAGCTTGCGTACGGACTGGCGAGCGGGGCCCGGGAATTCGCTGCGGCCCGAGGGGAGCGCGGTGGTGGATTCGGCGCGCGGGTCGATCAGGACGCGGGTGCGCTCGGTGAGTCTCGTAGAGCCGTCGAGCGCGGTCCAGTCGGTGGGGCGGGGGACTACGGAGGGCGCTGCGGCGTCGGTGGCTGAGTCTGTGGCGGGTGTGGCGGCTATGGCGGCTGTGGCGGTCGGCAAAGATAGACCTCCTATGAATAGGCCGAGGATGAGCGATATCACCGGCATGGTGCGACGCACGTGTGTCCTCCCGCGGCTTGGCGATCCGGAGGGACCGTAGCCGTGGGATGCGGGTGTGGCAAGGGGAGTTGCCGGGATGTGCGGGAAAGGGCGAAAGCCCCCGCGTGAGGGTGCGGGGGCTTCCAGGGTGGCTTATAGGTCGGATGGATTGGTGCCGGGTGGCACCGGATGGTGCCGGGTGCCGGGTGCCGGATGTGGGGTGCCGGGTGGGGTGCCGCTCGCGTCAGGCCGCCATCGGTAAGCGGCCCGTCCCGTGCGCGGGGTCCACGCCGAGGTCCGCGAGCGCGGCCCGCGCCGCGCGGCGGCCCGAATACAGCGCGCCCTGCACCGTGCTGGTGTCCCGGTGGTCCCCGCACACGTAGAGCCCCGAGAGCAGCCGCACAGGGCGGCGCAGATCGTGCGGGGGCGGCATCGCGGGTACCGCCTCGCGGGTGTGGTGGACGGCGAGGGACTCCCAGCGGGCGGTCGAAGTGCCGTAAAGCTCGGCGAGGTGGGCGAGGACGGCGCGCTCGTCCGGCGGTGGGCCCAGGACCGTCGAGGAGATGAGCGCCCGGCCCGCGGGCGCGCGCGACGGGTCGACGTGACTGACCACGGCCGTGTGGGCGACCGGCCCCGAACGGTCGGCGTCGAGCAGCAGCGCGGACCCGGCGAGCGGCGGTTCGGGAGCCGCGTGGTGCAGCACCGTCACCTGGTGGAAGGGCGGCACACGCAGACCGGGAAGGAGCTCGGCGGCGGCGCGGGCGTCGGTGGCCAGGAGGACGGCGCGGCAGCCCACTTCACCGTGCTCCGCGGTCGTGACCGAGGTCGTGGAGACGGCGGTGACGCTTACGCCGGTCCGCACGGTCCCCGGTGGCAGCGCGGCCGACAGGAGCTCGGGCAGCACCTCGGCGCCGCCCTCGGGCAGGCACAGACGGCCGCGCGCGAAGGAGCGCAGGGCGAGGTCGGCGCACCGGCTCGACGTCATCAGGTCCGGGTCGCAGAGGAGCGCCGAGAGCAGCGGGCGCAGGAAGCCGTTGACGGTGCGCGTGGGCAGGCCGCGGGCGAAGAGAGCTTGTGACGCGGGGAGTTCGGGGCGGGCGAGGAGGCGCTTCGGGGGCGTCGCCGCGAGCCTGGCGAGTGCCGCGCCGAGGCGGGCCTGGTCCAGCGCGCCGCCGAGAGGGGCCGCGTGGGGCGTGGTCCGTGCCGTTCGCGGGCCTCTGGGGGCGCTTGCCAGGGCGCGCGCAGCGGTCAGTGCGCCCCTTGCGCGCCGGGAGCTCGTGGGCTCGACGGCGCGGTGGTGTCGGCCGTCGCTGTGCACCAGGACGCCGGGCGCGAAGGGCCGCAGTACGAGTGCGTCGAGCCCCGGCGTGTCGCGCAGCTCGGGATAGGACGTGGTGAGCGGCTGCCCGATTCTGTCGAGCCGGAACCCGTCGACCTTCTCCGTCGACATGCGCCCGCCGACGTAAGGAGCGGCTTCCAGGACCACGGTCCTTACACCAGCACTGGTCAGCTGGTGGGCGGCCGACAGTCCCGCGACCCCCGCTCCCACGATGACGACATCCGCGTGCTGCGCAGGCTCTGGCACGTGCCCCTCCCCGAGGTAGCGCGGCTGCTGGGGACGTCATGCCCTCAACAGGGCTTCGGAATCACCGAGTACCGCACGAGGGTAGGAGCGATGACGGCCGGCGGCAGTCGCGCATCGACCGAGCACGGTCGCACGCCGGTCGCACACGGCGCCGTTCGCCGAAGTGCCGTCTACCGCGGCACCGTTCACCGCCGGTGCCGTTTACCGCAGTGCCGCCCGGATCGACTCCTCGATGCCCGGGAAGGCGAACGAGAATCCCGACTCCAGGAGCCGCGCCGGCAGGACCCGCTGGCTGCCGAGCACGTCACCGGCCATCTCGCCGAGCACGACGCGCAACGCGGGCGACGGGGCCGTGAAGAGCGTGGGCCGGTGCAGCACCCGCCCCATCGCGGCCGTCACCTCCCGGTTGGTGAGCGGGTCGGGCGCCGTCAGGTTGACCGGCCCGGAGAGCGACTCCGTGTCGAGCAGGTGTCGCAGCGCGGCCACCGCGTCGTGCAGCGAGATGTAGCTCCAGTACTGACGGCCGTTGCCCAGGCGCCCGCCGAGCCCCGCCTTGAAGAGCGGGAACATCCGCCCCCAGGCCCCGCCCTCGCTCGCCACCACCAGGCCGTTGCGCGCGAAGACCGTGCGGATGCCCGCTTCGTGCGCCGCGGCCGCCGCACCCTCCCACTCCACGCACAGGGAGGGCAGGAAGCCTTCTCCGGCCGGGGCGCTCTCGTCCACCGCACGCTGACCGGTGTCTCCGTAGTAGCCGATCGCGCTCGCGCACAGGAACACCCGGGGCGGCTCGTCCAGCGAGGTCACCGCCTCCGCGAGCGCCGACGTGCCGAGCACCCTGCTGTCACGGATCTCCTTCTTATAGGCGGCGGTCCAGCGATGGTCGCCGACCCCGGCTCCCGCGAGGTTGACGACCGCGTCGCAGCCCGCGAGCCCCGCCGTGTCGACGTACCGCTCCTTGGGGTCCCATCGCACCTCCTGCTTCGTACGAGGTGCCCGGCGCACGAGCCGCACCACCTCGTGACCGTCGTCGGCGAGGGCGCGGGTCAGCGCTGTTCCGATGAGGCCGGACGCACCGGCCACGGCGATACGGGAGCGCCGTGCGGCGGGGACTGACTGTTCGGGCTCGGTGGACTCCATGCCGCCATCCTGCCCCGGAAACCGGCGGAGAGCCGTGAACGCGGAGAGCCGAGAGCGCGGTGAGCCATGAGCGCGGTGAGCCATGAGGCGTCCGTCGAGCGCGGAGAGCCGCGAGGCGTCCGTCGTACAGTGACGCCCATGCCGGACACGCTCATACGTACCGCCCTGCCGGACGACGAAGAAGCCCTCAACCGCATCGACCGCGCCACCTGGTCGACCCTGCACGCGGTACAACCGGCTCCACAGCCCCCGTACCCGCCGTTCTTCACGGACCGCTTCGGCCCCCGCGACCACTTGGTCGCCGAGCGGGACGGCGTGGTCGTCGGCTACATCCGGCTCGGTTTCCCCACGTCCCTGCTCGCCAACGCCCATGTGCGCCAGATCCTCGGCCTGGCCGTAGCGGACGAGGCGCGTGGCGGGGGAGTGGGCCGCCGACTGGTCAGGGCCGCGGTGGACGAGGCCCGCCGCCAGGGCGCTCGGCGCATCACGCTGAGGGTGCTCGGCCACAACACCTTGGCCCGGACGCTCTACGCGTCCGAGGGCTTCGTGGTCGAGGGGGTGCTGCCGGGTGAGTTCTTCCTCGACGGCTCGTACGTGGACGATGTGCTGATGGGGCGCGTGCTCATCTGACACCCTGGAGGCCTGCCCGACCCCCGATCGGGGGTCGGCACCCGACGGACCGGCCCGGCGTGCGGCGGGCACGCGCGCGTAGGAGCGTAAGAGGTCGACCGGAAGGAGCGAACCGATGTTCAGGGTCGCTGCTGCCAGTCGACGGGACCGGGACGAGCCGGGCTGGCTGCGCGGCGCGCCGCCACCCCACTGGGTGCGCTGGCCTCCGCCCGTACTCCTCGCCGTCCTGTCCGTCATCCAGCTGTCCACTCCGGAGACGATCGACCTCAGCTTCCTGCTCGCCGCCGTCCCGCCGCTCGCCGCGCTGTCGTACGGCGCGTCGGCCACGGCCCTCTTCGGCGGCACCGCGGTGCTGCTGCTCTCCCTGCCGGGCTTCGGACTCGGCCGCCCCGGCAGCAGCGATCTGCTGACCGTCACCTTCGTGGCGCTCCTGAGCATCGTGTTCGCCTGGGTACGCAGTCGGCGCGACACCCAGCTCGTCACCGTCCGCACCGTCGCGGAGGCCGCCCAGTTCGCCGTCCTTCCGCCGCTGCCGGAGCGCGTGGGCCCGGTGCGCTGCGCGGGGCTCTACCGTGCGGCACAGGGCGGGACCCTGGTCGGTGGCGATCTCTTCGACGTACGCAAGGGGACCCGCGGAGTCCGGGCCCTGGTCGGTGACGTGCAGGGGCACGGCCTCGCGGCCGTCGGTACGGTCGCCGCACTGCTCGGCGCCTTCCGCGAGGCGGTGCTCGACCAGCCCGACCTGGAGGGCGTCGCCGCTCGGCTCGACCGGCGCCTGGTGGTCGACTCCGAGGAGGCCGAGCACGCCGAACTCTTCGCCACCGCCGTGCTCCTGGAGTTCCGTGACGACGCCTCTGAGCTGCGGATCGTCTCCTGCGGCCATCCACCCCCGCTGCTGTTGCGCGGCGGCGTCGTCGAGGAGCTCACCGTGGCCCCGGGCGCTCCGCTGGGCCTGGGGATCGCCGGTGTCGCCCCACCGGAAGAGGTGACCCTGCCCCTGAAGCCCGGCGACCGGCTGCTCGTGGTGACCGACGGGGTAACTGAGGCGCGGAACGCGTCAGGTGTCTTCTACCCGCTGACCGAGCGCCTCGCCGTGCTCTGCGTCGACCTGCTGGACGACCCGGCGGCACTGACCTCCGCGGTATGGGCGGACCTGATGCGGTTCTGCGGCGGGGTCGGGGACGATGTGGCGCTGCTGGCGTTCTCGTTGGATCTGGACTCGGGCCTTGACCCCGGCCTGGAGCGGGACCTGGGCCCGGAACCGGAACCGGAACCGGATCCGGGGTTGTAGGGGGAGCGGTGGCTGGCGGCCTCAGCCGTCACCGCGATCGGCGGCCAGGAGCCGCAGCCCGCCCGTCAGTTCACGCAGGCAGCGCACCGCCAGGACGGCCGGGGAGCCGGGGCCTTCGGTGGGCTCGTCCGTGGCGGCCCAGGTCTCCAGTGCCAGGCGGATGGCGTCCGTGGCGGCGGCGGCCGCCAGTCGTACGTCAAGTGCGTCGGCGTCGTCCCCGGCCAGGCGGGCGAGCACGGGCACGAGCTGCTCCTCGGACTCCTGGTTCACGCGATACCAGACGGCGCGCAGAGCCGGATCGTCCTGTGCGGCGCGCAGCAGGCCGCGGGTCGACTCCAGGGACTCGGCCGCGCGGTCGTCCGCCGCGGTCAGCGCGTCGGCGATGGACCGCTCAAGGGCCGTCGGCATCCCCGCGGCCGGATCGAGGCCCGCCAGGTGGGCCCGCCACTCGGCGGCGCCGCCCGCGAGGAGCGGCGCGACCGCGTCCTGCTTGTTGCGGAAGTACCGGTAGAAGGTGCGCAGCGCCACTCCGGCCCGGCCCGCGATCTCCTCGGCAGTGGTGGCGTCCGGGCCGCGCTCGGCGAAGAGCTCGGCCGCGGCGCGGGCGATGTCGAGCTGCGTGGCCGCCTTGCGGCGCTCGGTCAGCGACGGTTGCGGCGGCTGCGAGGACGGCGGGAGTTGCGAGGACGGCGGGGGCGGCGGGGGTTGCGAGGACGGCGAGGGCGGCGGGGGTTGCGAGGGCGGCGGGGGTTGCGAGGACGGCGGGGGCGGCGGGGGTTGCGACCGGTGGGTGCTCACCCTCGCAGCCTACGCGCGATCATCACTCTGATACATGAATTGTCGGCATGGCAAAACGTGCCAGAGAGGCGTACATTGAAATCAGATCGGGAAGGCCGGATCCATGGGCGGATCCGGGAGCCCGGAGTTGATCGGAGGCATTTCATGAACCGCTACGCAGGCCGTCGCGCACTCATCACCGGCGGTGGCTCGGGCATCGGACAGGCCACCGTCCTCCGGATCCTCGACGAGGGCGGCAGGGTCGTCGCCGCCGACGTCAGCGAGGCGGGGCTGAAGGACACCGCGGAGAGGGCGGGCGCCGCGGCCGACCGCCTCACCACGCTCGTGGTCGACATCTCGGACGAGGCATCGGTGCGCGAGGGCGTCGCCGCCGCCGTCACCGAGCTCGGCGGCCTGGACGTCCTGGTGAACGCGGCGGGCGTGCTCCGCTCCTCGCACACGCACGAGACCAGCCTGGATTCTTTCAACCGCGTCATCCAGATCAACCTGGTCGGTACGTTCCTGGTGATCCGCGAGGCGATCCCGGCGCTGCTCGACGGCGACGACCCCGCCGTCGTCAACTTCAGCTCCACCTCCGCGATGTTCGCCCACCCGTACATGGCCGCGTACGCGGCGAGCAAGGGCGGCATCCAGTCCATGACGCACGCGCTGGCCGCCGAGTACGGCAAGCAGGGGATCCGGTTCAACTCCGTCCAGCCCGGATCCATATCCAGCGGCATGACCGACGGCAGCGGCGCCAGCAAGCAGAGCGTGGGGCCCGGCCTGCCCGAGGACGCCGACATGAGTCTGTTCGTGAAGCTGGCCCCGGCCATAGGTCAGGGCTTCGCGGGACCGGAGTCCGTGGCTTCCGTGGTGGCCCTGCTCGGCTCGCAGGACGGCAAGTTCATCACTGGCACCGAGGTCAGGGTCGACGGCGGCACCCACTTCTGAGCGGTCTCCGAGCTGCCTCCGAGCGGTCTCCGGGCTGTCTCGGAGCTATCTCCGGGCTGTCTCCGAGCTGTTTCCGAGCTGCCTCTGAGCCGCTTCCGAGCTCCGGTTCGGCCGAGTTCCGGTTCACCCGACTGGCGGATGGCCGATCGCGGGTGGCGCGGGTGGGGCGGAGAGTCGGACCATGCGTGTCCGCCGTCGAGGGTTCGGGGCGCACGTGCCCTCGGCGGCGCGTGCGGCGGGCCGTGCCGCCCATGGACCGGGGGCAGCCCGTGGACCGGGGGCAGCCCGTGGACCGGGGACAGCTCGTGGATCCGGGACAGCTCGTGGATCCGGGACCGGTCGTGCACCCCGGACGGCCCGTGCTGCCCGAGCGGCGCTGTGCTGCGTGCCCGGCGCCGTGGCCGTGGTGCTTCTGCTGATGTGCGCGCTGTTCGTGGGGCCCGGGACATCGGGCGGGTCGGGGCGGGCGGGTGACGGCTCGGCGGCCCTCGCCGGGCGCTCCGGGCGCTCAGGAGTCGCTGGGTTCACCGGGCTCTCCGGGGTCGCCGAATACTCCGGGCTCGGCGAGCGGGAAGGTGTGACCGGGCGGCGCTCCGAGATGCCGGCGGCCGCGGCGCCGGTGCGGCGGACGGTGGGGCATTCGGCGGCGAGGCCCCGCGTCGTGCCGCGCACCGAGTGGCTGCCCGCCGCGGTGCGGCAGCAGCCGCCCGCGCGGTATACCGACCGGGTCCGGGCGGTGTTCGTGCACCACACGGACTCGCCGAACAGCTACGACTGCGGCGATGTCCCGCGCATCATCCGCTATCTGTACGCCGGTCAGACCGAGGGGCGGCAGTGGGACGACATCGGCTACAACTTCCTCGTCGACCGGTGCGGGACCATCTACGAGGGGCGTGCGGGCGGCATGGACCGTGCCGTGGTCGGGGCGCACACGCAGGGCTTCAACCGGGGGACGGTGGGGATAGCGGCGATCGGGACGTTCACGGAGGGGGTTCCCGTTCCCAAGGCGATGACCGATGCCGTGGCGGCGCTGGTGGCGTGGAAGCTGGGGCTCGCGGACGTGGACCCGCGTTCCACGGTGCGGCTTGTGTCCTCGAACAGCCTCAGCAAGTACGCGGAGGGGACGAGCGGCCGGTTCAGCGCGGTGTCCGGGCACAACGACGGCTACTACACACAGTGTCCGGGGGCGGCACTGACGTCAGCGCTCCCCGCGATAAGGGAGGCGGCGGCCCGGTTGCAGCACAGGTAGGAGAAGTCGCGGAACTCCCTGCCCTGCCTCGTGCCCTACCTCGTGCCCTACCTCGTGCCCTACCTCGTGCCCTACCTCGTGCCCTACCTCGTGCTGCCTTGCCCTGCCCCGCCTCAGTCGGCCTCGCCGAAGCGTTCCCGCAGCTTGGGGTAGAGCTGAGTCATCGTGGCTTCGTTGTCGAAGGCGAGCGGTGTGCCCTGAGGTTCGGCGGGGGCGGGAGCGATGCCGAGATCGGGGGAGACGACGCCGGTGAGCTGCTCGTAGGCCTCGTCCGCCGCGTAGCCGAGCTCTTCGCCGTCGCCGTCGATCTCCTCGTCGAAGTCGTCGAGGAGATCCGCGAGCGAGTCGGGATCGTGCAGGGCTCCCTCGAAGACCTCACGCCCCTGGCCGATCAGCCAGCAGCGGAAGTAGTCGAAGGCGTCGTCGCTCGCGCCGCCGAGGATGATCCAGGCGGCACCCCAAAGGTCCCAGCGGTACGCACGGTTGTAGCGCGCCTCGAAGTGACGGGCGAAGTCGAGCACCATGTCCGGCTCCAGCTCGAGCAGCTTCTCGGTGAGCAGGTCGGCGTGGTCCTCGGGGTCGCCCTCGGCGGCCACGCGGGTGCGGTCCACGATCTCCCAGAACTCCGTCTCGTCCATCACGGGACAAGCATCGGCCCTGAGGGGTGCGTACGCACGCGGAGTGCGGCGGATGCGGCCCTCTCGTTATGCGTGCACATGCCCATGGAAAACCCGACAGCAGATGTCGGCATTGAGTGGCAGCCTCCAGAACATGGAGAGCAAGGAGAGCAGAGGCATGGAGACCACACCCGCACCCGCGCAGTCCCTGACCGGAAAGATCGCCCTCGTCGCCGGTGCCACCCGTGGCGCGGGCCGGGCCATGGCAGTGGAGCTCGGCCGTGCCGGAGCCACCGTCTACGCGACGGGACGCACGACCCGCGAGCACACCAGCGAGGTCGGCCGCACCACGGAGACCATCGAGGAGACCGCGGAGCTGATCACCGCGGCGGGCCGCGAAGCAGGCGGACCGGGCACCGGGATCGCCGTGCCCACCGATCACCTGGAGCCCGAGCAGGTGGCGGCCCTCGTCGAGCGGATCGACCGGGAGCAGGGACGGCTGGACATCCTGGTCAACGACATCTGGGGCGGCGACGTCCACGTCGAGTGGGACAAGAAGATGTGGGAGCACGACCTCGACAAGGGGCTGCGCCTGATGCGCCTGGGCATCGAGACCCACATCGTCACCAGCCGCTACGCGCTGCCGCTGCTCATCAAGAATCCCGGCGGCCTGGTCGTCGAGGTCACCGACGGGACCGAGGAGTACAACGGCCCCAACTACCGCAAGCCCTTCTACTACGACCTCGCCAAGTCGGCCCCGCTGCGGATGGCGCGCGGCCTGGCCGAAGAGCTCAAGGAGTACGGCTGCACGGCGCTCTGTCTGTCCCCCGGCTGGCTGCGCTCCGAGTTCATGCTCGACACGGCCTTCAGCGTGACGGAGGAGAACTGGCAGGACGGGTGCGAGCAGAACCCGCACTTCGCGATCTCCGAGACTCCTACCTTCGTGGGCCGTGCTCTGGTCGCGCTCGCCTCCGACCCCGAAGTGCCCCGCTGGAACGGCAAGTCCCTCTCCAGCGGCGGCCTCGCCAAGGAGTACGGCTTCACGGACATCGACGGCTCGGCACCGGACGCCTGGCGCTACATCGCGGAGGTCGAACAGACGGGCAAGACCGCGGACGTCACGGGCTACCGCTAGCCACCTCCGGTCCGGCGGCGGACGGCATCATGGGGACATGCGCGCTGCACGCCTGATCAAGATGGTGCTTCTCCTCCAGGCCCGCCCCTCCATGACCGCCGCCGAGCTCGCGGGTGAGCTCGAAGTGTCCGAGCGGACCATCACCCGCGACGCCCAGGCGCTCTCGGAGGCCGGAGTCCCGGTGTACGCGGACCGGGGGCGGACCGGCGGCTACCGCCTCATCGGCGGCTACCGCACCCGGCTCACCGGCCTCGGACGCAGCGAGGCGGAGGCCCTCTTCCTGTCCGGAGTGCCGGGCGCGCTGCGGGAGATGGGCCTGGAGGACGCGGCGTCGGCGGCCCGTCTGAAGGTGTCGGCGGCGCTGATGCCCTCGCTGCGGGACGCGTCGCAGAACGCGTCGCAGCGGTTCCATCTGGACGCGCCGGGCTGGTTCAAGGAGACATCGGCGCCCGAGCTGCTGCCCCTCCTCGCGGACGCGGTGTGGGACGACAGGCTCGTCACCGCCCGCTACCGGCGCGAGGACACCGAGGTGGAACGGGAGCTTGAGCCCTACGGTCTCGTGCTCAAGGCCGGTGTCTGGTATCTGTGCGCGCGAGTGCCCGACACGGGTTCGTTCCGGGTGTACCGCATCGACCGGTTCACCGCGGTCGCGGGCGGTGAGGACCGCTTCGTACGCGACGAGGAGTTCGATCTGCCGGGCTTCTGGGAGGAGCGGGCCGCGCAGTTCGCACGGGCGATCCTGCGGTCCGAGGTCGTGGTGCGGCTCTCGGAGGCGGGCGTACGACAGCTTCCGTACGCCACCGATTCCGTGTCCACCCGCGAAGCCCTGGAGGGAGCGAGCGCCCCGGACGGCGAGGGCTGGGTGACGCTCACCCTCGCCGTGGAGAACGACATGGTCGCGTACACCCAGCTCATGTCCCTGGGCCCGGAGGCGGAGGTCTTGGAGCCGGCGACGCTGAGGGAGAGATTCACGGAAGCGGCCCGCCGGATGGCCGACCGCTACGAGTAGCGGCAATCGGGCGGGTGGGCGGGAAAGCCCCGGCGGCGCAGTAAAACAAACCCGCACACGAGAACGAACCCACGCACGAGAACGAACCCGCACACGAGAACGAACCCGCACACGGGAACGGGCCCCTGCCGGAAAAGCAGAGACCCGTACCCGCATCAGGCCGAAGGCTACAGACCGTACTTGGCCCGAGCCTCCTTCACCGCGGAAGCGGGCACCTCGCCCCGCCGCGCCAGCTGCGCGAGAGCGGCGACGACGATGGACTCCGCGTCGATGCCGAAGTGGCGACGGGCGGCGTCACGCGTGTCCGAGAGCCCGAACCCGTCCGCGCCGAGGGACGAGTAGTCCTGCTCGACCCACTGCGCGATCTGGTCGGGAACCTGCCGCATGTAGTCGGAGACGGCGAGCACGGGACCCTGCGCACCCTCGAGCGCGCTGCGCACGTAAGGAGTGCGCTCCTCGCCGCGCAGGATCGCCTCGTCCGCATCGAGGGCGTCGCGGCGCAGCTCGGTCCAGGAGGTCGCGGACCACACGTCGGCGGCCACACCCCACTCCTCGGCGAGCAGCTTCTGCGCGGCGAGCGTCCAGTGGATGGCCGTACCCGAACCGATCAGCTGGATGCGCGAGGCGTTCGCGGCGGGGGAGTGACCCGCCGTCTCGGCCGTGTTGAAGCGGTACAGACCGCGCACGATGCCCTCGTCGACACCCGCGGGCTTCGCGGGCTGCGGCATCGGCTCGTTGTAGACGGTGAGGTAGTAGAAGACGTTCTGGTCCTCACCGGGGGCCGCCTCGCCGTACATCCGGCGCAGACCGTCCTTGACGATCGCCGCGACCTCGTAGGCGAACGCGGGGTCGTACGACATGGCGGCGGGGTTCGTCGCGGCGATCACCGGAGAGTGGCCGTCCGCGTGCTGGAGACCCTCACCCGTCAGCGTCGTACGACCGGCGGTGGCGCCGACGAGGAAGCCGCGGCCGAGCTGGTCGCCGAGCTGCCACATCTGGTCGGCCGTGCGCTGCCAGCCGAACATCGAGTAGAAGATGTAGAAGGGGATCATCGCCTCGCCGTGCGTCGCGTACGACGACGAAGCGGCGATGAAGTCCGCCATGGAACCGGCCTCGGTGATCCCCTCGTTGAGGATCTGGCCGTCCTTGGCCTCCTTGTAGTACATCAGCTGGTCGCGGTCGACCGGCTCGTACGTCTGGCCCTTGGGCGAGTAGATGCCGAGCGAGGGGAAGAGCGACTCCATGCCGAAGGTGCGCGCCTCGTCGGGGACGATCGGCACCCAGCGCTTGCCGGTCTCCTTGTCCCGTACGAGATCCTTGACGAGGCGTACGAAGGCCATGGTCGTCGCGATCGACTGCGAGCCGGAGCCCTTGTCGAACGAGGCGAACGCCTTGTCGGCCGGGGCGGGCAGCGGCGCGAGCGGCTGCGTGCGGCGGGCCGGGGCCGGACCGCCGAGGGCGGCGCGGCGCTCCTGGAGGTAGCGGACCTCGGGGGCGTCGGCGCCCGGGTGGCCGTAGGGCACCTGGCCGTCGACGAACGCGCTGTCCGGGATCGGCAGCTCAAGAAGGTCGCGCATGTCCTTGAACTCGTCCACCGTGAGCTTCTTCATCTGGTGGTTGGCGTTCTTGGACTCGAAGCCCTTGCCGAGCGTGAAGCCCTTGACCGTCTGCGCGAGGATCACGGTCGGCGCGCCCTTGTGGGTGAGCGCCGCACGGTAGGCCGCGTAGACCTTGCGGGCCTCGTGGCCGCCGCGCGAGAGGTGGAAACACTCGCTGATCTTGTCGTCGCTGAGCAGCTTGCCGAGCTCGACGAGCGCGGGCTCGGAGCCGAAGAAGTGCTCGCGGATGTAGGCGGCGTCACGCGTCGCGTACGTCTGGAACTGCGCGTCCGGCACCTCGCGCAGGCGGCGGACCAGGGCGCCGTTCGTGTCGAGCTTGAACAGCTCGTCCCAGGCGTTGCCCCACAGGACCTTGATGACGTTCCAGCCGGCGCCGCGGAACTGGGCCTCCAGCTCCTGCACCACGCGGAAGTTGGCGCGGACCGGGCCGTCGAGGCGCTGCAGGTTGCAGTTGATGACGTACGTGAGGTTGTCCAGGCCCTCACGGGCGGCGAGCGCGAGGGCTGCCGTCGACTCGGGCTCGTCCATCTCGCCGTCACCGAGGAACGCCCACACGTGCGAGGCGGAGACGTCCTTGATGCTGCGGTTGGTGAGGTAGCGGTTGAAGCGCGCCTGGTAGATCGCCGACAGCGGGCCAAGGCCCATGGAGACGGTCGGGAACTCCCACAGCCAGGGCAGACGGCGCGGGTGCGGGTAGGACGGCAGACCGTTGCCACCCGCCTCCTGGCGGAAGTTGTCGAGCTGCGTCTCGTTCAGACGGCCGTCGAGGAAGGCACGGGCGTAGATGCCGGGGGAGGCGTGGCCCTGGATGTAGAGCTGGTCGCCGGAGCCGTCCCCCTCCTTGCCCTGGAAGAAGTGGTTGAAGCCGGTCTCGTACAGCCAGGCGGCGGAGGCGAAGGTGGCGATGTGGCCGCCCACTCCGTGTTTGCTGCCCCGGGTCACCATCGCGGCCGCGTTCCAGCGGTTCCACGCGGCGATGCGCTGCTCCATCGCCTCGTCGCCCTCGATCGCCGGCTCGGCGGAGGTGGGGATGGTGTTGACGTAGTCGGTCTCAAGGAGCTTGGGCAGCGCCAGGCCCGCGCCCTCGGCGCGCTCCAGCGTGCGCCGCATCAGGTATGCGGCACGGTGCGGCCCGGCCGCCTGGGTAACGGCGTCCAGGGAGGCCTGCCATTCGGCGGTCTCCTCGGGGTCGCGGTCCGGGAGCTGGTCGAGCTCGCTCGGCTGGATTGCGGAGGGGTCGGTCATGTCGCCGCCTTCCTGAGTCGGAGGGGGTCCCCTGTTCGGTAAGGGGTGGGGGTTGCCCTAGGTCTTTGGCAGGACAGGGCGTGAGGCTCGGGTGAGAGCCCGTCGGAGACTCTAACTCCGTGATCGATGATCGATCAAAGGGTTGAAGTCGAAAATTCCTTCATATTCAGAAAGTAGGCATCCGGTGCCAACAAATCGGGCACGCGGTGCCTTCGATTTGAAGGATCGATGCGGGGATCTTCGCAGGTGAGAGCACGTATGAGCGGGGCGGGCACGGATGAGCGCGAGCCCCGTGGAAGAGGTCAGGCGCGCGGCGCGCAGCCCAGCACGTGGGCCTTCACCAGCTCGGCGATCGCGGGATCCCGGCGCCGGAACGCCGAGACGAGGGCCTCGTGCTCCTCCGCGTACGACTGCTGCACCGTCCCGAGCCACCGGATCGAGAGCGCCGTGAAGACCTCGATGCCCAGGCCCTCCCAGGTGTGAAGGAGCACGGAGTTGTCGGCGGCCCGCACCAACTCCCGGTGGAAACCGACCGTGTGCCGCACCTGGGAGGTGCCGTCGGCGGCCCGGTCCGCCTCGTACAGGGCGGCGACATGGGGCTCAAGGGCCGAGCAGTCCACGGCCAGGCTCTCCGCCGCCAGCTCGGCGGCGATCGCCTCGAGACCCGCACGGACGGGGTAGCTCTCCTCCAGGTCCGCAGCGGTCAAGTTCCGCACGCGTACGCCCTTGTTGGGCGCCGACTCGATGAGCCGCAGCGTCTCGAGCTCCCGCAGGGCTTCGCGTACGGGAGTCTGTGAGACCTCGAGCTCCACGGCGATCCGCCGCTCCACGATCCGCTCGCCCGGCTGCCAGCGCCCGCTGACGATCCCCTCCACGATGTGCTCGCGGATCTGTTCGCGCAGCGAGTGAACGACGGGCGCGGTCATGAGGGCTCCTCCGGCGGGGGCGGTGCCCCCAGGGCGTTGTGACCCCTAGACAATACGGCGACGCCCCCGCTCGGAAACCTCCGAACGGGGGCGTACGCACTGATGAGACGAGTCTTACAGCCCTGGGGCCGAAGAACTACGGGAGAGCTACAGGCCGAGCTCGACCTCGAACTCGCCCGCCTCCAGGATCGCCTTGACCGTGGTCAGGTAGCGGGCGGCGTCCGCGCCGTCCACCAGACGGTGGTCGTAGGAGAGCGAGAGGTACGTCATGTCCCGCACCGCGATGGTCTCGCCGAGGTCGGGGTGGTTGATGACGACCGGGCGCTTGACCGTGGCACCGATGCCCAGGATGGCGGCCTGGTTCGGCGGCACGATGACCGTGTCGAACAGGGCACCGCGCGAACCGGTGTTGGAGACCGTGAAGGTGGCGCCGGACATGTCGTCCGGGGTGAGGCCACCGCCGCGGGCCTTGCCGGCCAGCTCGGCGGTCTTCTTGGAGATACCGGCGATGTTCAGGTCGCCCGCACCCTTGATGACCGGCGTCATCAGACCCTTCTCGGCGTCAACGGCGATGCCGATGTTCTCCGAGTCGAAGTACGTGATGGTGCCTTCGTCGTCGTTGATCCGGGCGTTGACGACCGGGTGGGCCTTCAGCGCCTGGGCGGCGGCCTTGACGAAGAACGGCATCGGGGAGAGCTTGACGCCCTCACGAGCCGCGAACGAGTCCTTCGCCTTGGCGCGCAGCTTCATCAGCTTCGTGATGTCGACCTCGACGACCGAGGTCAGCTGGGCCTGCGAGTGCAGCGCCTTCATCATGTTGTCGCCGATGACCTTGCGCATGCGGGTCATCTTGACCGTCTGGCCGCGGAGGGGAGAGACCTCCAGGGCCGGGGCCTTCGACGCGGCCGGAGCGGCGGCGGCCGGAGCCGGGGCCGCGGCCTTCTTGGCCTCGGCGGCGGCGATGACGTCCTGCTTGCGGATGCGGCCACCGACGCCGGTGCCCTTGACGTCCGACAGGCTCACGCTGTGCTCGTTGGCCAGCTTGCGGACCAGCGGCGTGACGTACGCACCGTCGTCGGCCGGGGAGGCCTGCGCGGGGGCCGCCGGGGCGGCGGGCGCCGCCGGAGCCGGAGCGGCCGGAGCGGGAGCGGCCGGAGCGGCGGGCTGAGCCGGAGCCGGAGCGGCAGCGGCGGGCGCGGCCGGGGCGGCGGGCTGAGCCGCGGGGGCGGCCGGAGCAGCCGGAGCGGCGGGCGCCGCCGGAGCCTCGGCCGGAGCGGCGGGGGCAGCCGGAGCGGCAGCGGCCGGAGCGGCACCGGGAGCGCCGATGACGGCGAGCTTGGCGCCGACCTCAGCGGTCTCGTCCTCGCCCACGACGATCTCGAGCAGCACGCCCGCGGCCGGGGAGGGGATCTCGGTGTCGACCTTGTCCGTGGAGACCTCGAGCAGGGGCTCGTCCTCCGCGACCTCCTCGCCGACCTCCTTCAGCCAACGGGTGACGGTGCCCTCGGTGACCGACTCGCCCAGGGCGGGCAGTGTGACGTCGGTGCCGGACGCGCCACCGGCCGGGGCTGCCTCAGCGGCAGGGGCCTCGGCGGCAGGGGCCTCGGCGGCGGGAGCCGGAGCAGCGGGGGCCTCGGCGGCGGGGGCCGGGGCCTCCTCCTGCGCGGGCTCGGCGGCCGGAGCGGCCTCGGCGGCGGGGGCGCCGCTGCCGTCGTCGATGACGGCCAGCTCGGCGCCGACCTCGACGGTCTCGTCCTCGGCGACCTTGATGGAGGCCAGGATGCCGGCGGCGGGAGAGGGGATCTCGGTGTCGACCTTGTCGGTCGAGACCTCGAGCAACGGCTCGTCGGCCTCGACGCGCTCGCCCTCGGCCTTCAGCCAACGGGTGACAGTGCCCTCGGTGACGCTCTCGCCGAGCGCCGGAAGGGATACGGAAACCGCCATGGTTTCAGTTGCTCCTTACGAAATTGCGGAAGTCTGGTCGTCGCGCCCGATAACTGAAGGGTCAGTCGTGGGAGTGGAGAGGCTTGCCTGCGAGGGCCAGGTGAGCCTCGCCCATCGCCTCGTTCTGCGTCGGGTGGGCGTGGATGAGCTGGGCGACCTCGGCCGGCAGCGCTTCCCAGTTGTAGATCAGCTGGGCTTCGCCGACCTGCTCGCCCATGCGGTCGCCGACCATGTGGACGCCGACCACGGCACCGTCCTTGACCTGGACGAGCTTGATCTCGCCCGCGGTCTTGAGGATCTTGCTCTTGCCGTTGCCGGCCAGGCTGTACTTGAGGGCGACGACCTTGTCCGCGCCGTAGATCTCCTTGGCCTTGGCCTCGGTGATGCCCACGGAGGCGACCTCGGGGTGGCAGTACGTCACCTTCGGCACGCCGTCGTAGTCGATCGGGACGGTCTTGAGACCGGCCAGGCGCTCCGCCACCAGGATGCCCTCGGCGAAGCCGACGTGCGCGAGCTGGAGGGTCGGCACCAGGTCGCCCACGGCCGAGATGGTCGGGACGTTGGTCTGCATGTACTCGTCGGCGAGGACGTAGCCGCGGTCCATGGCGACGCCCTGCTCCTCGTAGCCGAGACCCGAGGAGACCGGGCCGCGGCCGATGGCGACGAGCAGCACCTCGGCGTCGAAGGTCTTGCCGTCGGCGAGAGTCACGCGGACGCCGTCCTGCGTGTACTCGGCCTTCTCGAAGAAGGTGCCGAGGTTGAACTTGATGCCGCGCTTGCGGAACGCGCGCTCAAGAAGCTTCGAGGAGTTCTCGTCCTCGACCGGCACGAGGTGCTTGAGGCCCTCGACGACGGTCACCTCGGACCCGAAGGACTTCCACGCCGAGGCGAACTCGACGCCGATGACGCCGCCGCCCAGAATGATCGCGGACTTCGGCACGCGGTCCAGGGTCAGGGCGTGGTCCGAGGAGATGATGCGGTTGCCGTCGATCTCCAGGCCCGGCAGCGACTTCGGCACGGAGCCGGTCGCGAGAAGCACGTGGCGGCCCTGGACGCGCTGGCCGTTCACGTCCACGGAGGTCGGGGACGAGAGCTTGCCCTCGCCCTCGATGTACGTCACCTTGCGCGAGGCGATGAGTCCCTGCAGGCCCTTGTAGAGGCCGGAGATCACGTCGTCCTTGTACTTGTGGACGGCCGCCATGTCGATGCCCTCGAAGGTGGCCTTCACGCCGAACTGGTCGGCTTCGCGTGCCTGGTCGGCGATCTCGCCGGCGTGCAGCAGCGCCTTCGTGGGGATGCAGCCGTTGTGCAGGCAGGTACCGCCGACCTTGCCCTTCTCGATCAGGGCGACGTCCAGGCCCAACTGCGACGCGCGCAGTGCCGCGGCGTAACCGCCGCTACCGCCGCCGAGAATCACTAGGTCGAAAACGGTGCTGGCGTCGTTCGCCACGTCACGTCCTCCATGCATGTGCGCCGTACGCCGGACCGCTCTTCCCGGGGGTCGACCGGTCGGTCGGCTGGTATTCGGCCGCTCTTGTTTCGGCCCTGTGGTGGGGGCCCTGTCCTGCCGAGAACCCATCTTCGCACTTGTCGGCGAGAGGTGGGACGGCGGGCCGGGCTGTGAGACGTCTGATTCGCCACGTCCGGGCGTTACTCAGGCTTTACTCAGGCATACGGACGGACGGATTTCGTCCAGGGCGAAATCGGTCAGGGCCCGGACATCTGGGTGTCCGGGCCCTGACCCGCGTACGACGGATCAGCTGGTCGGCCGAGGCCTGGTCAGCCGATGCCTGGTAGGCCGAGGCCTGCTGTCAGCCGAGGTCGCCCGCGGCCGTGCGCTCCGCGAGGCGGACCAGGGTGCGGACCGCGGTGCCGGTGCCGCCCTTGGGCGTGTAGCCGAACGGGCCGCCCTCGTTGAAGGCCGGGCCCGCGATGTCCAGGTGCGCCCAGGTGATGCCCTCGCCGACGAACTCCTTCAGGAAGAGACCGGCCACCAGACCGCCGCCCATGCGCTCGCCCATGTTGGCGATGTCGGCGGTGGGGGAGTCCATGCCCTTCTTCAGGTGCTCGGGCAGCGGCATCGGCCAGGAGGGCTCGCCCGCCTCCTCCGAGGCGTCGTGGATCGCGGCGCGGAACGCGTCGTCGTTGGCCATGATGCCGAAGGTGCGGCTGCCGAGGGCCATCATCATGGCGCCGGTCAGCGTGGCCACGTCGACGATCGCGTCGGGCTTGTCCTCGGAGGCCTTGGCGATCGCGTCGGCCAGGACCAGGCGGCCCTCGGCGTCCGTGTTGAGCACCTCGACGGTCTTGCCGCTGTACATGCGCAGGACGTCGCCCGGACGGGTCGCCGAGCCCGACGGCATGTTCTCGGCCAGCGCCAGCCAGCCGGTGACGTTGACGTCGAGGCCCAGGCGCGCGGCGGAGACGACGGCGGCGAAGACGGCCGCGGCACCGGCCATGTCGCACTTCATCGTCTCGTTGTGGCCCGCGGGCTTCAGCGAGATGCCGCCCGAGTCGTACGTGATGCCCTTGCCGATGAAGGCGAGGTGCTTCTTCGCCTTGGACGACGTGTACGAGAGCTTGACCAGGCGCGGCGGGGCCTCCGAGCCGACGCCGACGCCGAGGATGCCGCCGAAGCCGCCCTTGGCGAGCGCCTTCTCGTCCAGGACCTGCACCTTGATGCCGTGCTCCTTGGCGGCCGCGGAGGCGACCGCGGCGAAGGCCTCGGGGTTCAGGTCGTTCGGCGGGGTGTTGATGAGGTCGCGGGCGCGGTTCAGCTCCTCGGACACGGCGATGGCGCGCTCGACGGCGGCCTTGTACGCCTTGTCGCGGGGCTTGCCGCCGAGCAGGGCGATCTCGGCGAGCGGACCCTTGGCGTCCTTGCCGCTCTTGCCGTCCTTGCCCTTGGCGGAACCATTCTCCTTGTACGCGTCGAACGAGTACGCGCCGAGCAGCGCGCCCTCGGCGATCGCGCCGGTGTCATCGGCGTCCTCGGCGGGCAGCGCGAACGCGGCCTTCTTCGAGCCGGACAGGGCGCGCGCGGCGGTACCGGCGGCGCGGCGCAGGGCGTCAGTGCCGTACGTCTCGTCCTTCTCCGGCACCGGGCCGAGACCGACCGCGACGACGACCGGCGCCTTGAAGCCGGAAGGCGCGGGGAGCTTGGTCACCTCGCCCTCGCCGCCCGTGGCGCCGAGGGTCTCCAGGACGGACGCGAGCTTGCCGTCGTACGCCTTTTCCACGGCTTCGGCGCCGGGCGCGACAACCGGGCCCTTGGCGCCCTTGGCGACGCCGACGACGATCGCGTCGCCGCGCAAGCCGGACGCGGCGGCGGTGCTGAGAGTCAGAGCAGTCACGGTGGTGAATTCTCGCTTCCGTTGAGTTCTTCGGCCGATGGGTGGGTCGACCCGGCCCGACGCCAGCCTAGAACGGGCCGGAAAAGCGCCGAACATGAGCCTACGCGCGTCGCGCCCATTCGATTGTGCTGGTGGAGATTCATCCGTTCGAGGCTGCGCTTTTATGTTTCGGCAGTCAGCCGAGGGCCAGGGTCACCAGCGCCGCCGTGGCGGCGGTCTCGGCGAGCGCGCCGAAGACGTCGCCGGTGATGCCTCCGAAGCGGCGGACGCAGTGCCTCAGGAGGAGTTCGGCGGCGCAGAGCGCGAGGACCACGGCAGCCGCGTACCGCACGATCTCGTACGTCCCCAAGGGCGCGGCGGCGATCGCCGCCACCACGGTGACGAGTGCCCCCGCGAGCAGGGCGGAGCCCCGGGGGACGGTCCCGGCCACCGCGGCCCCGAGTCCCTCCGGGCGGGCCGGGGGGATGCCCTCGCGGGCGGCCAGGGTGAGGGCGAGGCGGGCGACGGCCGCCGAGACGACCGCGGCGAGCGCACCCCGGGTCCATGAGGCTTCGTACAGCTGGAAGAGGACGGCCACTTGGGCGAGCAGGGTGAAGAGCAGTGTGATGACGCCGAAGGGGCCGACGTCGGACTGCTTCATGATGCTCAGCGCCTGGTCGGCGGGTTTGGCGCTGCCCAGGCCGTCGGCGGTGTCGGCGAGGCCGTCCAGGTGGAGGCCGCGCGTGAGCACGGCGGGGACGGCGGCGCTCGCCACCGCGGCGAGCAGAGGTCCCGAGCCGAGCGCCATGAGCAGGCCGCCGAGCCCGGCCGCGCACAGGCCGACCACCAGCCCCGCCAGGGGGGCGCAGAGCATCCCGGCGCGGGCCGCGTCGCGGTCCCACTCGGTGACGCGGACCGGGAGCGCGGTGAGCGTGCCGAAGGTGAAGCGGAGTCCGGCGGCGGGGGAGGTTCGGGGCACCGCGGAAGATTACCTGGGGCGCTCGGGTGAGTCTCGGGTGAGTGGTGGGAGGGAGAGATCCGCCGCGAAGTGCGACAAGCGGCCCCCGGCCCAGGATGGCCCCATGGCCGACTGGTGGTACCGGAACATCACGGAGCCGGGGAAGCTGCCGCTCCTCCTGGCCCTGCTCTCCTTCGTGGGGTCCTTCCTCGTCACCCGGACCATCACGCGCCTCATCCGCGCGGGCAAGGGCCCCTTCCGGAACATCAGTTCGGGAGACGTGCACATCCACCACGTCGTACCTGGCATCTTCCTCATGCTCGTCGGCGGATTCTGGGCGGTCGCGGCCGGCAGGCACAGCCTCGCCGCGATGTTCGCCGCGGTCTTCTTCGGCTTGGGCGCCGGTCTCGTACTCGACGAGTTCGCGCTGATCCTCTACCTCGACGACGTCTACTGGAGCGAGCGGGGCCGCAAGAGCGTCGAGGTCGTGATGCTGACGGCGGCCCTGGTGGTGCTCGTGCTCACCGGCTTCACCCCGTTCGGGGTGGACGACCTGACGTCCGAGGAGCGGAGCAACCGCGCGGGCTTCGCCCTGAACGTCGCCGTCAACTGCTGCTTCGCCCTGATCGCCCTGGCCAAGGGCAAGCTGCGCACAGCCCTGATCGGCGTCGTGATCCCGCTGGTCGCGTTGGTGGGCGCGATCCGCCTGGCCCGCCCGGGATCGGCATGGGCCAGGCGCTTCTACCGCAACAGGCCCCGCGCCCGCGCCCGATCGGGCCTGCGCGCCTTCCACCACGACCGGCGCTGGGCGGGCCCGCGCCGCAGGATTCAGGACTGGATCGGCGGCAAACCGGACCCGGAACTCGCGCGCCCGCGCCGCTGACGCACCGCCGAGCAGGCGCACAGCACGAGGACCGCGGCGATCGCCGCCAGATGCTCCTTGCCCGCGAGGTTCTCCTTGACGAACACCTCGACGACCATCAGGGCGGTCACGAACGCCGCCGTGAACCAGGCCCGGTAGCGCCAGCACACGTAGACCGCGAGCCCTACCACCGCGGCGGAGGGACCGGTGTCGACGACCTGCGCGTCGGACGCGGGGAGCCCCAGCGGGTTGTCCGGCCCCCACGCGATGCCCACCCGCGCGTAGAGCGTGCCCGCCAGGGTGGCCAGGTAGGCGATGACGAGCGTGCGCCACCAGCCGATACAGATCTCCGCGACGCCGAACACCAGCAGGATCTGCGCGAGCGCGCCCCACACGGGCAGGTCGAGCGCGGGCACGAAGAGCGAGAGCGGGGTGCGGAGCAGGGCGAGCCAGAGCGGCTCCTCGGCCCGTACGGAGCCGATGTTCTGCACGAACTGGTAGCCCCAGGACTGGTTCTGGACGAACTGGAGGAGGGCGGTGAGACAGACCGCGGCCAGCGTCATGGGCGCCGCCCACCGGCGCCGCCGCGCGATGCCGCGGCGCACGGTGGCGTACAGCGGCCCCCACTCGCGCCGGGCAAGCCGGGCGAGGCGGACCGGGACCAGGGTGCTCATCGTCGGGACTCCAGGTGCTTGCGGTACAGCCGCCCCCAAGTTCTCGGCTTCGCTCGAACAGGGAGGGACCCCCCTGGCAGGCCCGGCGCTTCGAGGAAGCCCTCCGCGCGGGCCGACGCGATGCCGATGCGCGGCAGGTCGCCGCTCTTCTCGAAGAGAAGGAAGCGGGGCTCCCAGATCGGGCGGTACTTCGCGTTGGCGCGGTACAGCGACTCGATCTGCCACCACCGCGAGAAGAAGGTGAGCAGCGAGCGCCACAGCCGCAGGACCGGGCCCGCGCCGAGCCGGGAGCCACGTTCGAAGACCGACCTGAACATCGCGAAGTTCAGCGAGACCTGAGTGATCTTGATCTCGGCGGCGCGCTGGAGCAGCTCGATGACCATGAACTCCATCAGGCCGTTCTCGGAGTCGCGATCGCGCCGCATCAGGTCGAGCGAGAGCCCGTTCGGCCCCCAGGGCACGAAGGAGAGCACCGCTCTCAACACGCCGTCGCCATCGGTGCATTCGAGCATCACGCACCGCCCGTCACCCGGGTCGCCGAGCCGGCCGAGCGCCATGGAGAAGCCCCGCTCGGTGGCCCCGTCACGCCAGTCGTCGGCCCGCTGGAGCAGGTACGCCATCTCGTCGGCCGGGATGTCCTCGTGGCGGCGGATCCGCACCTCGTAACCGGCCCGCTGGACCCGGTTGTAGGCCTGGCGGACCGTCCGCATGGCCCGTCCCTGGAGCGTGAACTCGGCCGTCTCGACGATGGCTTCGTCGCCCAGTTCGAGCGCGTCGAGGCCGTGCCGGGCGTAGATCGTCCCCGCCTCCTCGCTCGCGCCCATCACGGCGGGGAGCCAGCCGTGCTCGCGGGCGTCGGCGAGCCAGGGTTCGATGGCGCCGGGCCAGGCCTCCGGATCCCCGATGGGGTCGCCCGAGGCCAGCGAGACGCCCCCGATCACCCGGTAGGCGACCGCCGCCTTGCCGCTGGGCGACCACACGACGCTCTTCTCGCGGCGCAGCGCGAAGTAGCCGAGCGAGTCGCGCTCGCCGTACTTGTCGAGCAGTTCGTGCAGCTTGTGCTCGTCGTCCTCGGTGAGCGGGTCGACGGCCTTGCGCGAGCGGAACGCGGCGTACAGGACGGCAAGGAGGAGGAGCGTGCTGAGCACGTTGATGGTGACGTTGACCCAGCCGGGCGTGGTGATGCCCTCGAACCGGGTGTCGTCGGCGGCCAGCGAGATGAGGCGCATCGTGCCGTAGCGCCAGCGGTCGAGGAAGGTCGAACGGTATTCGTCGTGCGCGCGGTTGGTGACGGCCACCAGGAGCGCGGCGATCAGCGAGGTCACCAGGAGACCGCCGACCGCGACGGCCGCGGCGAGCTTGGGGTTGGAGCGGTCGCCCTTGGCGTAGAACTCCCGCCGCCCGACGATCAGCGAGGCGACGAAGGCGGCGGTCAGGGCGAGGGAGATCCAGTTCTGCGGGTACCGGCGGATCTCCGGGAAGACCATCGCGAACGCGAAGAGAAGTATAAAGAGCCCGCTGAGTACGAGGTTGAGAATCCAGGCAGCGCGTTTGCGGCGGCGCATCGTGATCGCCAGGAACATGGTGAACGCACCGGAGGCGAAGCCCGCGGTGAGCATGTACGGCGTGAAGTAGTTCTCGGTGTTGTGCCGCCGCAGATCCTGCCCCAGGGAGACCCAGACCGCGCTCAGAAAGTTGATGAAGGTGACGGCGCGTAGGTACCAGACACTGAAGGCCGCGGCGAGACGCTGATGGCGCCCGGCAGCAGCGGTTTGCTCATCTCCCATGAAAAGGGATCATATGGGCCATGTCGGTCCATGCCGGGCCGTCCTCGGCTGTGTGCGACCGCGCCGCCTACTCCGCTTCGGTGTCCGCCTCCGGATGCGGCTCGGCGTCGGCCTCCGCCTCCGGCTCGGCCTCCCGCTCGGGCAGTTCGGCGAAGAGCGCGGCGGCGGCCCGCACAAGCGGCAGCGCGAGGAGCGCCCCCAGGCCCTCACCCACCTGCACGCCCTGCTCCAGCACGGGGTCGAGCGCCATCCGGTCGAGGGCCTTGGCCTGCGCGGGCTCCCCGCTGCTGTGCCCCGCGAGCCACCAGTCCGGCGCCCGGAAAGCGACCCGCTGGGCCACGAGCGCCGCCGCCGACGCGACGACGCCGTCCAGGATGACCGGCGTACGGCGCACGGCGCTCTGCAGCAGGAATCCGGTCATGGCGGCGATGTCCGCACCGCCCACGGTGGCGAGCAGTTCGAGCTGATCGCCGAGTACCGGCCGCGCCCGCCGCAGCGAGTCCCGGACGGCCGCGCACTTGCGCATCCACGCCAGGTCGTCGATCGGCGCGCCGCCGCGCCCGGTCACCACGGACGCGTCGGTCCCGCACAGCGCGGCGATCAGCGTCGCCGCGGGTGTCGTTCCGCCGACGCTCACATCGCCGAGCACGACCAGGTCGGTGCCGGAGTCGGCCTCCTCGTCCGCGACGGCCATCCCGGCCCGCACCGCGGCCTCGGCCTCCTCGGCCGTCAGCGCGTCCTCGATGTCGGTGCGCCCCGAGCCGCGCCGCACCCGATGCCCCGTCACCTGCGCGGGAAGCTCGGCCGGATCGCAGTCCAGGGCCACGTCGACGACCCGGACGGGCACATCGAGGCGGCGCGCGAGAACGGCGACGGGGCTCTCGCCGGAGAGCACGGCACGCACGAGCTCGGCCGCGCCGCCCGCGGGCCGAGCGGACACATCGAGCTCCGCGACCCCGTGGTCGCCCGCGAAGAGGATCACGCGTGGCCGCTCGATCGGCTTGACCGGCACCGAGGACTGGGCGGCGGAAAGCCACTCGCCAAGGTCGTCCAGACGGCCGAGCGCCCCGGGCGGCACGCTCTGCCGCTCCCTGCGCTCCTCGGCGTCGCGGCGGATCCCGCCGTCGGGCCGCTCGATCAGGTCGGTGAAGTCGTCGAGATTCAGCGAGCTCATTCGCCGAACAGTACCGGCAGGGCCCGGGCCCGGGTCGGACGGCCCGGCAGCGGGCATCCGGGCCACCTCCACGGTGTCGTTGCGCCGGTGCCGATGGTCCTTTACGTACCGTGATGATCCTTTACGTGCGATGTGAGGAGACGTCACGTCCATGGACGCCGCCAAGGCCGCCGCCGCCCAGGCCGAGAAGATCCTCACCGTCCCGCGGGCCGCCCGCCGTCACCGGGCGCGGGCCAGGGCGATGGGGCGCTTCATCGAGGCCGAGAGCTGGCTGGACATCGAGACCGGGCACGGGCACTTCCCCGCCGTCGCTCAAGAAGTGCACCCGTACACCGCCTTCGACGGCCTCGACATCACCGAGCGCGTGGAGGAGGGCCGCAGGACAGGCCGTGTGGAGGAGGCCCACCGCGGGCTGCTCGCCGACCTGGCGCCGAAGCTCGCGGGGCGCTACGACGCGCTGAGCATGTTCCACTACCTGGAGCGCAGCGCCGACCCGCGCATCGAACTCATCGCCGCCCGCACGGTGTTGCGGCCCGGCGGCCATCTGATGATCGAGGTCCCCGTCCCTGGGAGCCGGTACGCCAGAGTCCTCGACACGGGGTGGCTGCGGACCGAGCCCCACCACCGCATCCCGCTCGCCTTTCTCCGCCGCGAGTTGGAGAACCTCGGCTACACCGTCGTGGCCACCGACCGGCGTGAGTCGCACATCCCGTTCGACCTGAGTGCCGGGCTGGCCATCGCACTCGGCCGCGTCCGTGCCGCGGCCCGCGTCGCGGCCCCGCTCCTGGCCGCCGCGGCCCTGGCCGACCGGCTCCTCGCCCCCTTGGTCAGCCGAACCCGGTTCTCCAACGCCTACCGGGTCATCGCCCGCAGGAACCCCGACGCGTGAGGCCCGGGTCGGCGCGGGTCGGTCCGGATCGGTCCGGATCGGTCCAGGTCGGTCCAGGTCGGTGCGCTTCAGTCCCGCAGGGTGAGCGCCTGGCCCGCCACGACCATCAGCACGTGCTCGCACTCCGCCGCGAACGCCACGTTGAGACGGCCCAGTTCATCGCGGTAGCGGCGGCCCGACGCGGTCGCGGGGACGATGCCCGAACCGACCTCGTTCGACACGGCGACGACCGTGCGCCGGCTCCCGCGCACCGCGTCCGTGAGCTCGGTGACCCGCTTGCGCAGCGCCCGCTCGCCACCGCCCGCCCATTCGGCGTCGTCCCACGCGTTCACCTCGTCCATGGCGTACGTCAGCCACAGCGACAGGCAGTCGATGAGCAGGGGAGGGCCGCTCTCGGCGAGCAGCGGCACGAGGTCACAGGTCTCGGTGGTGCCCCACGACCCGGGCCGCCGTTCACGGTGGGCGCTCACCCGGTCCGCCCACTCCGAGTCGCCGTTCCTGGTCCCGCCGGTGGCCACGTAGAGGACCTCGGGGAAGGCTTCGAGACGCCGCTCGGCCTCCACCGACTTCCCTGATCTGGCGCCGCCCAGGACGAGGGTGCGGCGCGGTACGTCCGGTACGTCCTCGTAGGCGCCGACCGCCAGCGTCGTACCGTCCGGCACGGCCCGCGCACCGGCTGCCGCCAGCCTGCGGGTCAGCTCCGCGCCCGGTGGCACCTCATGGCCCAGATGGACGGCGATGATGTCCGTGGTCGGCCCGATCGCACCGGCCGCCCGCAGCCGGGCGAGCCCGTCGGGGCGCCCGATGACATCGGCGACGACCATCTCGTAGACAGGATGCTCGTCCGGCATCCCGGCGGGCGCACCGCCGGGCGGCAGATACAGCAGCCGCTCCCCGTCGGTGCCCACCACCTCGTACCCCGTGCCCGGATGGTCCATCGCCACCGCGCGCACCCGGTGCCCGGTGAGCAGCGCCAGCTCCCGCCCGTCCGGCACCCGGCCCGGCTGCGGAAGACCTGCCGGTACCTCCACCGAGGGGCCGTCGTGCGGATGGGAGAGCAGAACCTGGCGAACGCCGCCGAGCGAGTGCCCCGAACGGGCGGCCGCGAAGGCGGCGCCAGGGGTGAGGTCGAGCAGCAGGACGCCGTCCACCAGGAGCGCGGTCGCGGCGCGCGCGGCGCCGCCGAGCGCGGTGGCGCAGGCCGCGCAGGGGCAGTCGGGGCGGGGCAGGCCTTCGGGAGAGCCGGTGCCGAGCAGAGTCAGTTCCACGAGAAGATCCTCCCGCGTCACCGCGAGCGCCGCTCGCCCGGCTACGCTTCAAGCGGCTTCACACAGCTGTCGGACCATCGGGAGGCTGGCATGGCGGCATGGACGTGGCGGTTCGAGAAGGCGGACGGGACGGAGGTCCAGCCCGCTCTGACGCCTGAAGAGTTCACGACTCAAGGGGACGCGGAGTCCTGGGTCGGCGAGTACTGGAAAGAGCTCGCTGACGGCGGCGCCGACCAGGTGTCGCTCTTCGAGGACACGAACAAGATCTATGGGCCGATGAGCCTGCACCCGCAGGACGCGGCGCAGGGGTGAACGACGCCTGAGCGAGAGGGGGTGGCCGCATCCGCGGCCACCCCCTCTTGCCTCGTGATCCTCGTGATCGTCGCGCCGTGCCTACATTTCGCCCAGCGTGAGATCCGTGGTCCTGTCGGCGCCGCCTCGTGTGTACGTCACCTTCGCCTTGTCGCCCGGCTTCTCCCCGGCGAGCGTCTCGGAGAGCGAGGTGATGGTGGTGATCTCCGTATCCCCCAGCTTGGTGATGATGTCGCCGGCCTCGATGCCCGCCTTGGCCGCGCCGCCGCCCTTCTGCGCCTCGACGACGGCGACACCCGCGGGCTTGTAGTCGTCCCCGAGGACCGTGCGCCCCGTGATGCCGAGAGCGGCCCGGCCCGAGTCGGTGACCTTGCCGTCCTTGATGATCTGATCGGCGACCGTCTTCACCATCGAGGAGGGGATCGCGAACCCGATGCCGGGCGCCGCGCTGCCGCCCATGTCCGGGTCGGTGGCGGCGAGCGTAGGAATGCCGATGACCTCGCTGTCGAGGTTGACCAGGGCGCCGCCGCTGTTGCCCGGGTTGATCGCGGCGGACGTCTGGACCATGTTCGCGATGGTGGCGCCGGTGGAGCCCTCCGAGCGGCCCTCGCTGACGGTCCTGCCGGTGGCGGAGACGATGCCCTGCGTGACGCTGGACGACAGGCCGAGCGGCGAACCCATGGCGAGCACGATCTGCCCGACCCCGGCCTTCGTGGAGTCCCCGAACTTCGCGGCCTTGAGCCCGCTCGGGGGGTTGTCGAGCTTGATCACGGCGAGATCCTGCTCGGGGTAGGAGCTGACGAGCTTCGCGGTGAGCTCCTGCTCGCCGGTGGCCGTCGTGACCTTGAAGGTCCGTTCCTTGCCCACGACATGGGCGTTGGTGACGACATGGCCCTTGTCGTCGTAGACGACGCCGGAGCCGAGGCTGTCGGAGGCGTCGATCTGGACGACCGACGGCAGGACGGTCTTGATCACCTGCTGGTAGTCGCCCTGCAGATCGTTCGCAGCCATGGGCGCGGCCTGAGTGGTGGACTCACCGGAGTTCCCGGATCCGGAGCTCGAGCAACCACTCATGAGGAGCCCGGCGACGACAGCGGCGGCGGTGGCGTTACGGGTACGCGAGACAGTCATGCCCCGAGTGTCCCGTTCGCCCCAATATGTCGCCCTGGATGCGGGGCAATCGGGTGGGTGGGAGAACATCCGCCGCGAAGCGGCGGTTCAGTTCCGTACCCCACAGATATGCAGCAACGCGGCGACCCGCCGATAGGGATCGGTCCGCCCGGCCCGCTCCTCCGCCGCGAGCAGCGCCGCCAACTCCGCGTCCTGGGGCGGAACCGCGTGGTCCGGCGCCCCATCGGTGAAGACCCGCACGCCGTACCAGGCGTGCAGCGGCGCGGCGATCCCAGCAAGCGACGCGGTCACCGCGTCGAGCCGATCCGCCCGCGCCTCGATACCGAGCCGATTGCGGTACACGGTGGAGTCGAAGGCACCCATCGCCCCCGCCCAGTCCCCGGCGAGCCCCGGCCGCATGGCCAGCGCGTCCGCGTTCCGCACGAGGAGGGAGAGCAGCCCGCCGGGAGCCAGCATCCGGGCGAGGCCCGCGAGCAGCGCGTCCGGCTCCTCGACATACATCAGCACACCGTGGCACAGCACGACGTCGAAGCTGCCCGGCAGGAAATGCACCCCGGTGTCGCGCCCGTCGCCCTCGACGATGCGCACGCGCCCCTGGATGCCCTCGGGCTCGGCACCGAGCGCGGCACGCGCCGCCGCCACCATCGACGAGTCCTGCTCGACGCCCGTCACCTTGTGCCCGGCGCGGGCGAGCCGCAGCGCCTGCGTGCCCTGGCCCATGCCCACATCGAGCACGCGCAGCCGCTGTCCCACGGGGAAGCGCCCGGCTATCTGCTCGTCGAGCTGCCGGGTCACCAGCTCCTGGCGTACGGCATTGCGAAGGCCGCCCAGTATCTCCAGCCAGGCGGCGGCCCCGCCGGCGAAACCGCTCAGGGCCGCTCTCCGCGCTTGACCTGCGG
This sequence comes from Streptomyces sp. NPDC058257, assembly GCF_042881845.1. Classification (NCBI taxonomy): domain Bacteria; kingdom Bacillati; phylum Actinomycetota; class Actinomycetes; order Kitasatosporales; family Streptomycetaceae; genus Streptomyces; species Streptomyces sp. NPDC058257. The sequence goes on from NZ_JBHVXJ010000012.1 coordinate 162,036, forward strand.
CTTCGGCAGTCGCAGTCGGCGCATCTGGAGCGTACGCATCAGGGCGTAGGCGACGGCGCCCTTCTTGTTCTGGCTCGGGAAGCGCTCGTTCAGGCGCTTCTTCAGGCGGACCGCCGTCGTCACCGAGTCCACGATGATCAGGACGATCACGAAGAGCCAGAGCAGCAGCGCGATGTTCTGCAGCTGCGGGACCCGGACCATGCTCAGTACGAGGATGATCACGGCGAGCGGCAGGAAGAACTCCGCGATGCAGAACCGCGAGTCGACGAAGTCGCGGGCGAACTTGCGCACCGGACCCTTGTCGCGGGCCGGCAGATAGCGCTCGTCACCGCTGGCGAGCGCCTGACGCTGCTTGTCCATCTGGACGCGGCGTTCACTGCGCTGCCGCTTCGCCGCCTCCTTGCGCGTCACAGGCGTGTTGGCCACGCTGCGGCGCTGGGTCTGGGCCTCACTGCGCTTGGGCGTGGGGCGGCCCTTGGGGGCCTCGGGGTCACGGGGCTGCTGGGAGTCGGTCACCGGGGCCTTGCTCGCCGGGGCCTTCTCGTCCTTGGATCGGCTACGGAACACAAAACCCAAGGGTACGGGGTGCGAACGTGTGGACCCCCGCCCGATGGGGAACGATCCGGCAACACCGAGCGTCTTGATTGTGTGTCTAAAGGGACGTTCCGTGTGGTTTACAAGCGGTTTTCCGGCGGTTCCCGGGGGTGCACCTACTCCCTACGCCGGAGCTGGGCCGGGCGCAGTCGTCCTTGGGGATGAGCGCATCCGCCCGCGAACAGTGCGGTAATGGATGCAGGGCCCGTACTGTGGGTTCTGGCAGTACCTGGAGCTGGAAGTCCGTCAGAAGGGGGCGCGCGAAGCCCATGAGCGGTGTCATGAAGCGTATGGGGATGATCTTCCGCGCGAAGGCGAACAAAGCCCTTGACCGGGCCGAGGACCCGCGCGAAACCCTCGATTACTCGTACCAGAAACAGCTTGAGCTGCTGCAGAAGGTGCGCCGCGGTGTCGCCGACGTGGCGACCTCGCGCAAGCGCCTCGAGCTGCAGTTGAACCAGCTTCAGAAGCAGTCCACCACCCTTGAGGACCAGGGCCGCAAGGCCCTCGCCCTCGGCCGTGAGGACCTGGCACGTGAGGCGCTCTCGCGCCGTGCGGCGCTTCAGCAGCAGGTGACCGACCTGGAGACGCAGCACCAGACGCTCCAGGGCGAGGAGGAGAAGCTCACCCTTGCGGCGCAGCGCCTCCAGGCCAAGGTCGACGCCTTCCGTACGAAGAAGGAAACGATCAAGGCCACGTACACCGCGGCCCAGGCGCAGACCCGGATCGGCGAGGCCTTCTCCGGCATCTCCGAGGAGATGGGCGACGTCGGCATGGCGATCCAGCGTGCCGAGGACAAGACCGCGCAGCTCCAGGCGCGGGCGGGCGCGATCGACGAGCTCCTGGCCTCCGGTGCTCTCGACGACTCCTCCGGGCTCGCCAAGGACGACATCCAGTCCGAGCTGGATCGCCTCTCCGGTGGTACTGATGTAGAGCTGGAACTGCAGCGGATGAAGGCCGAGCTCGCGGGCGGCTCGACGCCGAAGCAGGCCATCGAGCCGGGCCAGGGACAGCCCCAGGCCAAGGAGCCGCAGGACACCCCGCGCTTCGACAAGCAGTAGTCACCGCTCACGTCCGAGGAGGGCGACATGATCGTACGGATCATGGGGGAGGGGCAGGTGAAGCTGGCCGACAGCCACTTCACCGAACTGAACAAGCTGGACGACGAGCTGCTCGCCGAGATGGAGAGCGGCGACGAGTCCGGCTTTCGCCGGACCCTCGGCGCGTTGCTGGACAAGGTCCGTGAGCTGGGCACGCCGTTGCCCGACGACGCGCTTGAACCCTCAGAGCTGATTCTCCCCGGGCCGGACGCGACGCTGGACGAGGTCCGCGAAATGCTGAGCGACGACGGCCTGATCCCGGGCTAGTTCTGACCGGGGGCCTGCCTGCCCGGGTCTCGGCTGAGTCCCGTCTGCGCGGCTGCCCGGGTCTCGGCTGAGTTCCGTCCGCGCGGTCGATCGTCCCGGCGCTTCGCGCCGGATGTCTCCCACCCGCCCGCCCACCCGCCCGCCCGATTACCCGGGACCTGGGGTTCGGTGCGGGATCCGACGCGGGGCAATCGGGCGGGTGGGCGGGAAAACTCCGCCGCGAAGCGGTGGGCCAGGATCCCCGCAGCGACCCGCAGCCGCCCGCAGCGACCCGCAGCCGCCCGCAGCGACCCGCAGCCGCCCGCGCAGGGAAACCCCACCCCCGGGCGCACGGAAGGCACACGGACGGCGCCCGCCACCAACAGGCCGGGCCAGGCCGGGCAGGGGCCAGCGCCGCCGACAAGCTGGGCCGAGCGGCCAGACCCGGTCCCAGCCGCCCGCAGGGCCCCGTACCGTTCAAGGCGTGAGCACTCTCGTGCGAGGCCGATGCTGGGCCAAGGCGCACCCCCTGGCTGTGGACGCCGCCCTCGCGGCGGCCGTCCTCGTATGCATGGTCATCGGCTCCTTCGTCGAGCCGTACGGTCATGACGGCGGCCCCAGTTGGGGCACCCGCACCCCGAGCGCGCTCAGCCTGGTCCTGATGGTGCTCGGCGCCACCGCGCTGGTCCTCCGCCGCCGCGCCCCCTGGGTCGTGCTCGCCGCGACCTGTGGCTTCACCGTCGTCGACCTGGTCACCGGCGAGTTCCGCGGCGGCGTCGTCATGAGCGCGGTCATCGCGCTCTTCACCGTCGCGGCCCGCACCAACCGCCCCACCACCTGGCGCGTCGGCCTGATCACCATGACCGGGCTCACCGGAGTCGCGATGCTTGCGGGCCCGCTGCCCTGGTACGCCCAGGAGAACCTCGGCATCTTCGCCTGGACCGGCATGGCCGCGGCCGCCGGTGACGCCGTCCGCAGCCGCCGCGCCTTCGTCGACGCGATACGCGAGCGCGCCGAACGCGCCGAACGCACCCGCGAGGAGGAGGCAAGGCGCCGCGTCGCCGAGGAGCGGCTGCGCATCGCCCGTGATCTGCACGACGTGGTGGCCCACCACATCGCCCTCGTCAATGTGCAGGCCGGGGTCGCGGCGCACGTCATGGACAAGCGGCCCGACCAGGCCAAGGAAGCCCTGGCCCACGTACGGGACGCCAGCCGCTCCGCCCTCAACGAACTGCGCGCCACCGTCGGCCTGTTGCGGCAGACGGGCGACCCCGAGGCGCCCACCGAACCCGCACCCGGCCTGGCCCGCCTGGACGACCTCGTCGAGACCTTCCGCCACGCGGGCCTCCCGGTGGAGGTGACCAGCGGCGACGCGGCCAGGAACCTGCCCGCCGGAGTCGACCTGGCCGCCTACCGCATCATCCAGGAGGCCCTCACGAACGTGCAGAAGCACGCGGGGACGGGCGCCGAGGCGGAGGTCAGCATCATCCGCGTGGGACCGAACGTCGAGGTCACCGTCCTGGACGACGGGACGGGCGACAAGGGCGAGGAGAGCGGGCAGGACGGGGAGAGCGACGGCGGCGGGCACGGTCTCATCGGCATGCGGGAGCGCGTCAGCGCCGTGGGCGGCCGCTGCACCGTGGGACCCCGCTACGGCGGCGGATTCCGCGTCCATGCGATCCTGCCCGTCACGGCAAAGCCGGTCACCCCGGCAGAGGGAGGGACCGCGTGACGATCCGGGTGCTGCTGGCCGACGATCAGGCCCTGCTGCGCAGCGCGTTCAAGGTGCTCGTCAACTCCGAGCCCGACATGGAGGTCGTCGCCGAGGCGTCGGACGGCGCGGAGGCCGTCGAGCTCGCACGGACCAGGGCCGCCGACGTCGTCCTGATGGACATCCGCATGCCCGGCATGGACGGCCTCGCCGCCACCCGCCTGATCAGCGCCGACCCCGCCCTGGCCCACGTACGGGTGGTCATGCTGACGACCTTCGAGGTCGACGAGTACGTGGTGCAGTCGCTGCGCGCCGGTGCCTCCGGCTTCCTCGGCAAGGGCGCGGAGCCGGACGAGCTGCTCGGCGCGATCCGGATCGCGGCGGCGGGCGACGCCCTCCTCTCCCCGGCGGCGACGAAGGGCCTGATCGCCAAGTTCCTCGCGCAGGGCGACGGTTCGGACGACGACGGCGGGGTGCGCGGTGAGCGCCTCGACGCGCTCACCGGGCGTGAGCGCGAGGTCCTCGTCCAGGTCGCGGGCGGGCACTCGAACGACGAGATCGCCGAGCGCCTGGAGGTCAGTCCGCTCACCGTGAAGACCCACGTGAACCGCGCGATGGCGAAGCTGGGCGCCCGCGATCGGGCACAACTCGTCGTCATTGCCTACGAATCGGGCCTGGTACGTCCAAGGGTGGAGTGACCGCGGGCCCGACGTACTGCGCCCGCAGTATGCGTCACATAAGAACGGGTCCTCGGAGTGACGATTCCTGCCCTGGACATGGCAGATCGTGTAGGGGGCACCGGCCAGCCGGTGCCCGTTCCTGCGCAGTACGCCACAGAGAGAGACCACCATGTCCTGGCTGTCCCGTTTCAGCCTCGCCCAACGGGCCCTGATCGGGCTGATATCCATCATCGCGCTGGTCTTCGGCGCGATCGCGATCCCTCAGCTCAAGCAGCAACTGCTGCCCTCCATCGAACTGCCGATGGTGTCCGTCCTCGCCCCGTACCAGGGTGCGTCCCCCGATGTGGTCGAAAAGCAGGTCGTCGAACCCCTCGAGTCCTCGATCGACGCGGTCGACGGCATCACCGGCATCACCTCCACGGCGAGCGAGGGCAACGCCGTGATCATGGCCCAGTTCGACTACGGCAGCGGCTCCAAGCAGCTCGTCGCCGATGTCCAGCAGGCCGTGAACCGCGCCGGGGCCCAGCTCCCCGACGACGTCGACCCGCAGGTCGTCGCGGGCTCCACGGACGACATCCCGACCGTGGTCCTCTCCGTCACCTCCGACAAGGACCAGCAGGCGCTCTCCGACCGGCTCGACCGCACGGTCGTCCCCGCCCTGAAGGACATCGACGGCGTCGCCCAGGTCACCGTCGACGGCGTACGCGACCTCCAGGTCGACGTCACCCCCGACGACAAGAAGCTGGCCAAGGCGGGCCTGACCCCGGCCGCGCTCGGCCAGGCGCTCCAGGCCGGCGGCGCCACGCTCCCCGCGGGCTCCTTCGACGAGGGCGGCAAGAACCGGACCGTCCAGGTCGGCGGCGGCTACACCTCGCTGAAGCAGATCCAGAACCTGATGGTCACCCCCGAGGCCAAGCCGGGGGAGCGGCCGGGCAAGCCGGTGCGCCTCGACGAGGTCGCCGACGTCAAGCAGCAGCCGTCGGACGCCACGTCCATCACGCGCACGAACGGCAAGCCCAGCCTCGCCCTCTCGATCACCATGGACCAGGACGGCAGCGCCGTCGCCATCTCCGACGAGGTCAAGGACAAGCTGCCCGACCTGCGCAAGGACCTGGGCGCCGGATCGGACCTGACGGTCGCAAGCGACCAGGGCCCCGCGGTCTCCAAGTCCATCGAGGGCCTCACCACCGAGGGCGCGCTCGGCCTGGTCTTCGCGGTCCTGGTCATCCTGGTCTTCCTGGCGTCGATCCGCTCGACGCTGGTCACCGCGGTCTCCATCCCGCTCTCGGTCGTCCTCGCCCTGGTCGTGCTCTGGACGAGGGACCTCTCCCTCAACATGCTCACGCTCGGCGCGCTGACCATCGCCATCGGCCGTGTCGTCGACGACTCGATCGTGGTCCTTGAGAACATCAAGCGCCACCTCGGATACGGCGAGGAGCGCGAGGCCGCGATCCTCACCGCGGTCAAGGAGGTCGCGGGCGCGGTCACGTCATCGACCCTGACCACGGTCGCGGTGTTCCTGCCGATCGGCCTGGTCGGCGGCATGGTGGGCGAGCTCTTCGGCTCCTTCTCGCTGACGGTCACCGCGGCGCTCCTGGCGTCCCTGCTCGTCTCGCTGACCGTCGTGCCGGTCCTCTCGTACTGGTTCCTGCGTCCCCCGAAGGACGTGCGCGGCGCCGACCCGGAGGAGGCCCGCCGCAAGGCCGAGGAGAAGGAGGAGAAGAGCAGGCTCCAGCGCTTCTACGTCCCCGTCCTGCGGTTCGCGACGCGGCGCCGCTTCACCAGCCTCGCCATCGCGATCGTGATCCTCGTGGGTACGTTCGGCATGGCACCGCTCCTGAAGACCAACTTCTTCGATCAGGGCGAGCAGGAAGTCCTGACCATCAAGCAGGAGTTGAAGCCGGGCACCAGCCTCGCGGCGTCCGACGCCTCGGCCAAGAAGGTCGAGAAGATGCTGGACGGCCTCGACGAGATCAAGGACTACCAGGTCACGGTCGGCTCTTCCGGCTTCATGGCGGCGTTCGGCGGCAGCACGGACACCAACCAGGCCTCGTACACGCTGACCCTCAAGGACAAGTCGTCCTACGACAAGACGCAGGACCGGGTCGAGGAGGAGCTCGGCAAGCTCTCCGGCATCGGGCAGACGTCCATCTCGGCCGGTGACGGCTTCGGCAGCCAGGACCTGAGCGTGGTCGTCAAGGCCGCCGACGGTGACGTGCTGCGCAAGGCGTCCGAAGAGGTGCGCGACGAGGTCGCGAAGATCGACGACGTCACCGACGTGCAGAGCGACCTGTCGCAGAGCATCCCGCGCATCTCGGTCAAGGCCAACTCCAGGGCGGCGGCGGCCGGGTTCAACGACACCACCCTCGGCCAGGCCGTCGCCCAGGCGGTCCGCGGCACCGAGAGCGGCAAGGCGATCCTGGACGACACCGAGCGCGATGTCGTGGTGAAGTCGGCGCGGCCGGCGAAGACGCTCGCCCAGCTGCGCGAGCTGAACCTCGGCTCCGTGAAGCTCGGTGACATCGCCTCGGTCAAGCTGGCCGACGGACCCGTCTCGATGACCCGCATCGACGGTGCGCGCGCCGCGACGATCACCGCCAAGCCGACTGGTGAGAACACGGGCGCGGTCAGTGCCGACCTCACCAAGAAGCTCGACGCGCTGGACCTGCCGGACGGTGTGACGGCGTCCATCGGCGGCGTCTCCGAGGACCAGGACGAGGCGTTCGCCTCGCTGGGCCTCGCGATGCTCGCGGCGATCGCGATCGTCTTCATGCTGCTTGTGGCGACGTTCCGCTCGCTCGTCCAGCCGCTGATCCTGCTGGTCTCGATCCCGTTCGCGGCCACCGGTGCGATCGGGCTCCTGATCGCCACCGACACCCCGATGGGTGTGCCCGCGATGATCGGCATGCTGATGCTGATCGGCATCGTGGTGACGAACGCGATCGTCCTGATCGACCTGATCAACCAGTACCGCAGGCAGGGCCATGGCGTGGTCGAGGCGGTCGTCGAGGGCGGCCGTCACCGCCTCCGTCCGATCCTGATGACGGCCCTGGCGACCATCTTCGCCCTGCTCCCGATGGCCCTCGGCGTCACGGGCCAGGGCGGCTTCATCGCCCAGCCGCTCGCGGTGGTGGTCATCGGCGGCCTGATCACGTCGACGCTCCTGACCCTCCTCCTCGTCCCGACGCTGTACGCGATGGTGGAGCTCCGCAAGGAACGTCGCCGCGCGAAGCGCGAGGCGAAGCGGGTCGAGAAGGCGGGTGGCCGGACCGAGCAGGCCTCCGACGTGGAGCCCGCGCAGGTCTGACGACGGGCAGCACCGACGCCGGGCAAGCACTAACCGAGGCGTTCAGCCTCACCCAGGACGGGGTGCTCCTCAGAACGAGGGGCGCCCCGTCCGCGTACGCCCACCGCGAGTGACCCCGAAGAGGCGTGCCGCGGCGGCCCCCTGCAGCCGGTCCGCGACCACGGCCCGGCTGATCACGACCCCCGCCACCCCGCTGAACCCGGCCACGAACCGCAGCGCGACCAGCCACCCCAGCGAGGGCGCCACGGCGCACAGCGCGGCGGTGAGCAAGGGCATGACAGAGGAACCCCCGGGGGCGGGCGAGTGGGAGAGGGTGCGGAACCGGGCGTGACCGTGAGCGGTCGACGTGGGACATCTGGAGCGCGAGAAGGACCCGAACGACGGTCGGGTGGTGCGCCTGGAACCGGCCCTCAAGGCGGAGCAGGGCATGGCCCTGATTCGAGAACGCCTGGGCGGAGATCTTCTTCGACAAGGAGCGTAGAACGCCGTAAGGGGCACCCGCAATGGCGGGTGCCCCTTACGGGCGAGAACGGGCAGAGCTACGGAAGCGCGAGCATCCGCTCAAGGGCCAGCTTCGCGAACTGCTCGGTCTCGCGGTCGACCTCGATCTGGTTGACCAGCTTGCCCTCGGCGAGGGACTCCAGCGTCCAGACCAGGTGCGGCAGGTCGATCCGGTTCATGGTCGAGCAGAAGCAGACCGTCTTGTCGAGGAAGACGATCTCCTTGTCGTCCGCGGCGAAACGATTCGCCAGGCGGCGTACGAGATTCAGCTCGGTCCCGATCGCCCACTTGGAACCGGCGGGAGCCGCCTCAAGGGTCTGGATGATGTGCTCCGTGGAGCCCACGTAGTCCGCCGCGGCCACGACCTCGTGCTTGCACTCGGGGTGCACCAGGACGTTGACGCCGGGAATGCGCGCGCGGACGTCCTCCACGGACTCCAGCGAGAAGCGCCCGTGCACCGAGCAGTGCCCGCGCCACAGGATCATCTTCGCGTCCCGCAGCTGCTCGACGGTCAGGCCGCCGTTCGGCTTGTGCGGGTTGTAGAGGACGCAGTCCTCCAGCGTGAGGCCCATGTCGCGGACCGCGGTGTTGCGGCCGAGGTGCTGGTCGGGCAGGAAGAGGATCTTCTCGCCCTGCTCGAAGGCCCACTCCAGGGCCCGCTTGGCGTTGGACGACGTACAGATCGTCCCGCCGTGCTTGCCGGTGAAGGCCTTGATGTCGGCCGAGGAGTTCATGTACGAGACGGGCACGACCTGCTCGGCCACCCCGGCCTCGGTCAGTACGTCCCAGCACTCCGCGACCTGCTCGGCGGTGGCCATGTCGGCCATCGAGCAGCCGGCGGCCAGGTCGGGAAGGACGACCTTCTGGTCGTCGCTGGTCAGGATGTCCGCGGACTCGGCCATGAAGTGCACACCGCAGAAGACGATGTACTCGGCCTCCGGCCTGGCGGCCGCGTCCTTGGCCAGCTTGAAGGAGTCGCCGGTGACATCCGCGAACTGGATGACCTCGTCGCGCTGGTAGTGGTGGCCGAGCACGAAGACCTTGTCGCCGAGCTTCTCCTTGGCGGCGCGGGCGCGCTCCACCAGGCCGGGGTCGGAGGGCGACGGCAGATCGCCGGGGCACTCGACGCCGCGCTCACTCCTGGGGTCGGCCTCGCGGCCGAGCAGCAGCAGGGCGAGCGGCGTCGGCTGGACGTCGAGATCCACGGGGGACTGGGCGGTGGTCACGAGACACGCACCCTTTCTTCTCTGTAGACGACTTTTCGTCTAATTGACGTTATCTATCATAACCGCTTCACGTCAGTTTGACGATGGCCATAGTGTCGATGTGACGCGTTCGCCCTCGACGGACCGATGTCCCATCGGGCGGCATGTGCGAGCATGAAGGGACAGACAGTCGAGAGAACGGCACTCGGCCCGGAATGAATCCGTGGCCCCGGCGGTTGCAACTGTCGGCAAGCAGTCTCCGTACAACCCGGGAGAGAAGCAGATGTCCGTATCGGACGAGACCACCACCGTGAGCGACGGCATCCTCCTGTCCGACGCCGCCGCGGGCAAGGTCAAGGGCCTTCTTGAGCAGGAGGGCCGCGATGACCTGGCGCTGCGCGTCGCCGTTCAGCCCGGCGGCTGCTCGGGCCTTCGCTACCAGCTGTTCTTCGACGAGCGCTCGCTTGACGGCGACGTGGTCAAGGACTTCGACGGCGTGAAGGTCGTCACCGACCGGATGAGCGCTCCTTACCTCGGCGGCGCCTCCATCGACTTCGTCGACACCATCGAGAAGCAGGGCTTCACGATCGACAACCCGAACGCCACGGGCTCCTGCGCCTGCGGCGACTCGTTCAGCTAGATCCGTACACGAAAGGCGGCCCCCGGAGGACTTCGGGGGCCGCCTTCGTGTGTGTACGGGTCTGTGTGACGGCGCTACTTGCGCGGCACCGTCCCGCCGCCGTCCGCGTCCACGACCTTGCGGTCGCCGAGCGCCTTGTCCAGAGTCACGCTCTGCGTGAACTCCTTGGCCACCATGATGCAGACCTCGCCCTTCTTGCGGGTCTCGGTCACCTTCACGCGCACGCTGTCCTTGCTCTCGTCGGCCGACGCCGAGTACTTACTGCAGGCGCCGCCCCAGAAGTGCACCGTCAGGGACTTGCCATCCGCGCGGTAGGACTCGACGTGCAGGGTCGGATCCTTCGGGCCCGTGCCGGTGTCCGTGCCCGGCTCACCGGTGGGCTTCGAGGTGGGCGTGGGGTCGGACGGCGGCGTGCTCGGCGAGGTGATGAACTTCGGCTCCACCGCCGGATGCGTCACCGTGAAGGTCTCCTTCGCGCCCTGCGGCTTCACGTCGAACAGCCAGGAGGGCACGAGCGTCTGGCGCCCGTCCACGAAGTGCGTCGCGAGTCCGAACGTGGCGCCCTTCACCGTGACGGGCCGCGGCTTCGGAGGCGCGGACGAGGGGTCGCACGGTGCCTGCTTCCGGCCTTCCTTGCCCGATGCGTCATCGGGCATGGCCGTGGCGCAGCCGCCGACACCGACGCGGTCGTCGCCGCCGCCCGACTCGTTGAGCTGCTTCAGCGTCTCGGCAGCGCTGATCACCGGGTACGTCGCACCCTTCTCCGGCGCCTTCAACTGGCCGCTGCCGCCGACCACTTGGCCGTCCGAGCCGACCTGGATGCCGGTCGACCAGCCGTACGTCGGGAGCCCGCCCACCTTCGGATCGGCGTTCACCACCCGTACGCCGCCCATGAGCTGGCCCGCGTCCAGCTTCGCGTCGTCCTGTCCCACGGCCTTCAGGACCGGTGCCGCCGCCTTCTTCGCCGCGCCCTCGCCGACCGCGTCACCCGCGCCGTCAGGGGCAGTGGACGTCTCCGAACAGCGCTTGCCCTTCGCGCAGTTGTCGCTGCCGCCGGTGGCGTACCGCGAGAAGGTCCAGGTGCCCGGCGCCTGCTTGCCCACCTGGAGTGAGGGCCCGGAACCGTCCTTGGTGGGACCGATCTTCCAGGCGCCGTCCGCTGAGACGGGCTTCCCCTTGACGCCAAGTGCCTTGGCGAGATCGGCGACCTGGCCCTCGGTCACGGTGCCCCGCGCGTGGTACACGGGCGCCGATTCGGGGCCGCCGGGCAGCTTGCCCTCCGCGCGGTAGGTGGCGCCGCTCGGGTCGGGCTCTCCCGGGGCGATGCCCTCGGTGCCGCCTTCGGTGCCGCCCTTGTGCCGGTCGCCGTCCGTGTGTCCGTCGAGGGCCAGCGGCGGTGGCGCACCACCGTCGCCGACGGGAGAACTGCCGTTGCCGCCGCTGCCGCCTGAGGCGGTCGCGGCGAAGTAGGCGCCGCCGCCACCGACGAGCAGCACCGTGGCCGCCACCGACGCGACGGCGAGGCGGGAACGCCGCCGGTGCTGCTCGGCCGCGTCATGGTCGGATCGCTCGGTGCTCACCGCATCGCTCCTTTGACTGCACTGCTGTCCCTGGAGGCCCGTGCGTGGGCCTCGTTCGTATTCCGCGTCCCCTTTACGGGGGACAGCGGTGGGACGCAGCGGGGGAGCGCGCGGTTCCCTCGGTGCGCGCCGAGGGGCGTCGCCGCAGTCGCTGCCGCGGTCGCCGCCTCAGTCGCTGCCGCGGTCGCCGTCTCAGTCGCCGTACTCGGACATGCCGTCGATCAGTCGCGCGGATGCGGGCGGGACGCTGACGCCGTGGATCAGCGCGGGCGACACCGGGGCGGTCGCGGCGGACGCGGGGGTCACCCAGTGCGGGGCCATGCGGGCGCAGTCGCCGCGCAACGTCTCCAGGGACTCGGTGGGCAGCTCGACGGGACGCGCGCGGACGACATGCTTCGAGATAACGGCCATAACCGCACCGTACGCATCGCACACCCGGCGAAAAAAGACCTACTAACGGGTAGTTTGGCCTCTTCAGTGGGGGTGTACCGACCCGGTAGCGTGAAGTGTCAACCCCTCGCCTCTCCTCCACAGGAGCATGCCGTCGTGCGTATCGCAGTCACCGGCTCCATCGCCACCGACCACCTGATGACCTTCCCCGGCCGCTTCGCCGACCAACTGGTCGCGGATCAGCTGCACACGGTCTCTCTCTCCTTCCTGGTCGACGCCCTAGACGTACGCAGGGGAGGTGTCGCCGCCAACATCTGCTTCGGCATGGGCCAGCTCGGCTCCGACCCGATCCTGGTCGGCGCCGCGGGCTCCGACTTCGGCGAGTACCGCGCCTGGCTCGACCGGCACGGCGTGGACACGGCATCGGTCCGCATCTCCGAGACGCTGCACACGGCCCGCTTCGTGTGCACCACGGACGCCGACCACAACCAGATCGGTTCGTTCTACACGGGCGCCATGAGCGAGGCCCGCCTCATCGAACTGAAGACCGTGGCCGACCGCGTGAGCGGCCTCGACCTGGTCCTCATCGGTGCGGACGACCCCGAGGCGATGCTGCGCCACACCGAGGAGTGCCGGACGCGCGCGATCCCCTTCGCCGCGGACTTCTCCCAGCAGATCGCGCGCATGGAGGGCGAGGAGATCCGTACGCTCCTCGACGGCGCCACGTATCTCTTCTCGAACGAGTACGAGAAGGGGCTCATCGAGTCCAAGACCGGCTGGACCGACGCCGAGATCCTCGCGAAGGTCGGCCACCGTGTGACGACCCTCGGCTCGCGCGGCGTGCGCATCGAGTCCGTCGGCCAGGACCCGATCGAGGTCGGCACCCCCGAGGAAGAGGCGAAGGTCGAGCCGACCGGCGTCGGCGACGCCTTCCGCGCGGGCTTCCTTTCGGGCCTCGCCTGGGGCGTCTCCCACGAGCGCGCGGCGCAGGTCGGCTGCATGCTCGCCACCCTGGTCATCGAGACCGTCGGCACGCAGGAGTACGAGCTGCAGCGCAGCAACTTCATGGACCGCTTCACCAAGGCGTACGGCCATGCGGCGGCGTCCGAGGTCAAGGTCCACCTGGTCTAGTCCGAAGTCCGCCGGAGCTCCTGCCCGGCCCGGTCAGGAGCTCCGGCGGACCACATAGGCACAGCCGTGGTCCGCCGACTCCTCGCCCACGTACTCCTGGCCCCGCATCTCGCACCACGCCGGGATGTCGAGCCGCGCCGCCTCGTCGTCGGCGAGGACCGTCACCGTGCCGCCCACCGGGACGTCCCCGATGACCTTCGCGAGCTCGATGACGGGCAGCGGGCAGCGCTTGCCGAGCGCGTCCACGACGAGGGAAGCGGACCGCGCACGCGCCACCGGCGCCACCGGCGCGCCCAGTTGTTCACGTACCGAGGCCACCACGCCCGGCAGCACCTGAAGAAAACGCTCGACCTCCGCCTCCTGGGTCCCCCGTGGGAGTGAAACGCGGACGTTGCCCTCGCTCAGCACGCCCATCGCCTTCAGGACGTGGCTCGGGGTCAGCGTCGAGCTGGTGCAGGAGGAGCCGGACGAGACCGAGAAGCCTGCCCGGTCCAGCTCGTGCAGCACGGTCTCCCCGTCGACATAGAGACACGAGAACGTCACCAGGTGGGGCAGGCGCCGCACCGGGTCGCCCACCACCTCCACGTCCGCCAAGAGCCCCGGCACCCGTGCCCGGATCCGCTCCGTCAACTCCCGCAGCCGGGCGTCCTCCTCGGCGGCCTCGGCCTGTACGGCACGGAGCGAGGCCGCTGCGGCGACCACCGCCGGAATGTTCTCGAAGCCGGGTGCACGCCCCGACTCCCGCTCGTCGGCGGGGCCCTGCGCGGCGAACCGCACCCCCTTGCGCACGACGAGCAGCCCGGCTCCCGCGGGCCCGCCCCACTTGTGGGCGCTCGCGGCGAGCAGCGACCACTCCCCGTCCACCCTGCCCCACGGCAGCGACTGCGCCGCGTCCACGAGCAGCGGCACCCCGGCCGCGCGACACGCCGAGGCGACATCGGCCACCGGCTGCTCGGTGCCCACCTCGTGGTTGGCGGACTGGAGGCAGGCAAGGGCCGTGTCGGGGCGCAGACCGGCGGCGTACGCGGCCGGGGACACCGCGCCCGACCGGTCCACCGGGATCTCCGTCACCGTCCCCCCGTCGGACTCGAGGGCCGCCGCCGCATGGAGTACCGAGGAGTGTTCGACCGCGGACGCCACCAGATGCCGCCCGACACGCCGACGCCCGGCGAGGGCCCCGGCGATCCCGGAGTGCACGGCCCGCGTACCCGAAGAGGTGAAGGAGAGCTCGTCGGGGCGGCACCCGACCGCCTCCGCGGCGGCCTCCCGCGCGGCGTCGAGCAGCATCCTGGCCCGCCGCCCCTCGCGATAGAGCCGCGCCGGATCGGCCCACCCCTCATCGAGCGAGGCCTGCAGCGCCTGCCGGGCCACGGGGTGGAGGGGAGCGGAGGAGGCGACATCGAAGTAGGACACGGGGCAACGCTAGAACGTTTGCTTGAGAAGACACCCCGGGGGAGCGCCCCGCGGGGGCGCGAGGAGCCGCGCGATCGAGCCAATGGGACCCGTGGCCGCCGGATGTGCCGGGCCCCCGGGCCGCCGGGCGGCCGGACCCCCCGTCAGAAAGGGCCGGACGTCGGGCCGTAACACCCTTCGGAGTGACCCGCGGCGCGTTAGGCACCCTCCCCGCGCGACCCCAAATAGCGTCCAGTAAGGTTTGGCCCGCATAAACATCCAAACCCCTGCCCGCCGCAGGGCGGCGACCGACGACCGAGAAGGCCGCACCCGACCGCGCGGGCCGAGACTCTCGGGAAGGCGCTACGTGAGTCCCAACGGCTCCGACCGCTCGTCGCGGCGCCCGATGCGGCGGAAGCTGCCGCAGGTGCTGACTGCGGGCCTGATCCTTGCGACCGCTACCGGTTGCACATACAAGGACTTCCCCCGCCTTGGAATGCCGACCCCGGTAACGGAAGAGGCACCTCGGATCCTCTCCCTCTGGCAGGGCTCGTGGGCGGCAGCGCTCATCACGGGCGTGCTGGTGTGGGGGCTGATCATCTGGAGTGTCATCTTCCACCGGCGCAGCCGCACCAAGGTGGAGGTACCTCCGCAGACGCGTTACAACATGCCCATCGAGGCGCTCTACACGGTGGTCCCCCTCATCATCGTCTCGGTGCTCTTCTACTTCACGGCACGTGATGAGTCGAAGCTCCTCCATCTCGACGCGAAGCCCGCCCACACGGTCAACGTGGTCGGCTATCAGTGGAGCTGGGGCTTCAACTACATCGAGGACGTGAAGGGTTCCGACAAGGACGACGCGAAGTCGGCCAAGGAGCTGGAGGCCATCCCGGACAAGTTCCGTGATGCGTTCCCGTCCAACGCCGGCGGTGTCTACGACGTCGGTACGCCCGGCCAGCGGAACCCGCAGAACAACAACCCCGGCCCGACCCTCTGGCTCCCCAAGGGCGAGAAGGTCCGGTTCGTACTGACTTCGCGTGACGTCATCCACTCCTTCTGGGTGGTGCCGTTCCTCATGAAGCAGGACGTCATCCCGGGCCACACGAACGCCTTCGAGGTGACTCCCAACAGGGAGGGCACCTTCATGGGCAAGTGCGCCGAGCTCTGCGGTGTCGACCACTCCCGGATGCTCTTCAACGTCAAGGTCGTTTCCCCCGAGCGCTACCAGAAGCACCTCGAGGACCTGGCGAAGAAGAACCAGACCGGTTACATCCCGGCCGGCATCGAGCAGACGAAGCACGAGAAGAACCGGGAGACGAACAACCTGTGAGCATCCTCAACGAACCTCAGGGTGCCTCGGCAGCGGAAGACTCGTCCGAGAACGAGCTGCCGGTACGGCGCGCACAGCCGGGCGCTGTGGTCATCAAGTGGCTGACCACCACTGACCACAAGACGATCGGCACGCTCTACCTGGTCACGTCGTTCGCGTTCTTCTGCATCGGCGGAGTGATGGCGCTCTTCATGCGCGCCGAACTCGCTCGCCCCGGCTCGCAGCTCATGTCGAACGAGCAGTTCAACCAGGCGTTCACGATGCACGGCACGATCATGCTGCTGATGTTCGCGACGCCGCTGTTCGCCGGATTCGCGAACTGGATCATGCCGCTGCAGATCGGCGCGCCCGATGTGGCGTTCCCGCGGCTGAACATGTTCGCGTACTGGCTGTACCTCTTCGGCTCGCTCATCGCGGTGGCCGGCTTCCTCACCCCGCAGGGTGCGGCCGACTTCGGCTGGTTCGCCTACTCCCCGCTGTCGGACGCCGTCCGTTCGCCGGGCATCGGCGCCGACATGTGGATCATGGGTCTGGCCTTCTCCGGGTTCGGCACGATCCTCGGCTCGGTCAACTTCATCACCACGATCATCTGCATGCGTGCTCCTGGCATGACGATGTTCCGGATGCCGATCTTCGTGTGGAACGTCCTGCTGACCGCCGTACTGGTCCTGCTGGCCTTCCCGGTCCTGGCCGCCGCGCTGTTCGCCCTGGAGGCGGACCGTAAATTCGGTGCCCATGTATTCGACGCGTCCAATGGCGGCGCGCTGCTATGGCAACACCTCTTCTGGTTCTTCGGCCATCCAGAGGTGTACATCATCGCCCTACCATTCTTCGGAATCATTTCCGAAGTGATCCCGGTCTTCTCCCGGAAGCCGATGTTCGGCTACATGGGCCTGATCGGCGCCACGATCGCGATCGCGGGTCTCTCCGTGACCGTGTGGGCGCACCACATGTACGTCACCGGTGGCGTGCTCCTACCGTTCTTCTCCTTCATGACGTTCTTGATCGCCGTGCCAACGGGCGTGAAGTTCTTCAACTGGATCGGAACGATGTGGAAGGGCTCACTGAGTTTCGAGACACCGATGCTCTGGGCCGTCGGCTTCCTGATCACCTTCACCTTCGGTGGTCTGACCGGCGTCATCCTGGCCTCGCCGCCGATGGACTTCCACGTCTCCGACTCGTACTTCGTGGTCGCGCACTTCCACTACGTCGTCTTCGGCACCGTGGTCTTCGCGATGTTCTCCGGCTTCCACTTCTGGTGGCCGAAGATGACCGGCAAGATGCTGGACGAGAAGCTCGGCAAGATCACCTTCTGGACGCTGTTCATCGGCTTCCACGGCACGTTCCTGGTGCAGCACTGGCTGGGCGCCGAGGGCATGCCGCGTCGTTACGCGGACTATCTCGCGGCCGACGGATTCACCGCGCTGAACACGATCTCGACGATCTCCTCGTTCCTGCTCGGTCTGTCGATACTGCCGTTCTTCTACAACATCTGGAAGACCGCCAAGTACGGCAAGAAGGTCGAGGTCGACGACCCGTGGGGCTACGGCCGTTCGCTCGAATGGGCGACGTCTTGCCCGCCGCCGCGGCACAACTTCCTCACCCTGCCGCGGATCCGTTCCGAATCCCCGGCGTTCGACCTGCATCACCCTGAGATCGCGGCTCTCGACCAGCTCGAGAACAGCGGCCACGGTGACAAGGCGCTCGCGGGCGGCAAGGAGGCCGGCAAGTGAAGGTCCAAGGCAAGATGTTCATCTGGCTGAGCGTCTTCGTGCTCGTCATGGCGATCGTCTATGGCGTGTGGTCGAAGGAGCCGGCCGGTACGACCGCGCTGTTCCTGGCTTTCGGTCTGTGCATCATGATCGGCTACTACCTGGCCTTCACGGCCCGGCGTGTCGACGCTGCCGCACAGGACAACAAGGAGGCCGACGTAGCGGACGAGGCCGGCGAGGTGGGCTTCTTCAGCCCGCACAGCTGGCAGCCGCTCTCGCTGGCCATCGGTGGCGCGCTCGCCTTCATGGGCGTCGTCTTCGGCTGGTGGCTGCTGTACTTCTCGGCCCCCATCCTGATGATCGGCCTCTTCGGCTGGGTCTTCGAGTACTACCGGGGCGAGAACCAGACCCAGTGAGTCTGTGATCCACCGCTTCACCGAGGGGCCCGGATACTCCGTCAGGAGCATCCGGGCCCCTCGTGTGTGGTGTCCTCACCCTCGGACGGGTGACTCGGCGCGCCGAGGCCGATGAACCTTCATACCGTGTGTTCATGAACCACTCACCGCGAATCCGTACGGTACTGAGCTGCACCATGCTGGTGGCCGCCCTCGGGGTGGGAACCACGGCCTGTGGCGGCTCCGACGGCCATCCGCTCTCGGCGAAGCCGTACGACGCGGCGGGCCAGATCGCCTTCAACGGGCCTGTGGGCAGCCAGAAGGCGGATCCGGACAAGCCCCTTGAGGTCACGTCCCAGGGTGATGAGGGGCGCGTCACCGATGTGACGGCCACCGACGAGATGGGCCGTTACGTCGCCGGTGAACTCTCCGCCGACGGCGCCCGTTGGCACAGCACCACGCCCCTCGCGGCGGGCACGCACTACACGGTGCGGGTCAGCGCCGAGGACGAGGAGGGATCGCCGGGCCGCAAGGTCCTGACGTTCGACACGAACGCCCCGCAGAAGAAGAAGCGCCTCGACGTCACCTTCGGCCCCGACTCGGGCAAGTACGGCGTCGGCCAGCCGGTCACGGCGAAGCTCAGCGCCAAGGTGAAGAACAAGAAGTCCAGGGAGATCGTGGAGCGCGCCCTGAAGGTCGAGACGATGCCGGTCACGCGGGGCGCCTGGCACTGGGTGGACAGCAAGACGCTGCACTACCGGCCCAAGGAGTACTGGCCCGCGGGTGCGAAGATCAACGTGCGGAGCAACCTCGAAGGCATCAAGGTCCGCGAGAAGCTCTGGGGCGGCGACGCCAAGCCCCTGAAGCTGACCATCGGCGACCGGGTCGAGGCCGTGACGGACGCCGGTTCGCACTACATGACGGTCTATCGCAACGGCGAGGAGATCAACTCCATGCCGGTGACGACCGGTAAGCCCGGCTACTCCACGCGCAACGGCGTCAAGGTGGTGCTCGGCAAGGAGTACTCCGTACGCATGACCAGTGCCAGCATCGGCGCATCGGACTTCTACGACAAGATGGTCTACTACGCGACGAGGGTCACCGACTCGGGTGAGTACGTGCACGCCGCTCCCTGGTCGGTCGGCTCACAGGGGTACGCGAACACCAGCCACGGCTGCACCGGCATGAGCACCGACGACGCCGCCTGGTTCTACGAGACCGTCCGGCAGGGCGACATCGTGAAGGTCGTCAACAGCGCCGGAGCGGACATGGACCCGTTCGGCAACGGCCTGGGCGACTGGAACGTGGACTGGAAGGACTGGAAGGACGGCAGCGCCCTGTTGGGCGGCGTCAAGAAGGGCCCCGCGGCGGTCGACGCGGCCAGGCTGCGGCCGCAGGTCTGACGGCCCCGCCCAGAGCACGGCACGGCACGGCACAGAGCACGGCACGGAACAGCCCAGAGCACGGCACAGCACAGAGCACGGCACGGAACAGCGCAGAAGGCCCCGCACCGAGGTGCGGGGCCTTCTGTCGTGCCGTCAGGCCTGGATGGCGAGCCTGTCGCGCAGCAGAGCGGCCAGAGAGCCCGCGAACTCGACGGGATCGACCGGAAGGGTCACCGCCGCCTCCGCGCGGCTCCAGGTGGCCAGCCAGGCGTCCTGCGGGCGCCCCATGAGCAGGAGCACGGGCGGGCACTGGAAGATCTCGTCCTTGAGCTGACGGCAGACCCCCATGCCGCCGACGGGCGTCGCCTCGCCGTCCAGGACACAGACGTCGATTCCGCCCCGGTCGAGTTCCTTCAGCACGGCGGGCAGCGTCGCGCACTCGATGAACTCGACCGCGGGAACGTCCGTCGCCGGCCTGCGTCCGGTGGCCAACCGGACCTGCTCGCGGGTGCTCGCGTTGTCGCTGTAGACCAGCACCGTGGCGGTCGGCTGCATTGTTCCTCCGCTTCGTTGAGGGCATTTCGCCGGGGACCGATGCGCGGATGCTACTCCTCCGGACACCCCGTCAACAGCGGTTCGGACAGCCCTTCGATGGGCCATACGGGCAGGACACACCCCTCAGACACTCCGAACGGCACCCCCCGGGGTGAGGGCGGGATAAGCGACCGACATAATGTCGGTCGTGGCGACAGCAACGACAGTAGATACCGGGCACGCGCACCCGCCGGTCAATCGGCCGAACCTCA
This sequence comes from Streptomyces sp. NPDC058257, assembly GCF_042881845.1. Classification (NCBI taxonomy): domain Bacteria; kingdom Bacillati; phylum Actinomycetota; class Actinomycetes; order Kitasatosporales; family Streptomycetaceae; genus Streptomyces; species Streptomyces sp. NPDC058257. The sequence continues at coordinate 182,141 of NZ_JBHVXJ010000012.1, forward strand.
CCAGCGTCGGAACCATCATTTGGCTCAGTTCCGAGCTGATGTTCTTCGCGGCCCTCTTCGCGATGTACTTCACCCTGCGATCGGTGACAGGACCTGAGCACTGGAAGGAAATGGCGTCCGCGCTGAACTTCCCGTTCTCGGCGACGAACACCACGATCCTGGTGCTCTCCTCCCTCACTTGCCAGCTAGGCGTGTTCGCCGCTGAGCGTGGTGACGTGAAGAAGCTCCGGATGTGGTTCATCGTCACCTTCATCATGGGTGCGGTCTTTATTGGTGGTCAGGTGTACGAGTACACCGAGCTGGTCAAGCACGAGGGCCTCTCGCTCTCGTCCGACCCGTACGGCTCGGTCTTCTACCTGACCACCGGCTTCCATGGCATGCACGTGACAGGCGGGCTCATCGCCTTCCTGTTGGTCCTCGGCAGGACGTATGCGGCCAAGAGGTTCACCCATGAGCAGGCGACCGCAGCCATCGTCGTGTCCTACTACTGGCACTTCGTCGATGTTGTCTGGATCGGTCTCTTTGCCACGATCTACATGATCAAGTAAACGGATGCCGGGCTCACGACGGGCCCGACGTTCCGACTCATTCCAGAAGCATCGACGCAGAAGATCCTGACACCGGGGTAATCCGTGAAAAAGCTCTCCGCACGACGACGCCACCCGCTGGCGGCGGTCGTCGTCCTACTCCTCGCGCTGGCGGCCACCGGGGGGCTGTACGCCGCGTTCGCACCAGCGGACAAGGCGCAGGCCGACGACACCGCCCAGTCCCTCGCCATCGACGAGGGCAAGAAGCTGTACTCCGTGGGCTGCTCCAGCTGCCACGGAACCGGCGGTCAGGGGTCCTCCGACGGTCCTAGCCTGGTGGGCGTCGGCGCAGCCGCCGTCGACTTCCAGGTCAGCACCGGCCGCATGCCGCTGCAGCAGCCGGGCGCCCAGGCGCCGAAGAAGAAGGCCATCTACAACCAGGCCCAGATCGACCAGCTCGCGGCGTACATCGCCTCGCTGGGCGCGGGCCCGACCGTTCCCACCGAGAAGCAGTACAGCCCGGACGGCGCGGACATCGCCAAGGGTGGCGAGCTGTTCCGCACCAACTGCGCGCAGTGCCACAACTTCACCGGTGAGGGCGGCGCGTTGACGAAGGGCAAGTTCGCCCCTTCGTTGGAGGATGTCTCCCCGAAGCACATCTACGAGGCCATGCAGACCGGCCCGCAGAACATGCCGTCCTTCCCCGACACGACGATGCCGGAGAAGAACAAGAAGGACATCATCGCGTACCTCGACGCGGTCAACGGCGAACAGACCGAGAGCCCTGGCGGTCTCAAGCTGGGTGGCCTGGGTCCGGTCAGTGAAGGCCTGTTCGGCTGGATCTTCGGTCTCGGCACGCTGATCGCGGTCGCCGTGTGGGTCGCCGCTCGGACCGCAAAGGCCAAGAAGTCATGAGTAGCAAAGAGAATCCAGAAGAGAACCTGCCCAGCGTGCAGGAGACCGAGCACGGCTCGGTGGCGGTAGCGGACGAGAACCCGTTCGCCGACCCGGGGCTTCCGCCCCACGAGCATCGTGTCCAGGACATCGACGAGCGGGCCGCCAGGCGTTCCGAGCGTGCGGTCGCCTTCCTGTTCACGCTGTCGATGCTGGCCACGATCGGCTTCATCGCCTCGTATGTGGCCTTCCCGGTCGACAAGCGCGTCTACATCTTCCCGATCGGCCACATCAGTGCGCTGAACTTCTCCCTGGGCATGACCCTGGGCGTGGCGCTCTTCTGCATCGGCGCGGGCGCGGTCCACTGGGCCCGCACCCTGATGTCCGACGTGGAGGTCGCCGACGAGCGACACCCGATCGAGGCCGAGCCCGAGGTCAAGGCCAAGGTCATGGCCGACTTCAAGGCCGGTGCCGCGGAGTCGCAGTTCGGCCGGCGCAAGCTGATCCGCAACACGATGTTCGGCGCGCTCGCCATGGTGCCGCTCTCCGGCGTCGTCCTGCTGCGCGACCTCGGTCCGCTGCCCGAGGACAAGCTGCGGCACACGCTGTGGTCCAAGGGCAAGCTGCTCGTGAACATGAACACGAACGAGCCGCTGCGTCCGTCGGACGTCCAGGTCGGCTCGCTGACCTTCGCCAAGCCCGAGGGCCTGGAGGAGCACGATCACGACTTCCAGAAGGAGATCGCCAAGGCGGCCCTGATGATCGTCCGGATCCAGCCGGCGGACATCAAGGACAAGCAAGAGCTCGAGTGGTCGCACGAAGGTGTCGTCGCCTACTCGAAGATCTGCACCCACGTCGGTTGCCCGATCTCCCTGTACGAGCAGCAGACGCACCACGTCCTCTGCCCGTGCCACCAGTCCACCTTCGACCTCTCCGACGGTGCCCGAGTGATCTTCGGCCCGGCCGGTCACGCGCTGCCGCAGCTGCGCATCGCCGTGAACGAAGAGGGCTACCTCGAGGCGCTCGGCGACTTCGCCGAGCCCGTCGGTCCTGCATTCTGGGAGCGCGGATGAGCACTACGGCGAACGACAACCGTAAGAAGGAGGCGCCCGCCGGTGAGCGGGTCGCCGACTGGGCCGACGGCCGCCTGGGGATCTACTCCCTGGCCAAGGCCAACATGCGCAAGATCTTCCCGGACCACTGGTCCTTCATGCTCGGTGAGATCTGCCTCTACAGCTTCATCATCATCATCCTCACGGGTGTGTACCTGACCCTGTTCTTCCACCCGTCGATGAACGAGGTGGAGTACCACGGCAGCTACATCCCGCTGCAGGGCCAGCTGATGTCCGAGGCGTTCAACTCGACCATGCACATCAGCTTCGATGTGCGCGGTGGTCTGCTGATCCGGCAGATCCACCACTGGGCGGCGCTGATCTTCCTCGCGGCGATGTTCGTGCACATGATGCGCGTCTTCTTCACGGGTGCCTTCCGCAAGCCGCGCGAGGTCAACTGGGTCTTCGGCTTCCTGCTGTTCGTCCTGGGCATGTTCACCGGCTTCACCGGTTACTCGCTCCCGGACGACTTGCTCTCCGGTACCGGTGTGCGCTTCATGCAGGGCGCGATCCTGTCCGTGCCGATCGTGGGCACGTACCTCTCGATGTTCCTGTTCGGCGGGGAGTTCCCCGGCGGCGACTTCGTGGCCCGGTTCTACTCGGTGCACATCCTGCTGCTGCCGGGCATCATGCTCGGTCTCGTGGTGGCGCACCTGATCCTGGTCTTCTACCACAAGCACACGCAGTTCGCGGGTCCCGGCAAGACGAACAAGAACGTCGTCGGCATGCCGCTGCTGCCCGTCTACATGGCGAAGGCCGGAGGCTTCTTCTTCCTGGTCTTCGGTGTCATCGTCGCCGTCTCGGCGATCGCCACGATCAACCCGATCTGGGGGATCGGCCCCTACCGGCCGGACCAGGTCTCCACCGGAGCCCAGCCCGACTGGTACATGGGCTTCTCCGAGGGTCTGATCCGTGTCATGCCGGGCTGGGAGATCAACGCCTGGGGTCACACGCTCGTCCTGGGTGTGTTCATCCCGCTGATCATCTTCCCGCTGGTCCTGGTCGCGATCGCGGTCTATCCGTTCATCGAGTCCTGGGTCACCGGGGACAAGCGCGAGCACCACATCCTGGACCGCCCGCGCAACGTTCCGACCCGTACGGCCTTCGGTGTCGCATGGATCACCTGGTACTTCGTGCTGCTCGTCGGTGGTGGAAACGACCTCTGGGCCACGCACTTCCACCTGTCGATCAACTCGATCACCTGGTTCGTGCGCATCGCCTTCTTCGTGGCACCGGTCCTCGCCTTCATCGCCACCAAGCGGATCTGCCTGGGTCTGCAGCGGCGCGACAAGGACAAGGTCCTGCACGGCCGCGAGTCGGGCATCATCAAGCGCCTGCCGCACGGTGAGTTCATCGAGGTCCACGAGCCGCTCGACCAGGAGCAGCTGCACACGCTCACCGCGCACGAGCAGTACGCGCCGGTCGAGATCGGCCCCGGGGTCGACGAGAACGGTGTCGAGCGCAAGGTGAGCGGGCCGCAGAAGCTCAGGGCCAAGCTCTCCAAGGGCTACTACGGGGAGGACAACCAGATCCCCAAGCCCACCACCGAGGAGTACAAGGAGATCACGAGCGGCCACGGCCACCACTGATCCCCTGACGCTCTGAGGTACTGAGGTACTGAGGTACTGACCACAAGGTCGCCACGGCGAGAGCCCCGTCCCATGCATCCAGTGCATGGACGGGGCTCTTTGCCGTCCCCAGGGCTGGATAAGGTGTTCCTGTCCTACGCCTATACGAACCCAGGAGCGGCAGATGAGCGCTGTGACCCCCGCAGGAGGCAACACCGCGGCGGCCCGTTCCTGGCCCGGTGTGCTGAACGGTCTTCTTGAGGGACGCGACCAGAGCACCGATGACACGGCGTGGGCCATGGACCGCATCATGCGCGGTGAGGCCTCCGACGCGCAGATCGCGGGCTTCGTGGTCGCGCTGCGGGCCAAGGGCGAGACCGTGGAGGAGATCTCCGGCCTCGTACGCACGATGTACGAACACGCCAATGTGATCGAGGTGCCGGGCCAGACGGTCGACATCGTCGGCACCGGCGGCGACGGGGCCAAGACCGTCAATATCTCCACGATGTCCGCGATCGTGGCCGCCGGCGCGGGTGCGAAGGTCGTCAAGCACGGCAACCGCGCCGCCTCCAGTGCCTCGGGCGCCTCCGACGTCCTGGAGAAGCTCGGGGTGAATCTGGAGCTGCCGCTGAAGCGGGTCGTCGAGGTGGCCGAGGAAGCCGGGATCACCTTCTGCTTCGCCGTGAAGTTCCACCCGGCGCTGCGACACGCCGGTGCGGCGCGCAGCCAGCTGGGGATCAGGACCGTCTTCAACGCCCTGGGCCCGCTCACCAATCCGGCCAAGGTACGGGCCCAGGCGGTCGGGGTCGCCGACGCGCGGATGGCGCCCATCGTGGCCGGGGTATTCGCCGAGCGCGGGCACTCCTCCCTCGTCTTCCGCGGCGACGACGGGCTCGACGAGCTGACGACCACGGCGACGTCGCGGGTCTGGGTCGTGCGGGACGGCGTCGTGCGCGAGGAGGCGTTCGACCCGCGGGACGTCGGCATCGACCTGGTCCCCGTGGAGGCGCTGCGGGGCGCTGACGCCTCGTACAACGCCGAGGTGGCGCTGCGCCTCCTGGACGGGGAGAGCGGCCCCGTGCGGGACGCCGTGCTGCTCAACACGGCGGCGGCCCTGGTGGCCCTCTCGCCGGGCGAGGGGACCCTCGTGGAGCAGATCGGCGCCGGTATCGCCAGGGCGGCGGAGTCGATCGACTCCGGGGCCGCGAAGAGGTCCCTGGAGCGCTGGGTGGCGGCCAGCAACAGGTGAGCGTGGCATGAGTGCGGCGTGAGTGTGGCGCACACCGCAGTCCGGATCCCGGACTGCGGTGTGCACCGAGAAGATCGTGTGGCAAGATGCTGAGCAGGTCATGAGTGACAGCGATTAGGCCCCGGCTCGCTGTCCGGCAACCCTCCGTCCGTGGCGGGGTGCCCCGGGTGAAGACCAGGCCGTACGCAGCAAGGCGTATGGCAAGCGCGGACCCCTGCGCACTCGATGAGTGTCGTATCCCTGGGGTCCTGGTCCTCAAGGGAGCAGTCTCGTGAGCAAGCGAATGCGATAGGGCTTTCCGGCCCCTTTTCCGCACCCCCTTTTCTTTCATCACTGCGGCGCCCTACGTGCGTCCTCGCAGTGAACTCGCCTGCCTTCCCACGGGAGTTCGCCATGTCTGTCCCCACCGCTGTCGCCGACCGATCCGTCTGTGCCGAGCCGCTGCCCGTCCTCGGCCGTGACGTCACCGTGCCGCTCGTCACCGGCGGCGAAGTGACCTACGCGGCGCTCGACTACGCGGCGAGCGCCCCGGCCCTGCAGCGCGTGTGGGACGACGTGGCCGCGTACGCGCCGTACTACGGCAGCGTGCACCGGGGCGCCGGGTACCTCTCGCAGCTCTCCACCGACCTCTTCGAGAACAGCCGCGTCACCGTCGCCGAGTTCCTCGGCTGCCGCGAGGACGACCAGGTCGTCTTCACGCGCTCGACCACCGACTCGCTGAACCTGCTCGCCGCCGCCCTGCCCGCGAACTGCCAGGTCTTCGTCTTCGAGACCGAGCACCACGCCTCGCTCCTTCCGTGGCGCGACGCCCGCGTGACGTACCTGAACGCCCCGCGCACCTCCGAGCAGGCCGTCGAGACCCTGGAGCGCGCCCTCGCCGACCGCGATCCCTACGGGCCCGCCCTGGTCTGCGTGACCGGCGCCTCGAACGTCACCGGTGAGCTGTGGCCGGTCAAGGAGCTCGCCGCCGCCGCCCACGCGCACGGCGCCCGCATCGTCCTGGACGCCGCGCAGCTCGCGCCGCACCACCCCGTCTCCATCGACGACCTCGACGTCGACTGGGTCGCCTTCTCCGGTCACAAGCTGTACGCGCCCTTCGGCTCGGGCGTCCTCGCGGGCCGCTCCGACTGGCTGCGGGCGGCCGAGCCCTACCTCGCGGGCGGCGGCGCCTCGCGCAAGGTCGCGCGGCGTACGGACGGCGGTGTGGACGTGGAGTGGCACGACACCGCCGCGCGGCACGAGGCCGGTTCGCCGAACGTCATCGGCGTGTACTCGATCGCCGCCGCCTGCAAGGCGCTGACCGAGGCGGGCTTCGACGAGCTCGTCGCCCGCGAGCGCCACCTCATCGCGAAGGTGCGGGAGGGCCTCGCCGATGTGCCCGCAGTGAAGGTGCTCTCGCTCTTCGGCGACGACGCGCCGCGCGTCGGCGTCATCTCCTTCGTCGTCGAGGGCTGGAACAGCTCGCACTTCGCCGCCGCGCTCTCCGCCGAGTACGGAATCGGCGTACGCGACGGCCTCTTCTGCGCCCACCCGCTGGTGCGCACCCTGCTCGGCAGCGACCCGCAGACCCAGGGCGAGTGCGGTGCCCCCGAGGCCGCGCCCGGCGAGAAGTCGCTGAACGCGATCCGTGTGAGCTTCGGCGCGGGCACCCCCGACGAGCACGTGGAGCGTTTCGTGCGCGCCGTGAAGGAGCTGGTGGCGGACGGCGCGCGCTGGAACTACCGCACGGAGGAAGGCCGCTGCGTGCCGGACACCACGGCCGCCTGAGCCTTGGTCCGTCCCTTGGCGGCGGCCACCGCGGCGAGCGCGACGGCCATCACGAAGAGGAGCCACAGCAGGATGCGGACGCGGGCGGAGACCCAGCGGCGCGCCGACTCAGCCGTCGTCACCGGGGCCGTCGTCGTCGTTGTCGCCCCGGTCGTCATCGTTGTCGCTGCCGTCGTCGTCCGAGGGGTTCTCGCTGACCGGGGGCGGCGACACCGTCTCGTCGCTCGGCGTCGGCCGGGGCGATGAGGGTTTCGTGAAGGGCGAACCGCTCTCCAGCTCCACCTTGGGCGGCACGTTGGGCGGCTCGGGGCTGTCGGTCAGGGCGTAGCTGGTGGCGGCGATGCCGAGGGGTATCGCCACGACGGCGGCCAGGGCAGCCGTGCGGTGGGAGAAGACCCTGACAGCGAGCGTGCGGGGCGCGGTGCGTCAGCAGTATGAGCGGCGGATGAAGAAACCCTCATCTGGCGCCCGGCGACAAGTGCCGGGCGAGGCTCAGGAGTCGAGGCCGATGGCGAACGCCGCTTCGAGGTCGTGCTGCGAGTACGTGCGGAACGCGACATGTGTGTCCGTGCCCTCCACACCCGGGATCTTGCTGATCTTGCCGGGGATGACGTCGGCCAGGTCGTCGTGGTGCGCGACACGCACCATGGCGATCAGGTCGTACGTGCCGGTCACGGAGAAGACCTCGCTGACGCAGTCGAGGGCGGCGATCGACTCGGCGATCTCCGGGATCCGGTCCACGCTGGTCTTGATGAGCACGATCGCGGTGATCACGGCTGACTGTCTCCCTCGATGACGGGTGCTGGCTGCTTCACTCTAGCCCTCCCGTCTCCCGCTCCCGCCCTTCCAAAGAGGCGCTCCGCGCCGGCCTGTTTCTTCTGACATACCGCACCCACGCGTAGAGAAAGCCCAGTGAGAACCCCACGATATGGGCCAGATAGGCGACGCCGGGGCCCTGCCCGCCCTGTAGGGCCGCGAGCCACTGCAGCGCCACCCAGAACGGCAGCACCACCCACGCGGGGAAGCGCAGCGGCAGGAAGAAGAGGAACGGGAAGAGGCTGGTGACCCGCGCCTTCGGGAAGAGCCGCAGGAACGCGCCGAGCACCGCGGAGATCGCCCCCGACGCGCCCACCAGGGTCTGGTCCGAGCCCGCGTGCGCGACGGCGTAGGCGAACAGGGCGAGATAGCCGCAGCAGAGGTAGAAGAGCGCGAACTGGAAGTGCCCCATCCGTTCCTCGGCCATCGCCCCGAAGACGAAGAGGAAGAGCATGTTGCCCAGGAGGTGCAGCCAGCTGCCGTGCACGAAGAGCGCGGTGGCCGGGGCGAGCACGGGCCGCATCGCCCCGCTGAACAGCTCCGAGGGGACCACGCCCCAGCGCTCGAAGTAGGCCTGTTGGGCGGCGAGCAGCTTGTCACCGGTGCCGTAGGTGGGATTGAACCCGGACATCGGGGAGATCAGGAACACCAGACAGCAGACGGCGATCAGTCCGTACGTCACCGGGGCCGACTGACCTCTGAGCGTCTGGCCCGCCGTCGTACCCCACGTCTTGATCATGAACAGAGCATGACGTAAGCGCAGCAAACCGTACAGAGTGCCCCGCCGCGTAGGAGGTCGCCGCATGGAGACCCTTACAGGCCTTAGGGTTACGGGCACCACGCACCATGGAATTCCGAAGGAAAGCGAACAGCCACGATGACGGTTCCTCTGCCGACCGACACCACCCGGTGGCGCTGCGCGCTCTGCGGCAATCTCACGCGCTTCGACGTGACCCGCAGTTCGAAGGTGGTCGAATATGTGCACCTCGACCTGGCCGGTGAGTCGAACATCGAGGAACGCGAGGTGGTCAGTGAGACCATCGAGTCGGTGCGCTGCCGTTGGTGCAACGCGGTGGACCAGGTGGAACTCGTGGACAGGCCGGGTGCCGGCTCCTGAGGGAGCGGGGCCCGCACAGCTAGTGGGGTGACGGATGGTGGAGAGCGCGAGCGGGGAGCCGGACGACGGCACCGCTGAGGTGCTCGACCGTCCGCTGCCGGACGGAGTGCGTCGGCGGGTCGTCCAGATCGTCTCGGACGGCTTCGGCGGCCTCACGGTCGGCGAACTGCCCGCACAGCTGAGGCAGTACGCCCGCTTCACGCCGACCCGGCGCACGAAGTTCGCGGGCAACGCGATGGCGACGGCCCTGGAGGGCGACCCGCTCTTCCGCCAGCGCATCGGCGAACGTCTCAGAGAGGCGCAGCCCGAGCTCACCGGCGCCCTGGACGCGGGATCACCACCCCCGGCCGCGGACCCCCTCGATGTGGCGGCCGCGGCCTATGTACTGCGCCCCACCGGCTGGGTGAAGCTGGTGACCGCCGCGGGCGAGGAAGCCCTGCGGGCGGACGCCGAGCGCGTGGACGACGAGACGCGGGCCGAGCTCGAACGGCTGCGCCAGGAACTCTCCGCGGCGCGCGGCCAGACGAAGGCCGACACCGAACGGCTGCGCGCGGAGCTGGAGTCGGCGAAGAAGGAAGCCGAATCGATGCATCGCAAGCTGCGCAGTGCCCTCAGCGACGTCAAGCGCGGCGAGGCGGCCCTGCGCAAGGCCACCGCCGAGTTCGACGCGGCACGTGCCGACGGCCAGTCGCAGCTGTCCGCCGCCGAGAGCGAGTCCCGGCGGCTCAAGGCGCGGCTCAGCGAGACGGAGGCGGCCCTTGAGGCGAGCCGCAGGGCGGCGCGCGAGGGGCGCAGTGTCGAGGACATGCGGGTGCGCCTGCTGCTCGACACGGTCCTGGAGTCCGCCCAGGGGCTGCGCCGTGAACTGGCCCTGCCGCCCGTATCCGTGCGGCCCGCCGAGACCGTGGACGCCGTCGAGCCGGGCCGGATGACGCCGAAGGACATCGCCGCCCGCGCGCTCTCCGAGAACGACCCGGCGATCCTCGACCAGTTGCTCGCGCTGCCGCAGGCGCACATGGTCGTGGACGGCTACAACGTCACCAAGACCGGCTATCCGACGATGCCCCTGGAGAAACAGCGGCTGCGGCTCCTCGGCTCGCTCTCGCAACTCGCCGCGCAGACCGGCGCCGAGATGACCTGTGTCTTCGACGGGGCCGAACTCGCCGCGCCCGTACTGCTCGCGCCGCCGCGCGGGGTGCGTGTGCTGTTCTCCAAGCCCGGCGTCACCGCGGACGAACTGATCCGCCAACTGGTGCGCGCGGAGCCTCCGGGGCGCCCCGTGGTCGTCGTGTCGACCGACCGCGAAGTGGCCGACGGGATCGCGAAGGCGGGGGCACGCCCCGTCGCCTCGGCCGTGCTCCTGAAGCGGCTCTCGCGCGGCTGACGCACGGGGCTTCCACGCGGCTGAGGCGCGCCGTTCTCGGGTGGCTGACGCGTGCCGCTTTCGCGTGGCAAAGGGTGAGCAAGTAACTCCTGTTCTCTATGCCCGAATTGGGGCGCCGACTACGCAACGTAGCGTCAATCGATCATTACAGCCTGTGCGTTATCGGTAAAATATGCGCCCCGCACCCCCCTTTTTACCCTTCGGGATTTGAACTGATCACAAGGAGGTCACTAAGGTCTCGCTTCGAACCTCCGCTCGGTTGATCACCCATCCGGGGTGACAGCGGTGGTACCCGCCGACCGGGTCTCGGTAGGCGGCTGGAGGAAGAAGGAGCCGCCTTCGTGGCGTCCCACCGTCGACCCAAGCAGCCGAGCCGCGCCCGCGTGACCGTGCTCACCGCGACCGCCGCCGCTGCCGTCGCACTCACTTCCCAGGCGGCCAACGCGGCGCCCAGCGAGAAGCCGAGCAAGGACGAGGTCAAGTCCAAGGTCGACAAGCTCTACGAGGACGCGGGCCGGGCCACCGACCGGTACAACGGCGCCAAGGAGAAGCAGGAGAAGCTCGAGAAGGAGATCGGCGAGCTTCAGGACAAGGTCGCCCGCGGCCAGGAGGGCCTCAACGACCTGCGTGACGGCCTCGGTTCGATGGCCAGCGCGCAGTACCGCTCCGGCGGCCTCGACCCCTCCGTCCAGCTCTTCCTCTCGGCCGACCCGGACGACTACCTGGACAAGGCGTCGACCATGGACCAGCTGAGCGGCCAGCAGGTCGAGGCGCTCAAGAAGGTCCAGGAGAAGCAGCGGACCCTCGCGCAGGAGCGCAAGGAGGCTTCCGACAAGCTCAAGGACCTCGCCGACACGCGCAAGGAACTCGGCAAGAAGAAGAAGGAAGTCCAGAGCAAGCTCGGCGCCGCCCAGAAGCTGCTCAACACCCTCACCGCCAAGGAGAAGGCGGACCTCGCCGCCAAGGAGACCCGCGCGAGCCGCGACGCCGGTGACCGCGTGGACCTCGGCAAGGAGGTCCCTGCCTCGCAGCGCGGCCAGGCCGCCCTGAGCGCCGCCGCCACGCAGACGGGCAAGCCGTACGTCTCCGGGGGCAGCGGTCCCAACTCCTACGACTGCTCCGGCCTCACGCAGTGGGCGTACAACCAGGCCGGTGTGCAGATCACCCGGACCACGTACACCCAGCAGAACGACGGCACGAAGATCGGCCGCGGCGAGCTGAAGCCCGGCGACCTGGTGTTCTTCAACAGCCTCGCGCACGTCGGCTTCTACGCGGGCAACGGCCAGGTCCTTCACGCCCCGAAGCCGGGCGCCGTGGTGCGCTACGAGTCGATGTCCACCATCGGCTCCTTCCAGTTCGGCGTCCGCATCTGAAACGACCGGGAGTACCGCCCAAACGGGCGAATTCCGGTAACTCCCGCTGACCCCGCGCCCCGTCGGTGACCTGCGTCTCCGGCGGGGCGTCACGGTGTGTACACGGCAGGGTCTTTGGCCGTGACGTGATCCCACGGCTACTGTCGCGCGCATTCCCCCGACGTATCGGGGGACATTCCCCCGGGTTCGCCCTGGGGTCCGTCATGCGGAGGGAGAGCGGCTTCCCGTGGGGTCCCATCGTCGTCTCGCGCTGTCCGGCCTGGACCGGAGCACGCGCGTCACCATCCTTTCGGCCGCTGCGGCCGCCGCCGCCGCGGCACTCGGCGCCGCACCGGCGGGCGCCGCGCCGCACGACACCCCGGCCACCACCAAGGCCAAGGTGGACCACCTCTTCGAGCAGGCCGAGAAGGCCACCGAGCTGTACAACAAGGCCGACGAACGCGCGGACACCCTGCGGGGGCAGGTCGCGCGGGCCAAGGACAGCGTCGCCCGCGGCCAGGAGCGCATCAACACGATGCGCGGCGCGCTCGGTTCGCTCGCCGGAGCCCAGTACCGCTCGGGCGGCATCGATCCCTCCCTGGCCCTGCTGCTCTCCTCCGACCCGGACGGCTACCTGGACAAGGCGGCGGCGCTCGACCGCATCAGTGTCCGGCAGGCCGGTGAACTGACCGACCTCCAGAAGGCCCAGCGCAGCCTCGACCAGGAGCGCACGGAGGCCGGCCGCAAACTCCTCGAGCTGGAGAAGAGCCGCACCGCCGTGGCCCGCCACAAGCGCGGCGTCGAGCACAAGCTCGCCAAGGCGCGCAAGCTGCTCAACTCGCTGTCCGCGCGGGACCGGGAGCGGTACGACAGGGCGTCGCGCTCGGGACGCGGCGACATGCCCGACCTCGGGAGCGCCGCGCCGTCCTCGCCGCGGGCCGCCGCCGCCATCGCCGCGGCACGCTCCGCGGTGGGCCGCCCCTACGTGTGGGGTGCCAACGGTCCTTCCGGATTCGACTGTTCGGGCCTCATGCAGTGGTCGTACGCGCAGGCGGGCGTGGGTCTGCCGCGCACCTCGCAGGCACAGCGGTACGCCGGGCAGCAGGTGCCCCTGTCCCAGGCCAGGCCCGGTGACCTCGTCGCCTACCGTGACGACGCGAGCCACATCGGGATGTACATGGGCAACGGCCAGGTCGTGCACGCGCCCTACCCCGGAGCGGCCGTGCGCTACGACCCGGTCGGCATGATGCCGGTGTCGTCGGTGACCCGGGTCTGACCGGCGCTCCGCGGCGCGCTGGCCGTACGATCTGAATCGTGGCTGGTCGAAGGCGTGGCTCGTGGGTGCCGGGGATCTGTGCCGCCCTGCTCGTGGGGTGCGGCCTCGTCGGGTGCGGCGGTCCCTCGGCGCCCGATGCCGCGCCCGCCGAGGTGCGCGGGCTGCTCGACCGGCGCGCGGACGCGGTGCTCGACCGGGACGTGGAGGCCTACCGCGCGACGGGCCGCGACGCCGAGGCCGCCGACGTCTACGACAACCTCCGCGAGGTGCCGCTGAAGTCCTGGCAGTACCGCCTGACGGCCTTCGAGCGCAGCGGCACGCGGGCCACGGCGACCGCGGACCTCCGGTACCGGATCAAGGGCTACGACAGCGAGCCGCTCACCACGTCGCGCGCGCTCACGCTCAAGGAGCGCGACGGACGGTGGTACGTCGCTGCTGAGCGCCCCGCGGAGAAGGCGACGGAGCAGCTCTGGGACCAGGGGCCCGTCACGTCCGTACGGGGCGCTCACAGCCTCGTGCTCGGCATCGGGCGGGGCGAGCGGGACGAGGAGACGCTGCGCGGGTACGCGGACCTCGCCGACCGGGCGGCGCCCCTGGTTTCGGACGCCTGGCCCGGGAAGTGGCCGGGGCGGGTCGTCGTCCTGGTGCCCAAGTCCCTCGGCGGCATGGCAGGGCTGCTCGGGGCGCCCGCGTCGGGCTACAAGGGGATCGCGGCGGTGACCACGGGGGAGGCGGGCGGATCCGGGGCCGCGCCCGCGGACCGGATCATCGTCAACCCCGAGGCGTACGGGCTGCTCGGCGACTTCGGGAAGCAGGTCGTCCTGACCCACGAGACGGCCCATGTCGCGACCCGCGCGCGCACCTCACCGGCGACCCCGCTGTGGCTGTCCGAAGGCTTCGCCGACTGGGTGGGCTACCGCGGCACGGGCCGCACCGCCGTACAGGCCGCTCCCGAACTGCGCCGCGCCGTCCAGCGCGAGCAACTGCCCGGCGCGCTCCCCGATGACGAGGCCTTCGGCTTCAGCGGCGAGGCGGGGAAGCTGGCCCAGGCGTACGAAGGGTCGTGGCTGGCCTGCCGGATGATCGCTGACCAGTGGGGCGAGGAGAAGCTGACGGGCTTCTACGAAGAGGTCGGCGAGCACAAGAAGAGGCCCGGTGCGGTCCAGGACGCGCTGAAGGACGTCCTGGACACCAGTGAGCAGGAGTTCACGGCGCGGTGGCGTACGTATCTGCGCGAGGAGCTCGGCTGACCTCCTCGGGCGCCGACTCGCTCTCACGGGCGCGGGGTTCGGACACCGTCCGCCGCCACAGGTTGCGGCAGCCGAGCAGCGCCGCCGCGACGAGCAGACCGTTGCGTACGACGAGCAGTGTGATGCCCAGCGGATCGCTCGCCACCACGTGCGAGAACCAGAGGGGGAACTCCAGGAACGTGACGAACGTGGCCGCGAGCACCAGACACACGGGCACCACCATGCGGCTCGCGCGAAACGCCAGGCACACGGCGGCTACCCCGACCAGCCACAGGAGGTACTGCGGGCTGATCACCCGGCTCGTCGCCGTGAACAGCAGTACGGCGACGAAGGCCGCGTCCGCGACCGTGCTCGCCGACCAGGCACGCGCGCGCAGCCGCCATACGAGCAGCCAGCAGAAGGCCGCCACGGAGAGCCCCTGCGCGACCGTGCTGACCAGCGCGACATACGGGCCGAGGAACTCCACCGAGCCGTAGTTGAGCTGTACGTCGCCCTGCCAGCCGAGGTGGCGCGCCACGTGGAAGACGAGCGCGCCGAGCGACTCGATCTCGGTGCCGCGGTCGCGCTGGAAGGTCAGGAAGGCGAGCGCGCCGGGCATCGTCACGAGGAAGGCGAGGGTCAGGCCGACGGCGGTGGCCAGGGCCGCGCCCCAGGAACTGAGGGTGGCACGCGCGCGTGGCGTGCCGATGAGCAGCAGGGCGGGCCACACCTTGAGCAGCGCGCCGAACCCCGCGAGCGCCCCCATCGTGCGGGGATGCCGGGCCCCCGCGAGCAGCGCGGCGACGGCGACGGCCGTCACCATCACGTCGTAGCGGGCGTACACGGTCGGCCCGAGCAGCGCCACGCCCACGACCCACACCCAGGCTCCCCGCAGGGACTTGCCCGGCCGTGAGCCCGCGTACAGGAGCAGTCCGCAGGCGAGCGTGTCGGCGAGGAAGGCGAGCAGGAAGAAGGCCGACGTGTAGCCGACGAAGGGCAGCAGGGCGGGGGAGAGGATCGCGAGCGCGGCGGCGGGCGGGTACTGCCAGGTGACGTCGTCGAGGGGGAAGGTGCCCGTGCGCAGGACCTCGTACCAGCCCTGGTAGATGACGGAGACGTCGCTGGTCACGTCCGGACCCGGGGCGGTGAGCACATGGAAGACGCAGAGCAGCAGCACGGTCCTGGTCAGGACCCAGACGGTCAGGACCCGGACGGTCAGGACCCGGACGGTCAGGACCCGGACGGCCGGTGTCCGCGCCACGTGCACCACGCCCCTTTTCGGATACTTCATTGTGGTTCGGTACACCATGATGCCGGGCGCGGCTGTGAATGGGCCAAGAGGCGGGGCCGCCGGGAGGCGAGGCCGTTCGGCGCTCCGGCGGGCTTATCGGTACTGTCGGGCGACGATGCACAAGACCCTGATCGTCACGAACGACTTCCCGCCCAGGCCCGGTGGCATCCAGGCGTTCCTGCACAACATGGCGCTCCGCCTGGACCCCGAACAGCTCGTCGTCTACGCCTCCACGTGGAAGCGGGGCCGCGAGGGCGCCGAAGCGACGGCCGCCTTCGACGCGGAGCAGCCCTTCAAAGTCGTACGCGACCCCACGACGATGCTGCTCCCGACCCCGCGCGTCACGCGGCGCGCGGTCTCGCTCCTGCGGGAACACGGCTGCGAGTCGGTGTGGTTCGGGGCGGCGGCGCCGCTGGGCCTGATGGCACCCGCGCTGCGGAAGGCGGGGGCGCGGCGGCTCGTCGCCACGACGCACGGGCACGAGGCGGGGTGGGCGCAGCTGCCCGCCTCACGCCAACTGCTCGGCCGTATCGGCGAGTCGACGGACACGATCACCTATCTGGGCGAGTACACGCGCTCGCGCATCGCCGCCGCGTTGTCGCCCGCGGCGGCCGGGCGGATGGTCCAACTTCCGCCGGGCGTCGACGAGAAGACCTTCCACCCGGGATCGGGCGGGGACGCCGTGCGGGCCCGTCTGGGCCTGACGGACCGGCCGGTCGTGGTGTGCGTGTCGCGGCTCGTGCCGCGCAAGGGGCAGGACACGCTGATCCTCGCCATGCCGAGGATCCTGGCGGGGGCGCCTGAAACGGTGCTCTTGGTCGTCGGGGGCGGCCCCTATGAGAAGGACCTGCGGAAGCTCGCTGCCGAGACGGGGGTCGCGGACTCCGTGCGGTTCACGGGTGCCGTGCCGTGGGCGGAACTGCCCGCGCACTACGGCGCGGGGGACGTCTTCGCGATGCCTTGCCGTACCCGGCGGGGCGGGCTGGACGTCGAGGGCCTCGGGATCGTCTACCTGGAGGCTTCCGCGACCGGCCTTCCGGTCGTCGCCGGGGACTCCGGCGGGGCGCCGGACGCGGTGCTCGACGGGGAGACGGGGTGGGTCGTCCGGGGCGGCTCCCCGGAGGCCGCCGCCGACCGGATCGTCACCCTGCTCGGTGACGCGGAGTTGCGTCGGCGCATGGGGGAGCGGGGGCGGGAGTGGGTCGAGGAGAAGTGGCGCTGGGATCTCCTGGCGGAGAAGCTGCGGGAGTTGCTGTAGCGCCTGGTGGGGTGCGTTCCCCGCGCCCCTAAAGGGGCGCTCAGCTGAGCCCCGTAGGGGGCGCGGGGAACTGCGCGAGCAACCACAACAGGCCGAGAGCCGCGAGGAGACAAGGCCCCCCACGGCGAGTGGGCGCCCCTGCCCACGCTACCCGCGGTAGATCGCCTCGATCTCGTCGGCGTAGTCCTTCGCCACGACGTTCCTCTTGAGCTTCAACGACGGAGTCAGATGCCCGGACTCCTCCGTGAACTGCGAGCCGAGGACACGGAACTTGCGCACGGACTCCGCCTTGGAGACCGCCGCGTTGCCGTCGTCCACCGCGCTCTGGATCTCCGCGAGGAAGTCCGCGTCCTCCCGCAGCGACGCCGCCGTGGAGTCGGCGGGCTTCCCGTGGTCCAAGGCCCACCGGCCCACGAATTCGTCGTCCACCGTGACGAGAGCGCCCACGAAGGGGCGGCCGTCGCCCACGACCATGCACTCCGCGACGAGCGCGTGCGCGCGGATACGGTCCTCGATCACCGCGGGAGCGACATTCTTGCCGCCCGCCGTCACGATGATCTCCTTCTTGCGGCCGGTGATCCGGAGGTAGCCGTCCTCGTCGAGCGTGCCTATGTCGCCCGTGTGGAACCAGCCGTCGGCGAGCGCCTCTTCGGTCGCGCCCTCGTTGTTCCAGTACTCCGTGAACAGGTGCTCGCCGTGCAGCAGCACCTCGCCGTCGTCGGCGATCCGGACGACCGATCCCGGCAGCGGCTGACCGACCGTGCCGATCTTCTGGCGGTCCCACGGGTTGAAGGCGGTGGCCGCGCACGACTCGGTGAGGCCGTAGCCCTCAAGGACCGTGAAGCCGATGCCGCGGAAGAAGTGGCCCAGGCGCTCGCCGAGCGGCGCGCCGCCCGAGATCGCGTACTCGCCGCGCCCGCCGAGTACGGCCCGCAGCTTGCTGTAGACCAGCTTGTCGAACGTCTTGTACTTGATCTTCAGGCCGAGCGAAGGGCCGCTCGGGGTGTCCAGGGCGCGGCTGTACGCGATCGCCGTGTCCGCGGCCTTGTCGAAGATCTTGCCCTTGCCGTCGGCCTGCGCCTTGGCGCGCGCCGAGTTGTAGACCTTCTCGAAGACGCGCGGTACGCCCAGGATCATGGTCGGCCTGAACGACGCCAGCTCGTCCGTGAGGTTCTTGACGTCGGGCGCGTGGCCCAGCTTGATCGGCGCCATCAGCGCGGCGACCTCGACCAGGCGTCCGAAGACGTGCGCGACGGGAAGGAAGAGGAGCACCGAGCACTCGCCGGTGCGGAAGAGGGGCTTGAGGCGCTCCACCACGTTGCCGCACTCCGCGAAGAAGCTGCGGTGCGTGAGGACACAGCCCTTGGGGCGGCCCGTGGTGCCGGAGGTGTAGACGATGGTGGCCGGGTCGTCGGCGCCCGCGACCGCGCTGCGCTCGTCGACGGTCTCCTCGGCGATGTCGGCGCCCGCGCGGTTCAGCTCCGCGACGCCGCCGCGGTCGATCTGCCAGACGTTGACCAGGTCGGGAAGCCGGTCGCGCACGGAGTCGACGGCCGCGGTGTGCGCGTCGAGCTCGACGACGATGCCGACGGCGCCGGAGTCGCCGAGGATCCACTGGATCTGCTCGGCCGAGCTGGTCTCGTAGACCGGCACGGTGACCGCGCCCGCGCTCCAGATCGCGAAGTCCAGGAGCGTCCACTCGTAGCGGGTGCGGGACATCAGGGCGACGCGGTCGCCGGGGCGCACACCGGAGGCGATGAGCCCCTTGGCGGCCGCGCGCACCTCGACGAGGAAGGTCTTGGCGTTGACGTCCTGCCAGCTGCCGTTCACCTTGCGGCCGATGACGGCGACATCCGGGTGCTGCGCGGCATTTCTGCGGACGATGTCGGTCAGATTGCCGTCCGCGGGGACCTCGTACAGGGCCGGAAGGCTGAACTCGCGCAAGACTGCTGCTCCTACATAG